>PLEY01000052.1 GCA_003136595.1 Burkholderiales bacterium
ACTGGAACTGATCCAGGGTCTTCTGCACCGGGAAGCGCGCGCGTCGTATGAGCATGACCACGCTTTCTGATGGGCCTTCGATCGCGGTATTTGATGGTGGTTCCCAGTTCCGGTTCGGCGCTGTTGTAGAGCGTATGGGAGCGGGAACCGGGAACCGCTGGGCTGTCGAGGCGTGAGCAGCCTGCGCGGCGGAGGATGCTCAGGCGGTGGCGAGTCGATAACCGTCGGCAGAGCGCACGAGGCGACCGGCGCTGACCAGCTCGGTCAGGCGTGCGTAGAGGGTGGCTTTGCGCACGCGGCACAGCGAGCGTAGTTCTGCGATGGGGATGACGCGCTCCGATTCGCTGAACGCGCCGAGGATGCGCTCATCGATGGTCGGCGCTTCCGGTTCGGACAGGACTGGGCTGCCCGCGTGCACCTGCAGCGCCAAGGCGTCACCGTCCTGTGCAAGTTCGAGGGCGATGATCGGCATCGACGGGGCTGCACGGTGTTCGACGCTCAGCGTCAGTTCGTCGCCCATGCGGCGCAAGTACAGGTTGGAGTCGCCCCAGGCGTGGAACTCGGAGGAGCCGCGTAGCGCTTGACCGGCGCGCACGTGGCCGGCGCCCTTCTTGGCATGATGCACGACGAGTACGGCCAGAGCATGGCGACGCTGCAGTTCGCGCAGGAAGGCGAGCAAGGGGGCGACTTCGCCGCTGGCGTTCTCATCGATGCGATGCAGGCGCACGAAGGGATCCAGGATCAGCAGGCGCGGTTTGAGCTGCTCGACGGTGCGCTCCAGACGAGCGCGATCGGCCGGCAGATCCAGCCGCACGGTGGGCGCGGTGATGACCTGAACGTCGAGCTCCTGCAGAGATAAGTTCGCGGCGGCACAGATGCCCTCGAGCCGGCGGCGCACGACGTGCAGGGCATCTTCGGCGGCATAGAGCAGTACGCGACCAGGGTGCGGCACGGGGAAGTGACGCAGACAGGGCGTGCCGGAGGCGACCGCGACGGCCAGGTCCAGNNGGTTCCACCGGCAACGTGTTCACCGCTTGCGTGCGGCGACCTTCAGCTGTGTCGCGCTGGAGGGTGGGGTGAAGGTCTCGAAGAACAGTTGTTCATCGATCGATCGGGCCTCGCGCTGCGCGGCGAGGGCCAGCAGTTCGCCCCCCATGATCATCAGGGCGCGTAGGTTCCCCTGGGCGTGATCGCACAGCGTGGCGATGACTTCAGGTGTCATGAGCTTGGGCGCCCCGGCCTTGACCAGTGCATGCGTCAGACACTCGCGCAGTTCCTCAGGCGTTGCCCGATCGAGCGTGAGCCGCACACGCATGCGCGAGCCCAGCGGCAGCAGCTCCTCGGCCCTGAAGCGCTCGAGCAGGCGTGCATCGCCGGCGAGCACCACGGTGAGCAGCAGGTGCGAGTCCAGACGCGCCGAGCCGAGCAGACGCAGCTCGCTGAGCACGGACAGCTGCATCTCCTGGGCTTCGTCGACGATCAGCACCGGACGGGAGAGTGAGGCATCGATGTGCCCCTGCCAACGCGCCCGCAGCACCTTGGCCCCGCCATGGCGGTTGTGCGGATGCAGCTCCACGCCGAACAGCTCGCCCATCTCGCGGTAAAAATCCGCCATGCCGGCCTGCGGCCGCGACAGCACCCCGACCTGCACATCGCGCAGGCCCGACACTCGCTCGGCCAGCACACGTAGCGTCACGGATTTGCCCACGCCGGGTACACCGGTGACCAGCGCGAAGCCGCCTTCGCCCACCAGTTGCTCGACGCGCCAGCAGAACGAGTCCAGGCGGGGACTGACGTAGAGGGCATCGACCGGCACCTCGGCTGCGAACGGGTTCCACTTCAAGCCATACAGGGACAGTAGCTTCTTGTTCATGGATCAGATCCTTCAATGGGTGGTTCATCCTTAGGCAGATAGGCCGGCGGCAGGCCGGTGTCGGCCTGCTGCGCCATGAGCTTGGCGAGCAGCGGTGCCATCGTGCCGGTGGTATTGGCCATCGCCGCCGCAGCGATCGTGGTCACCGGCGCGCTGCCCGCCAGAGGCTCGAGCGGCGCGCGCATCCCCTGGGCATTGCGCTGCTTGTCCTGCGGGTAGAGACGGCACAGGATCTGGCCGCTGCGCTCATCGAGCAGATGCACGTGTGAGAGATCCCAGCTCGCGTAGCGCACGTGGATCTCGCGCAGATGCCGGTAGCGGCTGGGGACCTCGAAGCGCTGTGTGTCGATCACCAGCGTGCCATCGCTGGCGCGCTGGGTGCGACGTTCGGTGCGCATGAAGGCTGCTCGCAGCGCGCCGCTGTCGGGGCTGGGTCTCAGCACCTCGGGGCCGGCCAGGAAGCGCGCAAGCGGCGTCTGTCCGGTCTCGGAGTGCACGGCACGGTTGTACTCGTACTCGACCCAGGCCTGCGTCGCCTCGTTCAATGTGGCGAGCGTGAGATCAGCGACGCCCTCGAGCATCGCCATCAGTCGCCCTTCAACGCTGCCCCAGACGCACTCGCACTTCCCGTTCTGGTAAGGACTGTAAGAAAGCGTGGTCTCATGCACGATGCCCAGTCGTGCGAGCCCCT
>PLEY01000063.1 GCA_003136595.1 Burkholderiales bacterium
AGGCATGGGGAGATTCAGGGGACTGATGTTTCGCGAATGCCGCATCGCCGGACTGGGTGACATCATCTCGGCACCGGTCATCTGGGTCGCATTCGGTCATCAGGGGCTGGGAGGCATCCTCGTGCTCGTATTCCTCGGATTCCTCTCCTCGCTCGTCATACTCTCAACCGCCCTGGTCATCAACTGCCTGCCGTTTTACAGCAGCCCGTCGAGCCGGCTTACGGACCAGTTGCTCGAGAGCTTCATCATCATCTCCACCTATCCGCAAAACGGATTCCCCATCATGGTCAAAGTGATCCTGTTGACCGTGGTTCCGGCGGGTTTCGTCGCATTCCTCCCCGTGGAGGCGTTTCGCACGATGGACCTCGCGATGATGGCCGCCCTGGCCGCGGCCGCACTGGGCTACGGGATCGTCGCCGTCACGGTGTTCAACATGGGCTTGAGGCGCTATGCGTCAGGCAACCGGATGCTGGAGGTCCGTTGAAGGGCGGCGCTGGATGGGGTGGCCCCCTGTTCATGGCCAATCGACTGGCAACGCTGGCACCACCCTCGGTCGGGATGACACTTCAGCCTGCAGGTCCTGGCCCTCACGGAAGTAAGGATCGGGCTGTCCGATCGACCACTCCGCCATGGAAGCGAGCCTTGCCCTTCAATTGGAGGCAGCCTATGCGGAGGTTGCAGCGACCGCCTGGCATGAGCAGGCGAGATTTCAGGCGCGATGCCGGGTGAAGAGCTGAGAATGAGGGATGCGCATATCAGGTTGATCAGAACCGTGGGGCACCCCTGCCCGCGGCCCCCATCGGGCTGCCCTGCGCAACCCGTTGAGAATGGGCGAGGCCTGCCACGCCTCCAGGAAGCGCCGCTGCTGGAGCACTTCTCCAACGCGGATTGAGCACTCACCGCAAGAAAGATCTCATGAATATCGAACAACAAAGAGTAGCCGAGTGCACCTCACTCGATCCGGCCTGGAAGCGCTGGGGGCCCTACCTCAGCGAGCGTCAGTGGGGGACCGTACGCGAGGATTACAGTCCCCACGGGGATGCGTGGGAGTACTTCACCCACGACCAGGCGCGCAGTCGCGCCTACCGCTGGGGCGAGGACGGCATCGCTGGATTTTCGGATCACAACCAGATCCTGTGCCTGTCGCTCGCCCTGTGGAACGGGCAGGATGCGATTTTGAAGGAGCGCCTCTTCGGTCTTACGAATGGGGAGGGCAATCATGGCGAAGACGTGAAGGAGCTCTACTACTACCTGGACGCGACACCGAGTCACTCCTACCTGAAGATGCTCTACAAGTATCCGCAGGCAGCCTTCCCCTACGAGGCGCTCGTCGCCGAGAATCATCGCCGCGGGCGGAACGACCCGGAGTTCGAGCTCATCGACACCGGGGTGTTCGACGCGAATCGCTACTTTGACGTCTTTGTCGAATATGCCCAGTCGAGCCCGGATGACGTGCTCATGCGCGTCACCGCGTTCAACCGCGGTGACGAGCCCGCACCGCTGCATCTTCTCCCCCAACTCGTGTTTCGCAATACCTGGAGCTGGAACCCTGACCAGCCGAGACCCTCGCTACGTGTCGCGGGCTCGGTTCTCATCGCCGCACATGAGACGCTTGGCACGTTTCATTGCGCGATTGGCGGCGAGGATGTGAAAGACCTGGAGTGGCTCCTGACAGAGAATGTCACGAACGGGCCCAGGATCTTCGGCATCGAGGCTTCCGGGCCATTCAAGGACGGGATCCACGAGTATCTCGTCGCCGCTCGTCCGGGAGCCGTCAGTCAGACTGGCGCGGGCACCAAGGCGGCGGCGCATGTCCACTTCAACGTCCCCGCACTCGGTAGCATCACCCTCCAGCTGCGGCTCTCGAAGGAGTCTCTGGAGACGCCTTTCGAGGACTTCGAGAAGATCTTCGCCGAGCGCATCGCCGAGGCCGATGGGTTCTATCATGAGCTGCAGCGCGATCTCGGTGAAGCCGATGCCCGCAGTGTCCAGCGTCAGGCGCTCGCCGGCATGATCTGGAGCAAGCAGTTCTATTACTTCGACGTCCCACAATGGTTAAGAGGGGATCCGGGGCAGGTCCCACCCCCCGCCGAGAGGCAGCATGGCCGCGACTCGGAATGGAGGCACCTGAACAATGCCGACATCATCTCGATGCCGGACAAGTGGGAATACCCCTGGTTTGCAGCCTGGGATCTCGCCTTCCATACGCTCGCCTTCGCATTGGTCGACTCGGAATTTGCCAAGGAGCAACTGGTGCTCCTCTTGCGCGAGTGGTACATGCATCCGAATGGTCAGATCCCGGCTTACGAATGGGCGTTTGGCGACGTCAATCCGCCGGTGCACGCCTGGGCCGCCTGGCGCGTCTACCAGATGGATCGGAACCGGCAGGGCGGCAAGGGCGATCTCGTCTTTCTCGAGCGCGTGTTCCACAAATTGTTGCTGAACTTCACCTGGTGGGTGAACCGCAAGGATGCCGACGGTCACAACGTGTTCCAGGGCGGCTTCCTCGGACTGGACAACATCGGAGTGTTCGATCGCAGCGCCGAACTGCCCACGGGGGGACACCTCGACCAGGCCGACGGGACGAGCTGGATGGCGATGTACTGCCTGAACCTCATGCGTATCGCGCTGGAGCTTGCCCAGCACAATCCCGTGTATGAGGATCTGGCCACCAAGTTCTTCGAGCACTTCCTGAACATTGCCGAGGCCATGAACAACGTGGGGGATTCTGGCGATGGCCTATGGGATGAGGGCGACAAGTTCTTCTACGACGTGCTGCATCTGCCTGACGGGACGCTCATTCCCCTGAAGGTGCGCTCGATGGTCGGGCTGATTCCGCTTTTCGCCGTTGAGACACTGGAGCCGGAACTGCTCGACCGGTTACCCGATTTCAAGGAACGTCTTCTCTGGTTTCTACGCTACCGTCCGGATCTCGCAGCGCTCGTCTCGCACTGGGACGAGCCCGGCCGTGGGGATCGCAGGCTGCTCTCGCTGCTGCGCGGCCATCGCATGAAATGCCTGCTTGCGCGCATGCTCGACGAGACGGAATTCCTGTCGGACTACGGAATCCGAGCCCTCTCCAAGTTCCACGAGCAGCACCCCTATGTCTTTGATCACGGGGGAGTGGACCTCAGCGTGCGCTATCTTCCCGCAGAGTCCGATTCTGGCCTTTTTGGCGGCAACTCCAACTGGCGCGGGCCGATCTGGTTTCCAGTCAATTACCTCTTGATCGAGTCGTTGCAGAAATTTCATCATTACTATGGTGATGATTTCAGGATCGAGTGCCCGACGGGCTCCGGGCATTTCATGTCGATTGATGCGGCTGCAGCCGAGATCGCGAGGCGGCTCTGCAACATCTTCCTGAAGGACGAGAAGGGGTTGCGGGCAGTCTATGCGGACAGCCCCAGGCTCCAGCAGGATGAGCATTTCCGGGACCATGTGCTGTTCTACGAATACTTCCACGCCGACAGCGGCCGTGGTGTGGGTGCGTCCCACCAGACCGGGTGGACCGGTCTGGTCGCCAAGCTGCTTCAGCCGCGCGAGATCGCGCGCGATTGAGCGTCAAGGCGCGGGGTTTCTGACGTGGACATGCCCGTGGACGAGGCGGCTCTCCCTCCGGGCCAGTGGACGCGCCCTTCGCCCAGTCCTGGCGGGTGGGCGCCTCGGGCCGCGATCGGGCTGCGATCGGGCGGCGATCGGGCGTGACCCAGATCGCATGAGGATCACCAGCCTGCTGTCCCATCGTGGCATCATCGGGTATCTCCAGACCCCCCACCGGGCACCATGGACGTGAATCCGCAACCCCTCCACTCCACCGTCGCGCTGCGACTCCATTGGCGGGAGTACCTCATCGAGGCGTGGGCGCTTGGCGTGTTCATGATCTCCGCCGGACTTTTCACGACGCTCTTCTTCTGGCCTGGATCACCAGCCAGCACCGCGATCCCGAACGCCGACCTCAGGCGCGCCCTGGTCGGCATCGCGATGGGTCTGACGGCGGTGGCGCTCATCTACTCACCCTGGGGAAAGCTCTCCGGCGCGCACATGAATCCGGCCGTTACGCTGACCTTCTGGCGCCTCGGGAAGATGTCGGGCTGGGACGCTGTCTTCTATATCATCGCGCAGTTCGCAGGCGGCGTATGTGGGGTGTGGCTGACCTCGTACATGCTGCGCGACGCGTTTCAGGCGCCGCCGGTCAGCTACGTCGTGACCGTACCCGGTGCTTTCGGAGCCTCGGGGGCGTTCCTCGCCGAGTTCGCGATTTCGGGGTTCCTCATGTGGGTCATTCTGCGGGTCTCCAATACTCGGCGCTACGCGCGATTTACTGGCCTCATCGCCGGGCTGCTGGTCGCGACCTACGTCGCGGTGGAGGCGCCGGTCTCCGGGATGAGCATGAATCCCGCGCGCACGCTCGCCTCGGCGTTGCCCGCTGGCATCTGGACCGATCTGTGGATCTACTTCACCGCACCGGTGCTCGGAATGCAGGTTGCGGGCTGGACCATGACATGGCGCGCGACTCCTGCGCCAGGCTGTGCAAAGCTGCTCCATTCTCCAGAACATCGCTGCATCCACTGCGGCCACAGGCCAGCCGGAACCGGACAGCGCTCCTCCTCGTTCCCTGAAAGGCTGCAATGACCGCTCCCGAATCCTATGACGTCATCATCGTCGGCTCCGGTGCCGGGGGTGCCGCGGCAGCCTTTCGGCTCGCTAGGGACGGATTGCGCGTGGCGCTCCTCGAGAAGGGACAGCCCCTCCCCCAGGATGGCAGTACGCTCGACTTCAACCAGGTGGTCCACGAGGGCGTCTTCAAGAGCCGCGAGCCCTGGCTCGACAGAAACGGTCGCCGTTTCGCCCCCGAAGAGCACTTCAACCTGGGCGGGAAGACCAAGTGGTATGGCGCGGCACTGCTCCGTTACGGTCGCCACGAGTTCGAAGCGGATGCCGCCCACCAGTGCCCGGGCTGGCCGATCAGCTATGAAGAATTGGAGCCCTACTACGAGCAGGCTGAGAAGCTCCTGGACGTGCGCCAGTTCGACAGTGAAGCCGATCTCGAGCGTATCGAGCGCCGCTTGGCGCGCTGTGCCCCACCCTGGGAGACGAACGCGTTACCGATGGGGCTTGCCGCCAGTATCGTCGCCAACCCGCTCGAAGCGCGCCACTTCGACGGCTTTGCATCGGTGGCCAGGCTGAAGGCCGACGCGGAGACTGCATTTCTGGCACCGCTGCGGGAGCTTGCGAATCTGACAGTCCAGACGGGCGCGGCCGTGCGTGAACTCATCGGCGCGGCGACTGATGCGACGACCATCCGCGGCGTTGTTCTCGAGGACGGACGCGAACTGCACGCACGTGCCATCGTGCTCGCAGCCGGTGCCCTCCACTCGCCACGGCTGTTGCAGCGCTACCTGGATGCGCACAGGCTGAACACGGTAGTGCCCTGCGCCAATGCGGTCGGACGTAACCTGAAATACCATCTCCTGACGGCCGTTGTCGGGATCTCGACCACGTCCATGACCGATCTGATCCGCAAGACGCGCCTGTTGACCAACCCGAAACTGCCCCATAGCAGCGTCCAGCCACTGGGCTTTGATGGAGAGCTCATCAGCACCCTGATGCCAGACTTCCTGCCCCGCCCCCTCGCGCGCCTTCTGGGAAACCGCGCCTACGGTTTCTTTCTCCAGACTGAAGACGGCGCGCATGCCGAGAATCGCGTCATTGCGGGCTCGGACGCCACACAGGGCCTGCCGGTGATCGATTACGACGTCGCCCGCATCCCGGCAGCGGCCGCCGAACATCGGCGTCTCGTGCGAAGTTTCAAGCTCGACCTTCTCCGTGCGGGCCTCCTGGCCTTTTCGGAGCGCGTCGGACTCGCGGGGACCGCCCACGTCAGCGGCACACTCTCCGCGGGAAGCGATCCGACCCGGTCCGTTGTCGACTCACGCGGCCAGGTCCACGGCATGAAGTCCCTCTACGTCGTCGATGGCAGCATCCTGCCCCGCTCGAGCCGCGTGAACCCGTCCCTCACCATCTTTGCCTGGTCGCTGCGGGCCGCCGAGCGGCTCGCGGCGGATCTCCGGACCTCACCCTCGTGATCGCGAAGGCAAACATGCAGTCCTGGGATGGGGTGCGCCGGAGGTTCCACGCGAGGCGGCCCTTTGGCCTTGGTCATGGGATCGCGCTCGTTCTCTTGCTCGCCAGCGGTGCGGCTCTGCCCGAGGATCCCCAAACCCAGGGCACGCCACCCCTGGTCCGCGCAGTCGAGTCAATCTCGATGCCGGTTGGCGACATGGAGCGCAGCATCGCCTTCTACCACGACGTCCTGCATTTTGAGACGGTGTCGGACCGCGAAGTTGCCGGGGATGCCTATGAGCATCTCTACGGACTCTTCGGGCTGCGCGTGAGGATCGTCACGCTCAAGCTGGGCGACGAGGTTCTGAAACTCGAAAAGTTCATTGCACCCCGTGGCCGCCCGATGCCTGTCGACTCCAGAGGCAACGACCGCTCCTTCCAGCACGTTGCGATCATCGTCTCCGACATGGGGCGCGCCTTCGCGTGGTTGCGCGAGAATCATGTCGAGTTCGTATCAAGCGAACCACAGCTCCTGCCCCAGTGGAATCCCGCCGCAGGTGGTATCTCTGCCTTTTATTTCCGTGATCCGGATGGTCACTTCCTGGAAATCCTGCACTTTCCGGAGGGTAAGGGCGCGCCGCAGTGGCACGTCGCCACGGATCGCGTGTTTCTCGGCATCGACCATTCGGCGATCGTGGTCGCCGACACCTCTCAGAGCCTTGGCTACTATCGCGACATGCTGGGACTGAAGATCGCCGGAACCAGCGAGAATTACGGTATCGAGCAGGAGCGCCTGAATAGTGTTTTTGGCGCGCGGCTGCGTATCACGTCACTGCGCGCAGCGCACGGCCCCGGCGTCGAGTTGCTCGAATACCTGGCGCCACGCACGGGTCGGCCGCTCCCTCCCGACACGGTCTCAAACGATCTATGGAGCTGGCACATCGACATGCAGGCAAACGTCGAGGCGGCCGATGCGGTGCTACGCAACAGCCATTTCGCATACGTCTCTGCCGGACCGGTGGATGTGCCGCCCGGTGAACACCATGCGGCGCTTCTGGTACGTGATCCGGATGGGCATGCCACCTTGCTCGAGACCCCCTCGGACACTGCAGCCAAGGGACCAGGCGGGAACCGCTGATCTTCGCGCCCCATAGGCACGACACCCTCTGAAGCAGCGGCCATGTTATCCGATTCATGGATCGCCATCGCGCTTCGGTGACAATGAAGGCACTCCCCGCCGCCCTCTCCCCGCGCTCCCCCTTGTCCTGGCGGAAGACGAAGTCACCCCTCTTTTGCGAGGATCTCGGCGAGCACGGCGGCCGCTCTTTCGCACTGCTCGCGCGTTACATCCAGGTGCGTCACGGCGCGGACCGTGCGCGGACCGAATGCATTCACGAGGATGCCACGGGCACGGGCCGAGGTGCTCAGCGTTGGCGCATCGATGGCCAGGGCGGCAGGCAAATGGAAGACGACGATGTTGGTCTGGACTGTCGCCAGATCGAGCTGCACCGGGGCACTCGCGGCCAGCGCCTCAGCAAAGGCGCGGGCGTTGGCATGATCGTCCGGCAGTCTTGCCACGTGCAAGTCGAGCGCGTGCAATGCCGCGGCGGCGAAGATCCCGTTCTGGCGCATGGCCCCGCCCAGCCGCTGGCGGTGGCGGGTGGCAGCGGCGATGAGGGCCTTGGATCCCGCAAGTAGCGAGCCGCCTGGCGCGCCCAGACCTTTGCTGAAAGCGACCGCCACCAGGTCGAAAGGCGCAGCCAGTTCACCGACCGCCCGGCCGCTCGCGGCACTGGCATTCCAGAGGCGGGCCCCATCGAGGAAGGTTGCGAGACCGAGTTCACGCGCGGCTGCGCAGATCTGCAGCACGTCAGCCTGCGGAACCACCACCCCACCGGCACGGTTGTGGGTGTTTTCCACCTCGACCAGGGTGGTCGTGGGAAAGATCGGGAAGTTGCGCGGCTTGACGGCTGCACGCAGTTCGTCCGCACTGAACCGGCCGCGCTCGCCGATCTCGTGAATCTGCACGCCGGCATTGGCCGCGGCACCACCCACCTCGTGCCAGGCGGCGTGCGACTCGCGGCTGGCGATCACCTCATCACCGGGTCGCGTCAGAGTGCGCAACGCCACCTGATTCGCCATGGTGCCCGTGGGCAGCCACACGGCGGCCTCCTTGCCCAGCAGTTCGGCGCAGCGCGCCTGAAGCCGGTTGGTACTGGGGTCTTCGCCATATTGGTCGTCACCCACGGGGGCTGCAGCCATCGCGGCGCGCATGGCGTTGGTGGGCTGCGTAACTGTGTCAGAACGAAGGTCGATACGCTCAGTCATGAAGTCCAAGGATTAATCATTCGGCTTTGTGCCAGGGGGAAACTACACGCGGCACGCGTGCGCGTCCGAGATATCGCACGATGAGGCCCGGCGAAAGCGGGAAGGGGGTGGAGCAGACAGTATTGGATCATATTCCATGTCGGAGCACGACTGGCGCCTCACTTTGGCGGCCTGGTAACCGAGCTCNNTGACCGGGCTCTTGACCGGGTCCTCTGCCGAAGTCGCGGGGATCCGGATGGCCGAGTCGAAGGCGTTCGGTGAGGTTTCCGATGACGGTCGCTTGCAGGGTGGCGCCGCGACAAGATTCTCCATTACAAGAAGTGGCGCGCGCTGGTATCTTAGAGGGGTTGATCGTCCTTCCGCCGTTTCGGTAAAAAACAACAGAGGACCCTTCGTGATTCAGGAACCCGTCATCGACCTTGCCACGCGGGACGATGCTGCACTGATCGCTCGGATGTCACGGACCGAGATCGAGTACGGGCTACCCTGGAGTTGGACCGGATCCCGCGTCGCCCAGGCGATGCGCGATCCGGAGACCAACGTCGCCGTTGTCCGTGACTCCGAGGCGCTTGCTGCCTTTGGCATCATGAGATACCGGGAGACCACGGCGCACTTGAGCCTCCTCGCGGTGCGCGCGAGCCGCCGTCGCGCGGGCCTGGGGAGCGCCGTCCTCTTCTGGCTCGAGCATGTGGCGCGGACTGCCGGGATTGCCGCCATCCGTCTCGAAGCCCGGAGCGACAATCCCGCTGCGCTCGCCTTCTACGAGCACCATGGATACGCGACATTCGCCCGCAGAACGGGCATGTACTTTGGCCGGGTCGATGGT
This sequence comes from Burkholderiales bacterium, assembly GCA_003136595.1. Taxonomy (GTDB): domain Bacteria; phylum Pseudomonadota; class Gammaproteobacteria; order Burkholderiales; family Burkholderiaceae_D; genus BOG-994. Next base: position 9,218 of record PLEY01000063.1, read on the forward strand.
CACCGTCTGGAAAAGATCCTGCGTCGCACGGAATAGCATGAGGCGGTCACCCGACGACGCAGTTCAAGCGTGATGCCCTCCGAATGCCCGTCGAATGCGCTTCCAAATGCCCTCAAGCGGTTGCCGCGAACGCTCGGGTCATGCCCGAAGGAGCCCTTCGAGCTCGACCTGGGCGCGTTGCGCGCCCTGAAACCAGATGGTGTGGATTCCCAATGCCTGCGCTGCCTTGATATTGGGAAGGTGATCGTCGATGAAAACGGTACGCTCCCCGGCCAGCCCGAACCGCTCCAGCAGGAGCTCGAAGATCTCGCGCTCGGGCTTGATCAGTTTTACCTCACCCGAAATCACGGTTCCGCGAAAGAGTCCCAAGAATCCGTGGCGCTCTGAAAGATACGCAAATGTGCTAGCCGGCATGTTCGAGAGGCAGTAGAGGGGGACATCCGATTCTGCGAGTGCGCGAAGCCATTCGAGCGTCTCGGGCTTGGGGGTGAGCGAGACACGCACCGCCTCGAGCAGTCCGCCGACCTCAGCCTCAGGCCGGCCAGTCCGCTCCCGCACGCGAGCGACCATCTCCGCCTCGGCGAGCGTACCGCGGTCCATGCGAAGCCAGTCCGGATGCTGGAACACCGCGGCCTTCATGGCGCGCCTCGATTCCGGATCCGGATAGTAATCAGAGAGGATCTTGTCGGGATCCCACTCGAAGACAACACCACCCAGGTCGAATACGACGTTCAGCATGACAAAGCCTCCAATTTGGACCGTGGCATGATGGTCACCCGCGACCCGCCGGTAGAGCGAGAATTCCCGGGCGTCCTGGCTGGGTACGTCGAGCTTATTACTCCAAGCTTGGACCCTTTGGTTTTGGTGCCGACATCCCAGTGAAGACATTTGGGCGAAGCATTTGGGGATCGTTCGCGAGGGCGCGGCGGGCATCGGGCGCGACGATCGAATCCACCTGCTGTCGTCCGCGTGCCATCTAGAGCCAACCCTCGACGCGCCCGCGTCGCAATCCATCGGGTCCCCACCCTGGGTGCATCGACAACAGCCCGCTCGGCGCAAAGCGGGCCCGACTGCCCGACTAGATCACGCCTTATCGACCGACGTCGCCGGTCCACTTGGGTCGCGTATCGGGGTCGGTCTGGAATCTGCGATTAAGTTCGATAGAAGGGGCGTGCGTGACATTCACCACCTCGACCCCGGCAGCTCGAAGGCGATCCTCGCTGGTCTCGAAATCAGTCGTGTTCACGCTGTCGAGGATCACGACGCGTGGAATCCGAAAAAGCAGGATCGCCCCGGTACACATCGTGCAAGGTGAGAGTGTTGTGAACAGAGTCGCCCGCGACAGATCGAACTCGTGCCCAGCCTGCTCAATGCAGTCCATCTCACCGTGGAGTACGTTGCTCCCCTTCTGAAAGCGCTGGTTGTGGCCGATCGCAACCACGGCGTCGCCCAGCATGAGCGCGGAACCCACAGGCACGCCCTTGGCGTTGAAACTCTTTAGAGCCTGCATGTAAGCAGTCTCGATACCTACTTGGTCAGGAGGACTCATGGCCGGGCTCATCCCATAGGAGTTCGAAGGATCGGGTGGTAGGGAGAATTGTGCACCAGATCACCTCACGAGCGCACGCAGCCCCCCCGATCTTGGGGGCCCCGCGATCCCGAGTTACTCGCCGGCGTCTTCATTCGCCTCCAGCCGGGCCAAAGTACCCTGGCCGCCTGGGCTGCTAGACGACGGAAAAGGTGGTATCGAAGGTGGAGGCGACCTGGAGCCGTTGCCGGAGCAGGCCGGCCTCCAGGTAGAAGTCGGCCGTGCGCTGCTGGTCCTCGAGGACCTGGGCATCGGTCCTGATCCAGCGCTGGGCGCGCCGCTCGAACTGCAGCCGCGCCGCCTCCTCAGATATACCGATGATTCGCGCCAGTGCTGTCGAAAACTCGCCCACATGCCCGGCAGCCCATGCCTGGGCGCGCACAACCCGGGCCACAAAGTCCTGCAGCGCCAGGCGCTTGGTCGACAGAGCCGTCTCGGTCGCAGCCAGAAAGCTCAGACCCGAGGACAGTCCGCGCCCGTTCACGAGCACCCGGGCATGATGCGCCGTCTCGGCCACGGCGGTGTAGGGCTCCCACGTCGCCCAGGCGTCAAGCGAGCCTTGGGTGAGCGCAAGCTTGGCCTCGGCTGGAGGCAGGAAGCGGAACTCTGCATCGGTAGGTTTCAACCCGACGGAGGCGAGAGCCTTCAAGGCCACGTAGTGTCCGATCGAGCCGCGATTGGTGCCGATGGTCCGGCCTTTCAGATCGGCCGCTCCCGAAAAAGGCGAATCCGCGCGGACCAGAATGGCCGTGCCGTAGGGGTCGGACCGGTTCACCGCAAAGGCCTTGATCCTGACGCCAGCGGCGAGGGCGAAGATGAGTGGCGCATCGCCGATCGGACCCAGGTCGACCGCCTCGGCGTTCAGGGATTCGGCAAGCGGTGCCGCGGCTGGAAACTCGTTCCAGTGCAATTCGTAGGGTACCCCCTGCAATTGGTCGGCGGCCTCGAGGAGGGCGCGCAGCCCACCCTTCTGATCCCCTGCCCTTAAGACCAGATTCTCAGCTGTCGCCGGGGAGGCGACCATCCCAGCCACGCTGAGCGTGCCCCAGGCAGAAGCGCCCAGTAGGAGTCGGCGGCGACCACTCCTCATGCAAGCCCACCCGCACCAAACTGCACGCTTGGCCCCTCGCCCTGTTTCGTCAATCCGGCAGGGCTCTCCCCGAGGCACTGTAACGAACTCTTTGCTGGCTTGGCACTGCGCGGGGGGGGCCTGGCGCCGCGAACGGACTCCTGCAGTGCGTCCGTGCGCAGCGGTCACCGCCAAGGGCGTGTGCATGAGATGGATCCTCTGCGGTATGGCGCAAATGCGCCTGGACCCAGCACATTAGAAAACGGCGCGCCGCGTCGCAACGAAGCATTGCGCCTATCGTTATCCGGGGAATACGCGAATTTACGTTGGAATTTAGGCTGTAGTGTAGGGGGCCTGCAGGGGCGCGCCGTCCTCTTGTCGCGCGGGCGGGCGCGGCGGGCAACAGTCCGTGCGGGTCAGCCCCGAAAGCCCCGCCACCATCCGAAGAAAAGACGCCTGAAAAGCGCGGGCCGCCCGACCCTGATGAGGCCGGGAAGCGGTCGGGGGGTCACCAGCTTCGGGTAGGACGCACGCGGAATTTCGGTCCGAGGAGCCGGTGGCTTCGATGAGCGACGGATCCATCCCATGGACGCTCCTTGATAGAGTCTCCATTCTCGGGGATCAGGGGGCAAATGGAATTACCCGAAGGTTGAGGCAATTTTCGACACCGTGGATCGGCGCTGCGCTCGGGCTCTACGCTGCGTTCATGGACTCGAAATGCGTCCGAACCCCTCGGGCGCTTGGAGGGCTCTCACCTGCGCGGTTTGGGCGGCGGCGGACGGACGGGAGGACCCTCCAGGAGCGGCTCGATCACGTCCCGGTAGTGGACATCGGTCAGGTCCGCCGTGACGGACGTGGCCGTCAGGTCGCGCGACGCGAGGCGCTCCTCGACGTCGTCGACGCCTCGGGCGAGCGCGTCGAGCTGGGAATGCTCGGCGACACCAATCTGGCCCAGTTCACGTCCAAAGGTGAAGGCCTCGCGCCAGATCGCCGGCGAGTCGCTCACACGCAGGTTCGCCGCGCGAAAGACGAGGCCGCTGCGCTCCACGAGCCTGGATTTCATCATCGCCTCCAGACGGGCCCGGTGCGAGGACACGAGCAGGATCGCCGGGTGATAGCGCTCGACCACAGGATGACCGAGCAATCTTTCGAGGTACCGCTCGCCCTCCATGATCTCACTGGAATTCAGGAGCAGACCGACCACCGCCACATTCTCCATGATCCCGGCCAGCGCCGGATTGAGTACCGCGTCATTGAAAAATGAAATACCCCGCACATGTCCCGATCCGCGGTCGTCGAAATCGACGTACTCCACGAGCGAGCCCGGATCATCTGCGACGGCCGCGCTAAACCAGGTGCGTCCGACGCGCTGCTGCATCTGGCGCGCAAAATACTGGATGACATTGGCGCTCCAGAGTCCCGAGGGACTCAGAAACGAGAGTCGCCAGATGCGCGCATCGCTGCGCGACAAGGGCGGCCCGTTCAGGCTCGGCACAAACAGCGCCCGGAAGATGTCAAGCGCCGAGACCCCGCCCAGGTTGGTGAGTCGCTCGACGACGGCGGCAAGACGGGCCGCAGTCTCGGTGGGTTGCTCCTTTCTTCGGACCGACACCTTCGACCAAGTGGAGAAGGATCGCTGGGCGATGTCCTCCACGTGCAGGAGGGTGACGTCGGTATGCCGGGAATCCCGTTGGATGTTGTCGAAGAGCGCGAGGATGGCGCGTCGCTCCCCTTCCAGGGCCTGAAAGGTCCAGCCGCCCTGCACGACCATGAGACCCGTGATCTTGGTCTTGCGCCCGCCGATGCGCGAATATTCGGCGATCGATTCGGCATCGAGGGCCAAGCTCGCCTCATTGGCCAAGTGGCTGACATAGACGATCGAGATCAGGCGGCCGGCAAGGCCGGACGGCGCCTCTCCAGATCGGCCCTGTCCCGCCGGGCTTCTGTGAGCATTCATGTTCAGATCAGCGGCTGGTCGATGCCCAGGTCACCCGGAATGGTCCAGAGACGAATCGCGACTGGATCTGGGTGGGTCCTGATCTTCGGGTGGAGCCGGAACAGCATGGGTTGATCCTTACTCCTGAATCGCGAGGGCGCTCGCCGCTTGCCCTGATCTGGACATCGACCGCGAGCCCGCCCTGCGTATCGGATGCCTCGCGTGCCTCCGGCGACTTGGGGGCGTCTGGAGCATCGGTGCGCTACGCCTTGCGCCGGCTCAATCGGGGACACACGCCGACACGCATGCCACCCGTGCCACGCATGACAAGATGGGCGCGCCGGCTTCCAACCGAGTCCAGGGGTTTTGCGCTGGCTTTTTTCGAATTCTCCTCTCCCCAAGGGCTACGGTAAACCGCAATCACGGTGTATCACCCCCAAAACCCTGAGAAGTTCTACTTCTCCGAGCTTGCCCTATGATTGTTCAGCCAAGCGCGGGCAGCACCACGAAACCCTTCCTTCCCTTGGAGAAACCTTAGGGAAACCTTAGGNNACCCTTAGGAAACCCTTAGGAAAGCAAGCGGGACATCAGAACCTGCCCATGCCCGCACGAACGCCGCCCCACCCCGCGGACGGCTGCGCTTCTTACTGGTCCATTGTTGCTGCCCCCCCCCTCTTGCCGAAGCGGTCCTCGGCTCATGTGGGGCACGCGGCACGGGTACACGGGAGGATGGCGGCGGGTACGCACGCCGACAGGCGGCGACATGTGCCTCCCGACAAGCCCCACCTGAGAGCAGTGGCCTTGCAAGAGATCCTTGGAGGCCGCCCGGATTTTCTATATTCTCATGGCACATATCAGATCACCAACGAGAGGCGCACGAGCAAGGCGCCCCGATTGGCTGCGTCCCAAGGAGACAGGTAGTGACTGCCCGCATTGCCAATGCCAGTCCGCCCTACATGCTCGAGCGCAGCGACGTCGGGCTGGTCCAGCTAGACCACGATCTGAAGGTCGTGGCGATGAACAGCTTCGCGCGCCGTGTCCTGCCGGTGGAAGACGTGCAGCCCTTCGAGAAGATCGTGCTGTCGTTTCATCCGGAGCGCTCCCAGTCGAAGGTGCGATTCCTGCTCGACCAGGCCGAGTGTCCGGTCAGCAACCCGCCGCCGATGACGATGATCATCAGCATCCCGGAGCGCGTCCTTCTCATCAAGGTTTCCAAGATGTCCGACCAGCGCGGTGACACGTTCGGCTATACGCTGGTGTTCTACGACATCACCGACGCGGTGGTGCGCGAGGAGACGGGGCCTGCACGTGCGGACAGCAAGCGGCATCTGCAGAAGATACCGACGATTGCAGGCAACCGCATCGTGCTGGTCGACATCGCCACCGTGCGCTATGTGCGCGCTGAGGGTCACTACACGTGGGTGCACACGGCGCAGGGTTCGAGCTTTAGCAATCTCACAATCGGCGATCTCGAGGCCCGGCTAGACAGCGGCTCGTTTCTGCGCATCCACCGCAGCTACATCGTCAATCTCGACTTCGCCGAGCAGATCGTGCGCGATGACGGCAAGGTCACCCTGAAGCTCGGCGGCGGCGACGAGAACGGCCTGCCGGTGGCGCGCACGAGCGTGCCGAGACTCATGGAGCTCCTCGGCATCACCCCGACCGCCGCCCGGCGCTAGGGTCAGCGGGAGCTCGCAAGGCGCCCGCCCTGGGCAGCCTCTCGTGCGTCGAGTTCTACAGTTCGTGCAGCCGGCGGGGAGCTTCGTGCAGCACATTGCCTTGCTGCAGCGCACCGTCGGTATTGTTTGCCCGACAGTGATTGCCGGGAAAATTCGAGCCGCTGATTGAGCCACCGAGTGAGCGACTGCTCCGCTGAGTACGCCGCTGCGTACGCCGCTGAGTANNGTATGCGGCTTAGTACACCACTTAGTGCGCCCGCTACACGTGACCAAGGAGACCGAGCCCATGATTCCTGCGGGATTTGACTACCACGCGCCCCGTTCGGTCGCCGATGCGATCAAGCTCCTCGCCGACCTCGGCCCCGAGGCCAAGCTTCTGGCCGGGGGACACAGCCTGCTGCCGATGATGAAGCTGCGCTTTGCGGAACCCGGCCACCTCATCGATCTCGGCAAGATCCCCGACCTCCGCGGCATCACCCAGGTGGGCAGCGAGATCCACATCGGTGCGATGACGACCGAAAACGAACTGCTGCGCTCCGAGATCCTGAGGGCGCACGTACCCCTGCTGGTGGAGGGTGCCGGCTGGATCGCCGATCCGCAGGTCCGCTCCAGGGGGACCATCGGAGGCGACATCTCGCATGGAGATCCGGGCAACGACCATCCGGCGCTCATGCTCGCGCTCGATGCCTCCTTCGTGGTGAAGGGGCCGCGCGGTGAGCGTGTGGAAAAGGCCGACGGATATTTTCTCGGGCTCTATTCGACGCGGCTTGAAGCGGACGAGATCCTGACCCAGGTGCGCATCCCGATTCCGCCACCAGGCAGCGGCTGGTCCTACCAGAAGCTCAAGCGCAAGACCGGCGACTTTGCGACCGCAGCGGCTGCGGTCCTGCTCCGCATGAAGGGTGCCTCAGTCGAGGGGGTCGCGATTGCGCTCACCAATGCCGCCGCCACGCCGCTGCGCGCCCACGCGGCTGAGCGCGCCCTGGTGGGCAAGCCGCTGGGCGAGGCGAGCCTGAACGAAGCTGCACGCCTGGCGATGAGCATCTGCGACCCGACTCCCGACCAGCGCGGCGACGCGCCCTACAAGACCGCGATGAGCGGCGAGATGACACGCCGTGCGCTCCTCGCAGCCCACGCGCGCGCCAACCCGATGTAACTCACAACACCCGAGGAGACCGGCATGGCCAACCCGCACAAAGTGTCCTTTTCGTTGAACGGCAAGCCCGTTGAAGTCTCGGTGGAGGCCCGCGAACTCCTGATTCACACGCTGCGCGACCGGCTCGCCCACACGGGTCCGCACATCGGCTGCGAGACCTCGCACTGCGGAGCCTGCACCGTGGATCTGGACGGCACCTCAGTCAAATCCTGCACGGTGCTGACCGTGCAGTGCGCGGACTCGGAGCTCGTAACCGTCGAAGGACTCGAGCAGAGCGGCGTGCTGCACGCGCTGCAGCAGGCCTTTCACGAGGAGCACGGTCTGCAATGTGGCTACTGTACGCCCGGGATGCTGACCCGGGCCTATCGCCTTCTACAGGAAAACCCGGATCCGAGCGAACTCGAGATCCGTTATGGCATCGCGGGAAATCTGTGCCGCTGTACGGGTTACCAGAACATCGTCAAGGCGGTCCAGTCCGCCGCCCGCAAGCTCGCTGCCACCACTGCGACCTCCGCAGCCCAGGCCTGAGGGGCGCGATGGCCCGACCTTAGAGGGTCGCGCACTCGCGCATTACAGCCCCTACCACAGCTTTTAACACAGCCTTTAGCACAGCACTTAGCACACCCCCTTACGATTCAGGAGAAGAGCCATGGGTGACCTGTCCGAACTCAAGGAACGCGAAGCGCAGCTCGAAGGTATGGGCACCTCGCTGCTGCGCAAGGAGGATGCCCGCTTCATTCGCGGCCAGGGCAAGTACGTCGACGACATCAAGTTGCCGGGCATGCTCTTCGGGGCCCTCGTGCGCAGTCCCTATGCCCACGCACGGATCAGGTCGATCGACAAGTCCCGGGCGCTGGCCGCACCCGGCGTCATCGCCGTCCTGACCGCCGAGGACCTGAAACCGGTCAACCTGCACTGGATGCCCACGCTCGGGGGCGACGTGCAGGCGGTACTGGCCGATGAGAAGGTCTGCTTCCAGATGCAGGAGGTTGCGATGGTGCTGGCCTCGGACCGCTATGCGGCCGCCGACGGGGCGGCGCTGGTCGAGGTCGACTACGAGGAACTCCCGGCGATCGTCGATCCCAGGAAGTCCATGGCGGCCGATGCCCCGGTCATCCGCGAGGACATCGCCGAGAAGAAGGAGGTCGGCCACGGTCCCCGCACCCATCCGAACCACATCTTCAGCTGGGAGGCTGGAGACCGGGCTCGCACCAATGCGGTCTTTGCGGGCGCTGCGATCACCGTCCGCGAGGAGATCCTCAATCCGCGTGTGCATCCCTGCCCGCTGGAGACCTGCGGCTGCGTCGCGTCCTTCGACAAGGCCACCGGCTATCTCACCGTCTACATGACCACCCAGGCGCCGCATCTGGTGCGTACCGTGCTCGCGATGCTCTCGGGCATCGCCGAGAGCAAGATCCGCGTCGTCGGCGGTGACATCGGCGGCGGCTTTGGCAACAAGGTCCCGATCTATCCGGGTTATGTGGTGGCAATCGTCGCCTCGATCGTCACGGGCGTGCCGGTCAAATGGATCGAATCGCGCATCGAGAACATCTCGACGACCGGGTTTGCGCGCGACTATCACTGTGTGGGAGAACTCGCAGCCGATGCCGACGGCCGCATCAGGGCCTTGCGGTTCACGGCCCTGGCCGACCACGGCGCGTTCAACTCCCACGTATCGGCGACCAAGCTCCCCGCCGGCCTGTTCTCGATCTGCACCGGGTCCTACGCGATTGACGCGGCCTACTGCCGGGTGGATGCGGTCTATACCAACAAGGCCCCGGGCGGTGTCGCCTACCGCTGCTCGCTACGCGTCACCGAGGCGGTCTACCTCATCGAGCGCATGGTCGACGTGCTCGCGCAAAGACTCGGCCTGGACAAGGCTGAGATCAGGAGGCGCAATTTTGTCCGCGCCGAGCAGTTTCCGTATACGACCGCGCTCGGCTGGCAGCTCGACAGCGGCGCCTACCACAACGCGCTCGAGAAGGTGCTCAAGGCCGTCGACTACGAGGGCCTGCGCCGCGAGCAGGCTGACAGGCGAGCACGCGGCGAACTCATGGGGATCGGCCTTGCGACCTTCACGGAAATCGTCGGCGCCGGGCCGACCAAGATCTGCGACATCCTGGGAATCGGGCTTTTCGACAGCTGCGAGATCCGCGTGCATCCAACCGGTGGCGTGATCGCGCGCCTGGGCACCATGACCCAGGGTCAGGGACACGCCACGACCTATGCCCAGATCATCGCAACCGAACTGGGCCTGCCCGCAAAGGACATCGTCGTCGAGGAGGGTGACACGGACAAGGCCCCCTATGGCGCGGGCACCTGGGGATCGCGCTCGACGCCGGTGTCGGGTGCGGCAACCGCCCAGGCCGCGCGCAAGATCAAGGACAAGGCGAAGAAGATCGCCGCCCACCTGCTCGAGGTCGGCGAGGGGGACCTCGAATGGGAGATCGACCGCTTCAAGGTCAGGGGCAATCCGGGCGAGTCGAAGACCATGAAGGAGATCTGCATGGTCGCGCACACCGGCAACCTGCCCGCCGGCATGGAGCAGGGTCTGAACGCTGTCGCCTACTACGATCCGCCCAACATGACGTTCCCGTTCGGGGCCTATCTCGCCGTGGTCGACATCGACCGGTACACGGGCGAGGTCAAGGTCAGGCGCTTCTATGCGCTGGACGACTGCGGCACGCGCATCAACCCGATGGTGATCGAGGGCCAGATCCACGGCGGACTGACCGAAGCCTTCGCGGTGTCGATGGGCCAGCAGATTCCGTTCGATGAGAACGGCAACCACCTGGGCAACAGTCTCATGGACTATTTCCTGCCGACCGCCATGGAAACCCCGCACTGGGAGACCGACCATACGGTCACACCCTGCCCACATCATCCCCTGGGCGCCAAGGGCGTTGCGGAATCGCCCCACGTCGGTGGCATCCCGTGTCTGAGCAATGCGGTGATCGATGCCTTCGCGCACCTCGGGGTCACGCATATGGACATGCCACATACTTCGTATCGCGTCTGGCAGCAGTGCCACGCGCTGGGACTCGACGAACGATGAGCGCCTGGCACGGGCGCGCCTTGCAACTCCGTCACGTCCATGACGAGCGCTCCGGGACCAGCGAGCCATGAAGGTTGAACTCCGGAAATCCTATGCCATCCCGGCGCCCGCCGAGGCGGCATGGCTGCTCTTGAACGACATCGAGAAGCTGGCCGGCTGCATGCCGGGCGCATCGATCACCGAGCGCATCGACGCTTGTCACTATCGGGGCAACGTCGCCGTGAAATTCGGTCCGGCCAGCATGGCGTTTCGTGGCGAGATCGAGGTGGCAGAACTCGCGCCTGCCCAACGCTCGGTACACCTCATCGGCAAGGGCGTGGACGCCACCGGCAGTTCCGGTGCGTCGATGGACCTGAAGGCGCGCATCGAGGCGATCGACGCCAGTTCCTGCACCCTGGTCGGAACCAGCGAAGTCTCCGTGAGCGGCAAGGCCGCAGCCTTCGGTGGCCGCATGATGGGCTCGGTTGCCGATCAGGTGCTCAAGCAGTTTGCGGCCAATTTTGCGGCGCGGGTGCCAGAGTTGCCCGAGGCAGGTCTGGCGCCCCAGGCGGACGCACCCGTGACAGCGGCAGGTGCAGCGACTCCGGCAGCAGCTCCTCCTCCCGCCGAGGCGGGAACAAGGGGTCGTCCCGTCCCGGGTTCCGTAGCGCCCGCTGCCGCACTGGCCCCCGCACCGGCCCCCGCGCCGGCCGAGCTCAATGGCCTCGCGCTCGGCTGGGCGGTCCTGCGCGAGTGGCTGGCAGGTCTCTTCGGTCCGAAGAAGGCATGAGCGGTACGCGCGCCCTCGATCTGGCCCGCTGGCAAGATGAGCTGGCAAGGGCAGGCTACATCGCCGAGCCGAGCCTGGTCGCGGCCCTCCTCCTCATGCACGACCTGGGCAGGCCCCTCCTTCTGGAAGGCGATGCCGGCGTCGGTAAGACGGAGGTCGCCAAGGTTCTCGCCGCCGTCCGTAACACGCGCCTCATCCGCCTGCAGTGCTACGAGGGCCTCGACGCGCACAGCGCCATGTACGAATGGAACTACCAGCGCCAGCTGCTGGCGATAAGGCTCCTCGAGCACGATGCGCGCGCTCTTGCCGAGAAGGAGGAGGACATCTTCTCCGAGCGCTATCTGTTAAAGCGCCCGCTTCTCGAGGCCATCAGCTGCCCCGTGGCCCCGGTGCTCCTGATCGATGAGATCGACCGGGCCGACGAGGCCTTCGAGGCCTTCCTGCTCGAGCTGCTCTCGGACTTCCAGCTCTCGATCCCGGAACTGGGCACCATCAAGGCACTGTCGCGACCGCTCGTGGTGATCACGTCCAACGGCACGCGCGAGCTCTCCGACGCGCTGCGTCGGCGCTGCCTCTATCAGTACATCGACTATCCGGATCATGACAAGGAGCTCGCGATCGTCGCGCTGAAGGCGCCCCAAGCGCCTGTCGCACTTGCCGGGCAGATCGTGGCATTCGTGCAGAGCGTGCGCCAGATGGACCTGCAAAAGAAGCCGGGTGTGGCCGAAACCCTCGACTGGACCCAGGCGCTCCTGCGCATGGAGATCGACGTGCTCGAGCCGGGCCGGGTCGATCTCATCATGGATACGCTAAGCGCGCTCATCAAGACCCATGACGACCGCAAGGCGTTTCCGCCGGCGGCGCTCGCGCGCCTGGCAGCGGCATGTTAGCCCCGGGCTTTGCCGGCCTGGAGCAGCGCGCGGTGGAGCGCTTGACAGGCTTTACGGGGTTTCTGCGCGCCAACGGCTTCGTGCTCGGCGGCGCCGATGTGCTCGGTGTCCTGGAATGCGCCGAGCGGGTGGGCATCCTCGATGCGACGCTCCTGCGCTGGAGCCTGAAGGCGCTGCTCTGCGGCAGGAGCGAAGACTGGCAGCGCTTCGAGAAGCTCTTCGATGCCTGGTTTCTGCCGGCGAACCACTGGCAGGCGCCCGAGGGCCGCGACCGGGCACCCCCTGCCCCCGGCATGGACGAGCCGGCAGGAGCCGCCAATGATGCCCGCGACGCCGTGACGGACGAGACGGATGCACTGCGCCCGCGCGACACGCCAAGCCACGCAGAGAGACTCGAATCGACTGACTTTCGCAGGCTCACCGAGCGGGAGCATCTGCTCGACATCGAGGCCCTGATGCGGCGCTTCGCGCGCGAGCTGCGCCCGATCTTCCTGCGCCGCCAGGTCCCAGCCCTCGAGGGCGGCCGGCTGGATCTGCCCGCCACGATCCGCCAGAGCATCGAGCGCGGCGGCACGCCCCTGGCGCTCGCCTGGAAGGATCGGCGCCGCATCCCGTTGCGGCTCATACTCCTCATAGACGTCAGCCGCTCGATGACGCTCTACAGCTTCTTCTACCTGCGCTTGGCGCGGGCGCTTAGCTCAGAGCTTGGCGGCGTCTACAGCTTCATCTTTCACACGCGCATGACGGCGGTGTCACGCGCGCTCTGTGAGCCCGATCCGTGGCGCGCCCAGGAGCAGCTGCACCTCCTGGCCCAGGGCTGGGCGGGCGGCACGCGCATCGGCGAGAGTCTCCTCCAGTTCAACGGCGAACATGGCGCGCGGCTCGTCAACTCCCATACCGGGATACTCATCATGAGCGACGGCTATGACACGGGAGATCCTGTCCTTCTGGCGCGCGCGCTCGCCCTGCTCGGGCGCCGCGCGCGGCGCATCGTCTGGTTGAACCCGCTGTGCAATCGCCCCGGCTACGCCCCGATCAGCCAGGGGATGCAGGCCGCGCGCCCCCATCTTGACCTGCTCGCACCCGGCGCAGACCTCGCAAGCATCAGGGCGGTCCTGCCGAACCTGATTGCGGCGCTCAGATGAACCCACGCCCGGCCGCACCAGCGCGCAGCGCCAACCAGTGGCATCAGGGAGGCCGGCCATGGGCTGCATCCTGAAAGGCAACAGCGGCCTCTACAGCCGCCTGACGGTAGGAGCCGTGCTGCTTGCGGCCGGGGCCGGGACGCGCCTGGGTGGCCGGCCCAAGCCGCTTCTCGAACTGGGCGGCGTGCCGCTCATCCTGCGTTCGCTGATCGCCCTGTCCGGATCGGGGGTTGACGAAGTCGCAATCGTGCTTGGCCATCACGCGCCCGAGATCGAGGCCACGGTACGCGCCTTCCCGGTGACGCTGGTCCACAACCCCGCGCCCGAGGCGGGGCAGCCCTCCTCCGTGCGCCTGGGCCTCGCAGCCCTGTCCGCGAGGCTCGATGCCCTCATGATCGTGCTTGCCGATCAGCCGCTCATCGAGTCCGAGGACATCACAGCCCTCATCGGCGCCTTCAAGAAGCGGGGCAACGCCTCGATGGTGGTGCCGCGGGTCACGCGCGGCGATGGCTCCAGCCAACCGGGCAATCCGATCATCTTCGATGCGGCCCTGAGAGACGAATGGCTGGCGGGCTCGGCGAACCTCGCGTGCCGGCAGTGGCGCGCGACGCATCCCGAACGCATCTCGTGGTTCGACACCGGAAATCACCGCTACGCGCTCGACATCGACACGCCTGAGGATCTCGAACGCTTTGCCCAGGAGACCGGACATCGCCTCCTCTGGCCGGGCGAGCCGGCGACGGGGGCCCGCTCGTGATTGCTTCTGCAGGAGTGCCTGTCCTCTTTCGTCTGACGCTCGCGCGCGCGCTCGCCTGGTCGCTGCTTCTTGCCGGCTGGGTGGGCCTGGGCAGCATCGCCATGGCGCTCGCCTCGAGCGTCACCGAGGCCTTCGCGCTCATCGCCCTGTNNCTATCGCCCTGTGGCTCTTCGCGCTGGGCGTCGCAGCAGGCGTTGCGACCCACGACCACCTGCGCGCGGCGGTGCGCCGCCGGGCACTCGTCGCCAGTGGCCTTGTGACGGCAGCAGCGCTCGCCCACGCCAGCGCGGGCGGTGGCGCACCTGCCCTCCTCGTCGCACTGCTTGCCTGGGCGAGCCTCACCGCGCTCGCCTCCGGCGTGGTGCGCCACCTGCGCCGCCTGAGTCTCCCGGGCAGTGGACCGCCAAGCCCCCCTGTCGCTGCGGCCAGCCTGGGCGCGCTCTGCGCAGGCCTGGTCGTCGCCGACATCAGCGATACAGCCGCCTTGAGCCTGCGCCTCTCGGTCCTGGTGGTGGGTGCGGCCGCAGTGCTCTCCGTGCTGCAGCTCCGGGATCCGGAGCAGGCAGAGGCCAGTCATTGCCGGGCGGGGCTTTTCGATTGCTCTCTGCCGGCGTGGCCGACCGGGGCCTGGCACGATCCGCTCCAATGGCCGACCCTTCTTGCAGGACTCGTCATGCTGCCCATGATGGCGACCCTTCCGCTCATGGCCTCGTGGTGCGAGGCGCAGCATCTGCCCGCCCGGGCCATGGTGCTTGCGCACTTCGCGGCCATGTTCCTTCCGGCGCTGCTGCTACGCCCGATGCTCGCAGGCTGGTCGCTCGCGGTGCTATCTGGCTACTGCACGTCAGCCCTCGTCCTCGGGTCACTGGCCGCGCTCTGGCTCAGGCCACCATACGGGCTGTTTGCGCTCGCACTCCTGCACGGCAGTGCATGGGGCCTCGCCTGGGCCGGACAACTCTGGGCTCCAAGGCGGCGCAGCCAGAAGGGCACCTCGCCGCTCACGGCAGGTCTTGGCTATGCGCTCCTGACTGCCGCCTTTGGCATCGTCGTTGCGCAGCGGGGTCTGGCTGGTGTCACGGCAACCCACGCCCTCTTCGGGCTCGCTGCCTCCATCGCCTGGCTCTGGGGCCACTTCCTCCCGGAACGAGCGGCCGATCCGCCAGTCACCCGGGTGGCCACGACCCAAGTGGGCGCCGGTCCCGGACGCTCGGGGAGCTGATCCTGGCGTTGAGCTTAGCGCCCAACTTCACGTTCTGCTTCACGTTCGTCTTCACGTTCGGCGCCGCGTGCTGGACGCTCTGGCTGGCCCGGTAGCGGTGGGGCAGCAGGCCGGGGAGCGGGTCGGGGACCATCGCGTACCAGACGCTACAGCGCCTCGTCCGGATAGTCGACAGCGCAATGGGGCAGCGCTTGAAGAAGCGAGTCGGCGCGCAACAGGGAGTCGATGCTGGCCTCGGGAATCGGCCGGGAGAAGAGATAGCCCTGCCCCTCGTCGCAGTGCATGCGCCGCAGCCAGTCGAGCTGGTACTCGGTCTCGACGCCCTCTGCAACCAGCGACTTGCCGAGCGCCTTGCCCAGCGTAATGATGGAACGCACGATCTCCTCACCATTGCCCTCCTCGCTCAGGCGCGAGATGAAGGAGCGGTCGATCTTCAGCGTGTTGATCGGCAGGCTGTGCAGGTAGCTCAAGGACGAGTAGCCCGTCCCGAAGTCGTCGATCGACAGGCGCACGCCAAAGTCACCAAGCGCGTTCATGGTCGGCAGAACCCCCGGGATATCCATCAGCATGCTCTCGGTGACCTCGAGGTCCAGCTGGGTCGGATCCAGGCCATGCGCATCCAGAATGGCCTTGACGCGTTCGGCGAAGCCCGGGTCGCTCAACTGCATACCCGAGACGTTGACGTTCATGGTGAGCCGGCCCCGGGGCAGCTTCCTGTCCTCCCACTCGACCAGCTGCCGGCAGGCTTCATTGAGCACCCACTCGCCGATGGTCCCGATGAGGCCCGTCTCCTCGGCCAGCGGGATGAAGACCTCTGGCTCGACAAATCCGCGCTCGGGGTGCATCCAGCGCACCAGCGCCTCGAAGCCCGTGAGGTGGCCGCTCAGTAGCGCGAACTTGGGCTGGTAGTAGACGATGAACTGGCGTTGCAGGAGGGCGCGGCGCAACTCGCCCTCAAGCTTGAGCTGCTGGGAGATCTTGGCATGGAGCGTCGTGTCGAACAGGGCGAACTGCGCCTTGCCGAGGGACTTTGCCTTGTACATCGCGATATCGGCGTCGCGCAGGACCTCCTCGGGACTGCGCGTCGCGTCCCGCACGAACGTGATACCGATGCTCACGGTCGCCGTCACCTCGGTATCCAGTAGCGCGACCGGCAGCTTCAGGGACTGCAGGATGCGCGTGGCGAGATCTTCCACGGCTTGCTGGTCACTCACCTTCGATAGCAGGATGCCGAATTCGTCACCGCCTAGCCTCGCGACCACGCCGCGCTTGCCAAGCAGCGCGCGCAGGCGCTCCGCGATCGCTCGCAGGAAAGCGTCGCCGGCCGAGTGGCCCAGGCTGTCGTTGATGATCTTGAAGCGGTCGAAGTCGAGAAACAGCACCGCAAAGGTCGAGTGGGGCCGGGTCGCCGCACACTGGATGGCCCGGCCGAGATGTTCGTTGAACTGCACCCGGTTGGGCAGCCCGGTCAGATCGTCATGGTAGGCCACGTACTGGAGCCGCCGCTCGGCATTGCGGCGCGCCGTGACGTCCTGGATCTGGAAGATGAGGCAGTGGGTGCCGTTGCGGGTATCGTCAAACACGGCCATGTTGGTCGCGCACCAGACGCCGTGCCCCGCCTTGTGGCGAAAGTGGACCTCGGCATGGATGGTGGGTACGGCGCCGCTTAAGAGCCTGCCGAGATCGGCATCGATCTGGTTGGCCGATTCGGCAAACAGGATGGCGCGAAAGTCCGTCCCGCTCAGCGCCTCAGTCGCATAGCCCAGCATCTGGCCCAGCGACCCATTGGCCTGCAGGATGCGCCCCTGTGATGTGACGAGCGCCATGCCGATCGCCGCATGCGTGAAGGCGCTATGAAAGCGCGCCTCGCTCGCCTGCATCTGGCGCAGGTGCTCGGCGGCGAGCGCAGCTTCCCGATGCGTTGCGGAACGCTCGAAATAGAAATGCATGGTGGTCAGGAGCGACGCGATGACGGGCACACCGGCGAGCAGCACGGTCGGGCCCGAGATCGTCGAGGCGATAAAGAGAATGCCGGCGATCGAGGCGGCCGCGGAATAGCCGAGCCCGAGCCACGCCCAGGTCGTAAACCACGCCCGCGCTCCCATGAAATGGCCGCGCTTGAGTCCGATGAGGCCGGCCGGCAGGAGCGACCCGATACCGGCATAGCCGAGGGCAAAGGCCACGAGGCCGACCAGCATGGTTCCAGTAGGCAGCGTCGCGCCCGCCTCGAGACCCCCAAGTCCGACGTCGAGGAGGCTGCCGCACACCAGCATCGCGAGCGAGGCCAGGGCCGGACTGGCAATGCGGCTCGTGGTGCGTCTTGAAGTGCGCCAGGAGGCGATCCCCACCTCGAGGGCCGCGCCGACCACCGCCGCCGGCACGCCGTAGGTCAGGAGGATCAGGAATATGAAAATCTCGGCGCCGGCGACCGACGTCTTGGTGCCCGGGATCTGGATCGGAAAGGCGCCCACGAGGGCGATCACCGCGAGCGCTGCCAGCAGGTGCAAATCGGTCGCCTGGTGCAAGCCTGCGACCTGGACGAGGGCATAGCCGAGACAGGACAGGCCCATGGTCACCGTCACCCACCAGTAGCACTTGGCGACAAGGTTGTAGTCATCCATCGGCAGCAGTTTCATGACCTCTCCACGGTACGGCTTCACGCCCACCGGGCAGGGACCGGTATGTCCATGCCCTCACAACGACTCAAGGTTCTCCGAGAATGCCCGGGCTCGCCCCTGCGACGGGCGTCGTGCCCGCCTCGCTCAGCGCGACACCCTCGCTCAAGGCGACGCCCTCACTCAGGGCCACCCCCTCGCTCAAGGCAATCCCTTCGCTAAGCGCAACACCCTGTGCCATGGTGACGCCGTTGCTCATGGCCACGCCCTGGCTCGAGAGGATGCCGGCGCCGACCGTCGTGCCGGCACCACTTGTGACCAGCGTGGCGAGCGTGCCCGGCTGGGCGAAGACACCGGAGTGGGCTGCGGGGCTGCTGTTGGCG
The DNA here is from genome assembly GCA_003136595.1 of Burkholderiales bacterium. Lineage (GTDB taxonomy): Bacteria > Pseudomonadota > Gammaproteobacteria > Burkholderiales > Burkholderiaceae_D > BOG-994. The sequence continues at coordinate 27,479 of PLEY01000063.1, forward strand.
CCGGCGAGTGCCGTCGCGTTGACGACCTGCCCGGAAACCAGGACCTGGTTCGCAGCAGTCTGCGGCACGATCGACGCCACGGTCCCGTTCGATGCGTAGCTGATCGTGTAGCGCACCACCGCGGCATCGACCCAGACCACGCGCGGATCGTAGATCGGCTGATAGGTGGTCAAGAGCCCCGGGCCGCCCAGAATGTAGTTGCCGCCCGCGAAGATCATGCCGCTCATGGCGGGTGCCCCCGCCGCTGCGGACGTCAGAGGGACCGCGCCGCTCGCGAGCAGGGAGCTGCCGGGATTGATGGTGCCGGCAGCGACCGCGGTGGCGACATCGGTGCGCAAGGTGGCGGCAACCGCAACCGCAGCCGCGCTGTTCAGGAGCCCCGTGCCCTGATCGACGAGGCTCGCACCCGCGATCGGCTGGGCGGTGTACTGCAGGATCGCCTTCACCAGGGGAGGCGTGAGCCCCGGGTTCACCTGCAGCATGAGCGCGATCGTGCCCGAGACCGCAGGGGCGGCGATCGAGGTGCCGCTTAAGACCATGAGGTTGCCCGGCAGGACCAGAAGGCTGTTGGAGCTCGAGGATTTCTTGAGCTGGGGATACTCGGTGGCGAGCGCGCTTTGCTGGGTGTTCAGGTTGTTGGTCGAATCGGCGCCGAGGATGGCGTTGCCCGGCGCCACGAGATCAGGTTTCAGAACGTTGTCATAGACCGGCACGCCCTGCGCGTTCAGGTAGCTGCCCCGGGTCGGTCCGCGTGAGCTGAAGTAGTTGACTGTGGCTGCATTGCGATTGGCGCTGCCGTGCATGTTCGCCGAGCCGACCGTGATGACCGAAGGCTCGTCACCGGGCGACGAGATCGTTCCGTAGGTGACGCCCGAGGCGACCGATCCGCCGAAGTTTCCGGCGGCCACGACCACGGCGATCCCGGCCGCCTCGGCGCTGCGTACCGCCTGGCACAGGGGATCGTTCAGATAGGACTCAGTCGAGTCGGAGGCCAGACTCAGGTTCATGACCCGGATGCCGTAGGTTTTCTGATTGAGGATGACCCAGTCGATCCCGGCGAGCACATCGCTCACCTCTCCATAGCCGTTGTCATCCAGCACCCGCACGTCGATGATCGAGGCATTCGGTGCGACTCCGGAGCTGTCGGGCGTCTGATAGGAGCCGTTGCCGGCGGCGACCGAGGCGACGTGGGTGCCATGACCGTAGGGATCATTCTTGAACGCGGTCGGAAAGCTGCTGAGCAGTGATGCGGTGGCCGAGCTCTGGGGGCCGGTCAGGGCAAACTGGCCCGACACGTCCACGCCAAGCGTCCAGCTCTTGGCGCCAAGCTGGCCAACACCGCCCAGCGAGGTGCTGGAGATGGCACTGTCGCCGAAGTTGAGCAGATTGACGGCCTGGATGACGCGCCCGGACGCGAGGGACGTGCCGAAGTTCGGATGGCCGCTCATCACCCCGGAGTCGAGAAACGCGATCCCGACCCCGGTGCCATTGATGGCGCTGCCCGAGCCCGACGCCGAGGGCAGCAGCGCCGCGAGCGGGTTCACGCCCTGCAGGAGCGTGGCGGTCCGGCTCGTCATCCGGTTCGGGGAGACGCTGACGACATCGGAGCGGCTCGCGATGGCCTGTACTTTTGCCGCCGGCAGGATCGCCATCACACCACGCACCGAGATGTAGTTGTAGTACACCGAGCCACCCGCCGCCAGGATGGCACTGCGCAGATTCGCAAGCGTCGGATCCGTGCTGTTGCTGATGATGAGGACCTTGACAAGCGACGTCGCGCCAACCGATCTCTGCCAGGTCAGGGGCGTCGTCGTGGCAGCCGGCGCGCCGCTCAGAACGGCCATGAGATCGGCCGAAATCTTCTGTGGCAGAGGCAGCCCTTGGGCTTGCGCCGCGTCGTGGCCGACGAGCGCGAGGGATAGGAAAAGTCCGAGGAGCGCACCCCGGCACCGGCTTTCGCTCGCGCGCAGAATGCGGGCGTGCCAGTGCGCTCGCATCGGTTCTGGGGGTGTGCTCGTATTGCCGTCCATCGCTTCGTCTCCACGTCGACCCGCAGCCCGGCCGCGGTTGATCGAAGGGGCCACCGCGCGCGTTCATGGAGCCCCCGTCGAATTCAATCTAACGAATCAGATTTCACGCGACAACGATTTATGGCCCTCATGTGGAGGGCGTCGCGGGGCAGCGACAATCCACGTCTCCTTTTACAATTGGTTGAGACTGTTAACACCTCCTCGAGGCGATTCGCGAATGACAATCGCAGTGCGGACCGGCGCTCGAGACCGCGCTCTCGCTTCTGATTCTTGCGGAAAATCGACAATTGCCTGGGCCCTGCGGGGGCTTGCTCACGCCCTGGGTCGGGGGCCCGTGCAAGGGCTCCGATCGTCCCCATGCCATGGGCGCACATGATCCCCGCGCCCGGGCCGTATCGCGCTGTGGGCCGCTCGGTGGCGCGCCGATGGCGCAAATCTCAAAATGCGCAACGAGGGGCGCGGGCCGCGCCTCGCGCACTGTGCGAGAGTGGTGGCACATGCCGCACGGCAACCCCGGCCACACAGGCACCGGGGTCCTGGAGGATCCATGCACAGAGCCTGCCGCCCGCTCAACCTGCCGTCCGAACGAGGAGCGTGTCCCAAGATCTGCGCCCTGCCCAGCGCTCTCTTGGCGACACCAGCCTCTTTGGCGTGCACCCGGCTCGAGCGCACCGCGCAGGGCATTTTCGGCCTCTTTGGTCCATCGCTTGCGCTGGCGCTCGTGACGCTTGTCGCGATCGGAGCGGGCCTTGGGGTCTTCCTCGGCCGCCTATCGGTCGCACAGTGCGCACGCATCCTGGCCGGAGCGGTTCTCGTGGTCGGGGCCCCGAGCGTCTGGTCCAGGATCGAGGCTCTCCTTCGCGTCCACCACTAGACGAGCGACTTCGTGATGGCGAAATCCGGCGCCGGGTACGGGGATCAACGATGAAGCGGAGCGCGCAGGAGATGCCCCGCAATGCTCCCCGGGCAAGTGGTGCCCGGCTCGCCTGCTGGGCCGGCAGAGCGTGGCGCGTTCTCGCCGTGCTCATCGTATTCGTCGCACTCGTCGCGCTCGCCCTGGCGCTCCTGCAGATCTGGAGCAGCCTCTTCGCCTTCCTCGTTGGCGCGTCTAACGCCGGCTCGGTCGATCCGCGAACAGCACTGGTCTCGTGGCATGCCTATGGCGAAGTGCCGCACGTCCATCGAGCGCTGCTGAGTTCGGCTCAGCTCGCCCTCGGCGTCACGCTCGGGGTACCCCTCTTCATCGTCCTGCTGCCGGAGCTCCTCGAGTGGGGCCATCGTCTTGCGCTCCTGGGCACCCCGCCCGTCTACGGCGAGACCCACTGGGCCCGCTTGGCGGAGATACGGCGCGCCGGCCTTCTCGCCGGGACGGGGATCGTGCTCGGCAGAGCCGGGGGGCGTCTGCTCTGCTTCGAGGGCAGGGAACGCGGCAAGAACGTGATGATCGCCGCCGCCCCTGGCTCCGGCAAGACCGCTGGCATCATGCTGCCCAACTGCCTGAACTGGCCGCAGAGCCTGGTTGCGCTCGATATCAAGGGGGACTGCGCGCGCCGCACGGCCGACTTTCGGCGCGGGCTCGGTCAGGAGGTCCACGTGCTGGAATTTTCTGCGCGCGCCGGGGCGGGTGCGCAGTACAACCCCTTCGCCTACGTCTCCTGCGATCCGGAGCGACGCTCTGGCGACGTTGAGAAGATCGCGCGCTATCTCTGTCCGGATACGCCCACCGGCGACCCTTTCTGGACGACCAGTGCGCGCGAGCTCTTCCGAGCGCTCGCACTGTACCTCTACGACATCGGGGAGCCTGTGACCCTGGGCGCCATCCGCGATCTTCTCGAGGCCGGGGATGGACTGCGTGTCTTCGCCCACGACGTGCTGCGTGACATCCGTGCCGGCATCCTCTCGAACATCAGCCCGCGCGTGGCGCGCGACTTCGCAACCGTCTGCGCCCGCTCGGATAACACGCACAGCGGCATCGTCGATCAGCTGATGGTCGCTCTGGCCCCGCTGTCGGACCCGCTGGTTCGCCGGACGACCTCCCAGAATTCCTTCGATCTGCGTGCACTGCGCAGCCGTCCGATGACGGTCTACGTGGTCGCAGCCCGTCCCGATCTGCCGGCGCTAAGACCGCTCGTCAATCTCTTTTTCCAGCAACTGGTCGACCAGAACACCCGGGTCGAGTTCGGCGCGGATCCCAGGCACTGCTCCGAAGTGCTGCTCGCCATGGACGAATTCGCCCAGGCCGGCAGACTCGATGCGATCCTTCATGGCATCACGTACTTCCGCTCCTTCGGCTTACGGCTGCTCGCGATCGTCCAAAGCCCCGCGCAGCTCAAGGAGGTCTATTCCTTCGATGCCGCCCAGAGCTTCGAGCAGGCCTTCGACTGCCGCGTCTACTTCACGCCTGCAGCAAGCGATCTCGAAACGGCCGAGACCGTCTCGCGCCTGCTTGGCACCAACACGCTGGATTGCGCCCCCGGCACGGCATCCGGCCCATTCTCCTCGCCTGGCCGCGCTGGCCGCGCTGCTCGCTCCCGTGGCTCTGGCCGCGCGGGCCTGCGGGCGCGCGCCCTGCTGCTGCCCCAGGAGGTGCTGCGGCTGCGCCTCGATCGGGAGATCGTGCTGCTGGGCGGTGTTGCGCCTGTCCTTGCCGAGAAGATCCGGGTCTGGCGGGACCGGCGCTTTCGAGGCCGGCTACGCGACTAGCGTGGGGGCGCGGCCCTCGGCCCTGCCCGGGGGCCGGGGCGATCGGGAGCGCGCGGCCGGCCAACTGGTATATCGTGGCAAATCCCGCCAATCCTGCCAAATCTGCCAGTCCTACCCAGCCCACCCATCCAACCGTTTTGGAGGAGGACCGTGCCACGAATCGATCCAGCTGCACCAGGGCCTTGGCACGCGGCGTTGGTAGTAGCGTTGGTAGTAGCGTTGGTAGTGGCGCTAGTCGGGATCACCGGCTGCGCCGGTCCGGGTGCCCCATCGCCCGAGGCCCAAAGAGCGCTGGACCTGGAGCGCCAAGGCCAGTACGCAGAGGCGTTGCCGGTTCGCGAGCATATTCTGCAACTCACTGAAAAGACCCAGGGTGCCGACAGCCCGGCCCTTGCACAGGCCCTTGCCGACCTCGCGGCCGATCAGGTCTATGCCGCTGAGGTCGGGCAGATGTTCGAGCACCGGGACACGAGCGCGCTCTTTGCAAGCGCGCGTACCAACCTCGAGACGGCGCTTCGCATCGACGAGAAAGCCTATGGCCCGGACGATGCCCGCGCGGGCGAACTGTTGCGCCTCATCGGTATCGTCGCACGCTTTCAGGGACACCTGGACGAGTCGGAGCGTTTCTACCGGCGTGCCCTCGCCCTCTATCAGAAGGCCTTCGGTCACAGCAATGCGCGCGTCGCCGACATCCTCTGGGAGATCGCCGAACTCGACGAGCGCAGCCTGCGCTTCGCAGAGGAGGAAGGGGTGCTGAAGGAGGAGCTTGCGATGCGCGTGACGCTCGCCGGTCCGCAATCGCTACGCGTGGCCCAAAGCCTCGATCACATCGGCAACCTCGAGCTAAACCGCCTCGCCCGCTTTGATCTCGCCGAGCAGTATTTCGAACGCTCGCTCGCGATCCGCGACCGGCTTCTGCCCCCGGATGACCCCTTGCTCGGCGAGAGCCTGCTTGGCCTTGCCCTCGCCTACCAGAGGCAGAACCGGCTGTCCGAGGCCCTGCCGCTCCTGCAACGGGCAGAGGTCATCCGGGAGAAGCACTTCGGCCCGGAGTCGAAGGAGGTCGCCATCGGCCTGAACCTGCTTGCCGGAGTCTACGAGGGACTCGGCAAGGAGCCGGAAGAACGTGCGGCACTCGTGCGCATGCTCGCCATCTTCCGGAAGGTCTTCGGGGAGAACGATCCTGATGTCGCGATCGCCCTCATGCAGATCGGGGATCTCGACCGCCGCGAGGGCAATCTCGCGGAGGCCCGCCGCGAACTCAAGCTCGCCTCTGATATCGAGCAGCGCCAGGGCGAGCGCGGCAACCCGGGGGCGGCCTCGCTCTACCTGAATCTCGCAAAACTCGCGCTCAGCGAGCGCCACTATGAAGCGGCGAACGACGCCGGGCGCCACGCGCTCGCCATCCTTGAGCCGATGGCCCGCACCGATGTGCCCGAGGTGATACTCGCCCACGACCTGCTCGCCCAGGCGTTGCGCGGCCAGGGGCAGATCGAAGCGGCCTTCGCCGAGTCGCAGACGGCTCTGGATGGCCTCAGCGATCGGGCCGCAAGCCACGTCGAGGGCCGCTCGAGCAGCACCTTGAGCGAGCGCCGCAGCCAGCGCCTGCTCTTTCTGCACTATGTCGAGAACGCCACGGCCTTGGCCGAAAAATCCCCGGCCCGGCGTCTCGAGATCGAAGCGCAGACCTTCCGGGTCAGCCAGCTCGCGCAGGCATCGAGCACCGCCGAAGCGGTGGCCGGCATGGCCGCGCGCTTTGCCGCCCGCGACGATGCGCTGGCTGCACTCATCCGGCAACGCCAGGATGCCCAGGTGCGTTGGCGCCTGCTCGACGGTCTCCTGGTGCAGGCCAGCGTGCTGTCGCCCGCGCAACGGGATCTGTCCCATGAGGCCGCGATGCGGGCGGAATTGAAGCGCCTGGACGCGGAGCTGACCGCACTGGATGCGCGCATGGCATCAGAGTTTCCGAAATACGCCGAAATCGCAAGCCCCGCTCCCCTGGCGCTGACCAGCGCCCAGGAACTCCTCGGACCCAGGGAGGCGATGCTGGTCTACATGGTAGGCGAAGGTGAGACCTCGTTCTGGGCGCTGACACGGACCCGCGCGCAGATGTTCCACGCGGCCATCGGCCGCGCGGCCCTCGACGCGGCGGTACTCTCGCTGCGTCGCGCTCTCGATCCCACGCAGCTGTCGATCGCCTCGAGCGCCGACATTCCTCCTTTCGATCTCGACGCCGCCTGGCAGCTCTACGACGCGCTCGTCGCCCCTGCTTCGGGGATGCTTTCGGGCACAGAGGTCGTCTTCGTCGTCCCCGATGGGGCGCTACAGAGCCTGCCCCTGGGCGTGCTGGTCACCGCAAAGCCGGCAGGTCCGATCGATGATCTTCCGGGCTATCGCGACGTCCCCTGGCTCGCGAAGCGCTTTGCGACCACGGTGCTACCCTCGGTCTCCTCGCTGCGCGCGCTGCGCAGCTTCGCCGAGACCAGCCAGGCCAGCGAACCATTCCTTGGGATCGGCGATCCGGCACTGGGCGGCAGCGCCGCGAGCGCCCGGGGTGTACGCCTGGCCTCGTTGTTTCGGGGCGCAGACGGTGATGTCGCAACCCTGAGACGACTGCCGGACCTGCCCGAGAGTGCCGACGAACTGCGCGCCATCGCCCACGAACTGGGCGCCGGATCTGATGCCCTCGTGCTGCGCGAGCGCGCCCGCAAACCGCGGGTCACGCAGCTCGACTTCGCGCGCTACCGCATTGTCGCCTTCGCAACCCACGGCCTGGTGGCAGGCGATCTCACGGGCCTCGCCGAGCCCGCCCTCGTGCTGACACCACCGCCCGAGCAGGCGCAGGCGGGTGACGATGGGCTCCTCACTGCCTCGGATGTAAGCCAGTTGAGGTTCGATGCGGACTGGGTCGTGCTCTCGGCCTGCAATACCGCGGCGGGCGACGGCTCGCTCGATGCCGAGGGGCTCTCAGGACTCGCACGAGCCTTCTTCTACGCCGGCAGTCGCACGCTCCTCGTCTCGCACTGGCCGGTGTTCTCCAACGCGACGGTGAAACTGACGACCGGGACTTTCGAGTCGATGGCGCACGATCCGAGCCTGCCCCGCGCCGTGGCGCTGCAGCACGCGATGGCCGCACTGCGCGACGATCGATCCGAACCTTATTTTGCGCACCCGATGTTCTGGGCACCGTTCGTCGTGGTCGGAGAAGGCGGCGGGCGGGTCCCGCCATCGTCTAGGAGTTGGTTGGCTCACTGCCCGGATCAGGGAGACGGGCGCCCAGGCTGCCCTGGGGTCGTGGCGGCTCGTTAAAGCGCGCCTTCTCATCGACTGACAGCAGCGCGTGGAGCTGCCCTGCAATGCCGGTCGCGCGCCCGGCACCCAGATGCGCATCGAAGGCATCGGGTGAGGCCTTGCGCATCAGGAGGAGGGCAAGCGGCGTCTTCGCTCCCAGCAGGCGCAGTTTCTCGCGTTCGCCGGGCAGTAGATCCAGTCCATCGAGATAATCCGTCATGTATTGGATCCCCTACTTGGAGCGCTCGATTGTGGAAGCGGACGGGGCGTCCGGTCGGGGCGTCCNNGCGTCTGATCGGGGCGTCTGATCAGCTCCCCCGCCTAGAGCGCTTCAGTGGATGGCATACGCTTCCGAGCAGCTGCCCGCGATGTAGCTGTAGGGGATGGTACCGTATCCAGGCACGCCAATGGCCGACTCCGGCGCCCAGGTCGTCCCCCAGCTGTTGCGCAGATAGAATCGGCCCCCACCCACCGCGGCATCGCCTGGCGAGTCCTGGTAGCCGACCAGGCACATGGCATGACCACCGACGCTGTTCTCGCCGGGAATGGGATTCAGGAGTTCCCCAGTGCGCTCGACTTCGCCGTTCTGGTACCAGGAATTGTAGACCGGGATGGTGAAGGCCACGCACAATCCATTCGCAAGAGCCGCCTTGATGTCCTGCACCGAGGTCGGGGAGATTTCCTCGAACGAGGGCACCTTGTAGGTCCCCGCCTCGGCGGTGGCCGCCGCCGGCGGCGGATCCTGGGCCTCATTGCCCGCGATCGGCGTCATCACATACGGCCAGGTTGCCTCGAGACAGCAGCCATCAGCCACGAGACGGGCCACCGCGACGGCGATGTACGTGCCCTCGCCGTCGGGATCGCCATCGTGCCCCTTACAGTCCCAGTAAAGAAACTGGCGCGAGAGATCCAGAACCTTGCCGGCGCGACGCCAGTAGTGCTCGGCCGCAGCGCCGCTCGCGTGGGCGACGCAGGTTCCCCGCGTTCCCTGGTCGTGCACCGGCTGCATCTCGCTGATGAGATTGGTCTGGGCGGGCAGGGCCAGGATCGCACCGGGCGCGCGCAGGAGCGCGCGCGTCGAGCGCGGGATGCGATCGATCCGGGCGCCGAGCGCGTAGCGGCGCGACGGCGTCGCCCGGGCCTTCAGGGGTTGTCGGGAAGAAAGGTTCGCGACCAGAGAGCCCAGCAGCGCAGGATCGATATTCAGGTAGTTCGCAAGCGGTCCTGCGGCGTTCGCAGCACTGCCCAGAAACTGCTCGAGGCTGCGGTAGCCAAGTGCCCTGAGAGGGGCTGCGTAGGCGGCAAGATCCGGAACGTCTTCGATCAGTGTGTCTGCCATCTTATTGCCTCCCAGAATGTTTGCCGGCACCGGGTCCTGCGTCGGCAGCCAATACGGCGCTGCGACGCCCCTGGCCAAGCGGGTTCACGACGTAGCCACTTTCGCGCTGCGCGGATACTCGAACGAGCCAGGTTGCGCCGCGCTTCCTGAGCCTGGAGGCGGCCTCTAGCCTGGCACCGTCTTCCCGATGGCCGGCTTGGCGAGATCACGGATCCGGTCGAGTCCGAACTGCCCAAAGAAACCCCAGAGAAACGCCGACATGAAATCCGACAGGCTGCCAAACCAGTTCGTCACGAACGTCTCATAGCCAAAGCCCACGGTAATGAGGGCTGTCACCGTCCAGATGAGTCCGTTTAGCCGCCTTGCGCGCTGCTGCAGGGCAACGTAGTCCGGGCTTTGCATCACGTCACCGATGAAAGTCAGAGCCGTCACGGTGTCCTGGCCGTTGATCAGGGCGCTCACCCGCAGGGATCCTGGCCGAATGGGCTTGAGCTCGGTACCTGCAGGATCGCCACGCGCGATGTCCGCAGCCTGCGCCGGAGTGCACGACCAGTGCACCTCGACGCCAGAGGGCACTGCATCGGCCCATGCGAGTGCCACACGCGCCGCGTTACCCGCGACGAGATCGGGCGCGACCAGGATCCGTGGCAGGACAGCCGGAATGGGGGGCGGGGCGAGCGCTGTGGCGCGGTAAGGCAGAGGCTCCATCAAGGCCCGGGCGAGCCCCATCGGCGCGCGTGTCGTGGCCGCTGCGAGCGCTGCGGGGCCCGCTTGGCCCGCCTCGACCGGGCCTTTGCTGGGTCGCAGGGTGTTGACCACATAGAGCGCTGCAGCCGTGAAGTCCCCGGTGAGAAGCCAGGTGTCGAGTTCGGGACTGGGCGGGACCGCAGCGCGCAGCAATGCGGCCACATCCTCGCACTGTTTCACGAGGGCGTTCAGTCCTGCGAGAGGGTCGCCGGTGGTCAGACTGGACACGTCGTCGGCCCGCTTCGAGAGGCTCGCCGCGAGGTCGGCCAGATCGGCATCGCGCAGCGGAACCGCAGCAGTGCGAAACGCCCTCGCAATCGCGAAGCGCGCGTCCAGATCCATCCAGGCGCGCAGCTGCACGGCGACATGATCGGACTCGGCAACGAGTAGCGCCGGATCAGTGCGCGGATAAGCGCTGCCCACGGACGCCTTCAGCGCATCCCTGGCCTGAGCAAGCTTTGCATCGGCGAGAGCCCACGGGCCGAACTCGCCCAGCGCGCCATTGACGGCGGCGAGCCACGGATCGAGCACCTGCATTGCGGCACGAGGCAGGTGCAGATTGAAGGCAGCGAGCTCACGCGCAGCCTCTTCGGTGCCCCCTGAGCCCGCAACGGCCTCGACCCGCGCCAGGTCGCCGCGCACGCCGCGCAGCAGATCTTCAACCAGGGGATCAAGCGGCGCGCCCTTGTCGGTGAACACCGCGCGCGCCGTGGCGAGCGCCTCTGCAAGATTCTTCGCGTCGGTCGCAGCCTGGGCTTCGATTGCGCTCACCTGGCCCTGCGCGGTCTTGACGAGATCCTGGACATTCTCCACAGTTTGCGCCTGCCCGAGCGCCGCTTCGAGCCCGGCCGCCACGCGCAGGATGCGCTGCTGGACTGCCGGGTCCTGCTGCGCCTGGGCGCGCTTGACGAGCCCGTCAGCCGCACGCAGCGCTTCGAGCAGCGCTGCGTCGAGCTTTGCTCGACCGGCCAGCACCACGTTGACGCCCCAGCCCAGCGCCACACCGCCGACGAGGATGAGCAACAGGAAGACCGAGGCGACCCGCACTTTCAGCGTCACGTCCATGTTGACAGTCTGGCGCAGCTCCGGCGAATGCAGACTGACGCGTGAGGTATAGACACCAGGCGAGGGCGTCGCGGAGAGTGCCAGCGTGAGTTCGGCGCTACGGCCCGACGGCACCTCGATCGGTGTGGCGCGCGCCGGTTGAATCTGTATGCCGACCAGATCACCAGAGGCGTTCTTCAGTTCGCCCGGGGAGACGCTCACGGCGCCAAGAGGGCTGGAGTAGGACTCTTCCTTGAGGAGAACAGTTGGCGAGAGCAGGGCCGCTCCCGGCGCGAGCGGGTTCGTCACCAGGTTCAGGCTGACCTGTGTAGGAACATAGAGACTCGGGTCGGCCGCGCGCTCGAGCCCGAATTCGAGGCGCTCATTGGTTTCTCCCGCAACGCCTGCGATCAGATCGACGCCGACCCGAAAGCGCCCGGGCAACGGACATCCGTTGCCGAGGCTCCCCACCGACTGATATTCGTTGATGGCAGGTTCCGTTGCGACCGGCTTCGTCCAGACGAGGGTCCACGCCGGCGTGGGGACAGGGGTGGTCGCGAGCGTAGGCGCAGCGCCCACTTCGGGCGTCACGTCGCGCGTGCGCACCGCCACCGGGGCGTGTGCGGACCGAAACAGCAGGGTCACCACATCCTTGCTGCAGTCGAAGACAACGAACGCCGAGCGACCCGAAATCGTGCCGGAAGCCTGCGTCGGGGACGGACCCGTGGCGCCGCCACTGACCGCNNTCGACGTTCTGAGCAAGCGGCCCGCGAGATCGCAGGATGCCATAGCGCCCGGCGAATCGCCATGTCTCAGGGAGGCGCCTCCAGTACGCCAGAAGCGCCGATACAAGGCCAGCGACGCCCGTGTTCAGACCGGGGTCCGCAAGCCCGCTGCGTCTCGACGGATAAGTTCAGACGCAGCGCATCATCATCCAACCCATCCTTAGGGATTAGCCGGAGAGCAAGGAGCAAGCAAAAGGGCCGTGACCAAGACACCGCCTCGCGGCGGCGCCCCGGACACGACCCAGAACATCGGCCCGGACCGCGCGCCTGCGCGGCCCGGTGCTTTCCTGCCTCCTAGACCGGCGCTTCGAGCGTGGCGTAGCGCACCAGCTTCTTGTTGACGANNAACTCCTGGATGCCCATGTCGCCCAGTTCACGACCGTAGCCTGTGTTCTTGATTCCGCCAAAGGGCAGGTCGGCATCCGACCAGGAAATGTTGTTGATGAACATCATGCCGGTCTCGACGAGGCCCGCGACCCGCGTGCCGCGTTTGACGTCCTTCGTGAACACCGAGCCACCGAGGCCGAAATCGGAATCGTTGGCGAGCTTGATCGCCTCATCCTCGTCCTTGACCCGGAACACCATCGCGACCGGTCCGAAGAATTCATCCCGAAACGCGGGGTTGTCCGGTTTGACGTCGGTGAGGATGGTCGGCTGCATGTAGGCCCCCGGCCGGTCCGAGCGCTTACCGCCCATCAGGACCTTGGCGCCTTTGGCGACCGCCCCATCGACCTGCTTTAGAAGCTGCTGGAGGGCAGACTCGGTGGAGAGGGGACCGAGTGTCGTCTTGGCATCCATCGGATCGCCGGGCTTTAACGCCGTCAATGCCGCCTGGAACTTCTCAATGAATTTGTCGGCGATCTTCTCTTCGACGATGAAGCGCTTGGCTGCGCAACAGGTCTGCCCCGCGTTGTACATCCGGCCCCAGACGGCCCACTTCACGGTGTGCTCGAGATCGGCATCGTCAAGCACGATGAAGGCATCGCTGCCCCCCAGTTCCATCGACGAGGGTTTGATGTTCTGTCCGGCCCGGGCGGCGATCACGCGGCCCGCCGCGACGCTGCCGGTCAATGCCACACCCTTGATGCGGGGGTCGTCGATGACGGTGTTCGACTGCTCGTGCGAGATGAACAGGTTGGTGTAGGCTCCCACCGGCGCTCCTGCATCGAGGAGCAGCTTCTCGAAGGCCAGCGCGCACTGCGGGACGCAGCCGGCATGCTTGACCACGATGGTGTTGCCCGCCATCATGTGCGGCCCTGCGACCCGGGCCAGCTGGTAGTACGGGAAATTCCACGGTTCCACGCAGAAGATGACGCCGATCGGGCTGCTTTGCATGTGCGCCTCGCCGATCGTCGGATGCAGCTTTGCCGGGGCGAGAAACCGCTCGGCGTTCTTGGCATAGTAGGCGAGGATGTCGGCGCTGAACTTGACTTCGCCGCGCGCCTCGTCGATGCGCTTGCCCATTTCGAGCGTGGCAAGCTTCGCAAAATCATCGACGTGCGCCGCCATCAGGGACGACGCCTTCGATATCACCTTGGCGCGCTCGGCATAGGTCTTGTGACGCCAGCTCTCGTACGTGCTCTCGGCGGTCGCCAGTGCTGCCTCGAGTGCCTTGTCGGAAATCTGCTCGAAGCTCTTTAGGGTCTTGCCGTCGGCAGGGTTGATGCTCTGGTAACTCATGATGAAGTCCTCTTTCAAAGTGGTGCTGCAAAAAACGCAATGGCAGTCAGGGCGTACGGGTATCGGTTAGCTGCCGATGGTCGGTGTCCGGCATCCCGACTGGGATGCCCAGGATGCGCTGCACTCGCAAAGCGCTGCTCCTTGATCGGCCCGATGCCTGCTCCCGAACTGTCGCTACGCCCCGCAAGGAGCGGGCGGAATCAAGCCGGGGGACAAAATGCGGACGGCCTCGCCCATACGGGAGCGTCACGGGCAACGAGTTGAGAAGCTCTGCCTCCCGACGACCTGTCATGGAACGAGGTGTCCATGGCGCATCATGAATTCCGAATGGGCAATGGTCCGTACGTTTGCGTACGCCAAGGGTGAATTCATCCCTTAGGACTCAGACGGGAGCGACCTCGACCTCGACCGGGGCCGGATGACCGGTACAGGGCCCATGGCATCCATGGCGGAGCCGCTCGATCCGCGCCCCCGATCTTTTCCATGGATCGATGCCCTCGATCTGGGACCTGAATCAATGACGCCCGCTCGATGGTGTCCGCGCGATGGTGTCAGATTACACGGTCCCCATTGATGCCGCTCCATTCGTGGAGCGGCACGCGTGCGCCTGCCCGGATCGGGTTCACCACCCCTGCCGGGCGTGCCGCATCCGACACTCATCGGGAGCGCTCGCCCGCCAGCCTTTTGCACACTGTGTGTCACGCTTTTGATGCGCTGGTTCCGTGCGCTAACGAACAGACGTTCCCAGCCCCCACTCCTAAATTCGGCCTTCGGAAAGCCCTCCACCAAAGTCCTTCCCAGGCATGCCCGTATCCGGAGTCGAAATGGTTCAATGCAATCGGGCGTGCTGGATGGGAAAGCATCTGTCCGCCGCTCCAGCAGGGCGCGGACTACGGGTTCTGGATCGATGAGCTCAAGCACGCCGGCCGCAATCGAAGATATCGTCCAGATGTTCTCGGCCGACAGAAACCGGCTCCTGGACATCATGCTCTCGGTGCAGCAACGCTTCGGCCAGGTCGACGACGTGGCCGTGGCCGCCATTGCCAAGGGCCTCGGCATTCATGTCGTCGAAGTCGAGGACACCGTGACCTTTTATGCGTTCCAGTCGCGAACGCCCCAGGCGGCCTTTCGGATCCGTCTGTCCAAGACGCCGATCTCCATCATGAAAGGGGCGCTGCAGGTCGCCCACGCGTTCGAGACCGCGCTTGGCCTCACGCTCGGTCAGACCTCCGCCGACGGCCTGTTCATGCTCGATTGGACGAGTGACATCGGCATGGCCGACCAGGAACCCGCGGCGCTCATCAACACCCTCATCCTGACGGAACTGAAACCGGCCGATGTGCCAGAGATTGTCGCGCAGCTGCGTGCGAGCGGCCACGACACGAGTCCGGCTCCCTACCCGCTCCTGCTAAAGACCGATCCCTTGCAGCTGGTGTTGAAAAACGCCCGGGTGCGCTCCTCGCTGATCGAATCCGGGCCGCTGCTATCGGGCCCGAAAGTCCCCGGCAAGGCGCTTGAAGCCGCGCTCGCCGGCACCCCTGAACAGGTGATCGACGCGATGACCGCGGCCCGGTTGCGCGGTCGCGGCGGTGCGGGCTTTCCGACCGGGATGAAATGGCGCGCTGCCCGCAAGGCGCCTGGCACCGATCACTACGTGGTCTGCAACGCAGACGAGGGGGAACCCGGCACGTTCAAGGATCGCATGCTGCTGACCGAGTTTCCGCACCTCGTGTTTGACGGGATGACCATCGCCGCCTACGCCGTCGGCGCCCGCCACGGGATCGTCTATCTGCGCGGCGAGTACACCTATCTCTGGAACAGCCTCCAGGAGATCCTGAAGACCCGGCGCGCCCTGGGTCTGCTTGGCTCTCGCATCCTCGGACGGGACGGCCTGGACTTCGACATCCGCATTCAGCTCGGCGCCGGCGCCTACGTGTGCGGCGAGGAGTCATCGCTGCTCAACTCCCTCGAAGGCAAGCGCGGCGCGCCGCGCGACCGCCCGCCCTTTCCCACCGAGCGTGGGTACCTTGGCCAGCCGACCGTGATCGACAACGTCGAGTCGTTCGCGTGCGCCGCGCGCATTGCCGAGGAGGGCGCGCCGTGGTTTGCGGCCCAGGGCACGAGCCAGTCGAGTGGGACGAAACTGATGTGTGTCTCGGGCGACTGCCCAAGGCCTGGAGTCTACGAAGTCCCTTTCGGGATCACGGTCAACGAGCTCCTCGACCGCAGCGGCGCCACCAACGTGCAGGCAGTGCAGGTGAGCGGGCCGTCTGGCCATTGCATCGGCCCGAAGGATTTCGGCCGCCGCATCGCCTATGAGGATCTGTCGACCGGTGGCTCGACCATGATCTTCGGACCCGAGCGCGACCTGCTCGAGATCGCCCTGCAGTTTGCCGAATTCTTCGTGCGCGAGTCCTGCGGCTGGTGCGTCCCCTGCCGGGTGGGCACGACCGAACTCATGCGCGGCATGGCCAAAGTCGTGGCCGGCCGCTCGAGCAGAAGCGATCTGCTTGCCATCGAGGCGCTCTCCGGCACCGTCATGCGCATGAGCCGCTGCGGACTGGGTCAGATGGCCCCGAACCCGATCCTCTCGACGATGCGCAATTTTCCGGAACTCTACGAGGCCCGGCTGGCCGCAGCCCCCTTCGTCCCACTGGTCCCGCTGCACGACGCCCTGCGCGCAGCGGTGGCGGTGCAGGGACGCGAGCCCATCCCCGAGGAGAAAAGCGCATGAGCGCAGTACCCCCTGTGACCACCAAGACACGGGCCGCGCCCGAGCCCGGCGCCGCAGGACACATCACGATCGATGGCACGCCGATACCTTTTGCCGCCGGCCAGAGCGTGCTCGATGCGTGCGATGCCGCCGGCTATTACATCCCGCGCCTGTGCGCGCACCCCGACCTCGAGCCCGCCGGCCATTGTCGCCTGTGCACCTGCAAGATCAACGGCCGCAATGCGGCCGCCTGTGTCACACCCGCCGTCAACGGCATGCTGGTCGAGAACAGCACAAACGAGCTGAACGCGGACCGCCGCACGGTGCTCGAACTCCTGTTCGTCGAAGGTAACCACGTCTGTGCCTACTGCGTGGCCAGCGGCGACTGTGAACTGCAGGCGCTGGCCTACCGGCTCGACCTCATCGCACCGACGCTCCCCTACCTCTGGCCCACGCCGCGCGTGGATGCCAGCCACCCGGACATCTACCTCGACCGAAACCGCTGCATCCTGTGCTCGCGCTGCATCCGTGCCTCCCGGGATGAGGATGGCAAGACGCTGTTCGGCTTTCAGGAGCGGGGCATCGCCCTGCGCCTGAATGTGGGCACCAAGGAGGGGCTGGGTGCGACCACCATGGACGTGCTCGACAAGGCGGCATCCGTGTGCCCGGTCGCCTGCATCGTCATCAAGCGCGACAGCTACCGGGTGCCCAACGGGGAGCGGCGCTTCGACAAGACACCGATCGGCGCCGACATCGAGGCACGGCGCAAAGCCCCCAAGCCCTAGGGCTTCCTCCACCCATCTGACCCGCCATGGCCAAACCACGACTTGCAACCTGTTCCCTGACAGGCTGCTTCGGCTGCCACATGTCGCTTCTGGACATCGACGAGCGCATCCTCGAGCTCGCCGACCTGGTCGAGTTGGACTGCTCGCCGCTCGATGACAAGAAGACCTTTGACGGTGAGGTCGACATCGGCTTCATCGAGGGTGGCTGCGCCAACGAGCTCAACGTCGAAGTGCTGCGCAACTTCCGCAAGCACTGCCGGATCCTGATCTCGGTGGGCGCGTGCGCGATCAACGGCGGTGTGCCGGCGATGCGTAACTCGATCACGCTGCGGGACTGCCTCGATGAGGTCTATCTGAGGGGCCCGAGCCTCGAGGCTGGCGGCCTGATCCCCAACGACATCGAGCTGCCGCTCATGCTCGACCGGGTCTATCCGTCCCACGAGGTGGTCAAGATCGACTACTTCCTGCCAGGCTGCCCGCCGGCGGCCGACGCAATCTGGGCGGGCCTAAAGGCACTCCTCGCGGGGCATGCGCCTGAACTGCCCTACGAGCTCTTCAAATACGAATGAGGTGTACCGTGAGGCGATTCAGTCCATGACCGACGTCCAGAGCGCAACGCTGCCGCGCAAGATCGTGATCGAGCCCGTCACGCGTGTCGAGGGACACGGCAAGGTGACGATCCATCTGAATGCGGCCGGCGCCGTCGAGCAGGCGCGCTTTCATGTCGTCGAATTCCGCGGCTTTGAGCGCTTCATCCAGGGACGCATGGCCCCGGAGGTCCCGGTCATCGTCCAGCGCCTGTGCGGCATCTGTCCGGTCAGTCACCATCTGGGTGCGGGCAAGGCCATGGACATGATCGCAGGCGTCGACCGCATCCCCCCGACCGCCGACAAGATGCGCCGGCTCATGCATTACGGCCAGATCCTGCAGTCCAATGCCGTCAACTTCTTCCATCTGGCCTCGCCGGATCTCCTCTTGGGCTTCGACTCCCCTCCCGCCCGGCGCAACATCCTGGGTGTCATCGAGCGCTTCCCCGAGGTCGGCAAGTGGGCCATCCTGATCCGCAAGTTCGGCCAGGAGGTGATCGCCGCGACCGGTGGGCGGCGCATCCACCCGCGCCTGTGCATTCCGGGCGGCGTCAACCAGAATCTCGCCATTGCCGCGCGCGACGCCCTGCGCGCCCAGATCGACACGATCATCGGCTGGTGCGGCGATGCGCTCGTCTTGCACCAGTCGTTCGTCCACGCGCATGAAAAGCTCTACCAGAGCTTCGCAGCCTTGCGTTCGAACTACATGTGCCTGAGCGGCCCGGGGGGAGCCCTGGAACTCTACGATGGTCCGCTGCGCGCCATTGATGCGGGCGGTCAGCCGATCTTCGAGAACGTACCGGCCACCGACTACGCCGACGTGCTCATCGAGGAGGTGCGTCCCTGGAGCTACATGAAGTTTCCGCACATCCGCGCACTCGGCCGCGAGGCGGGCTGGTACCGGGTCGGCCCGCTCGCGCAGATGAACTGCTGCAGCCACATCGACACACCGAAGGCCGATGCGGCGCGCCGCGAGTTCATGGTCCAGGGCGAGGGCGGACCCGTGCACGCCACGCTCGCCTATCACTGGGCCCGCATGATCTGCATGATCCACTGCGCCGAGAAGATCAAGGAGCTGCTCTTCGACGATGAGCTGCAGGGCACCGACCTGGTGGCGAGCGGCAGCCCGAGAACCCGCGGGGTTGCGATCATCGAGGCCCCCCGCGGCACCCTCATCCATCACTACGACGTCGACGCTTCGGGCCTCGTGACCGGTGCGAACCTGATCGTCTCGACCACCAACAACAACGAGGCGATCAACCGCTCGGTCAAGGTGGTCGCAGATGAATACCTCACCGGTCACGAGATCACCGAGGGACTCCTGAACCGCATCGAGATCGCCATCCGCGCCTACGATCCGTGCCTGTCGTGCGCCACCCATGCACTGGGCCAGATGCCGCTCATCGTGAACCTCGAGGACGCGGACGGGACCGTGATCGCATCGAGGACCAAGCAATGAGCACCGCTCACTCGATCACGCAGGGTGCCCAGGCGGGTGAGGTGCCGGGCACACCGCACACGCCTGCACAGGACGGGGGCGTGTTTCCTGCACCACGCATCCTGATACTTGGGTACGGCAATCCCGGCCGCCAGGACGATGGGCTCGGGCCGGCCCTTGTCGCGGGTATCGAGCAGCTCGCCTGGCCGCACCTGACTGCGCACGAGAACTACCAGCTGACCATCGAGGATGCGCTGGACGTCGCCCTGCACGATATCGTCTGGTTCGTCGATGCGGCACGCACCGGGTGCGCTCCCTATGAGATCCACACTGTGGTTCCCGACGCCCGAGCGGAATTCACGAGCCACCTGGTACGTCCCGAGGCGATCCTTGCGCTCGCACGGCAGTATTTCGGCAAGGCTCCCGAGGCGCACCTGCTCGGCATCCGCGGCTATGGATTCGAGTTTGTGGAGGCGCTCACGCCCGGCGCCCTGACCAACCTCGAGGCCGCGCTCGCCATGCTCACCGGACAGCTGCGCGCCACCTACGGTCAGGCGCTGCCATGAACATCGGTCTTGGGAAGGCACGCCGGACCATCCTTCTGGTCGACCCGGATGCCCACGCGCGGGCGATCTTACGCCGGGCACTGGAGGCGGCCGGGTTCTCGGTCGGTGAGGCCTGCAGCAATCATGAGGGCGAGCGTACGGCACTACGCATCCGGCCCGATGCGATCCTCGCGGAACTCGTCGCGGACACCGAGGGCGATGACCGGATGGTGTCCGAGCGCCTCATCACCAAAAAGATCGAGATTCCCTGCTATATCGTCAGCACCGCGAGCGATGCCCTGATGGGCTCCATCGGCCTTGATGAGCTGGGCATCGCCGGAGTTTTCCTGAAGCCGATCGAGGCTGATGTCATCGTCAGGACACTCGAGGCGCGCTTTTCGGTGAGCGCCCTGACCCCGGCGGGAGCAGACCGGCATGCCTGAGTCCACGGGTCTGGATAGGCTCGCGCACCCAGCGACTTCGACCTGGCGGCCTGCGCTGCCGCGTGCAATGCGGCCCCACGGCGGCTCGACCCCGAGCCCACGATCCTGCCCGGACCGGCCGGTCCCAAGCGCGGGCCGCGGGACCGGTGCAATGCGCTCAGTGCGCGAATCCGTGGGCTGGGGCGGCCGGCCACGGGCAGGATAGACCATGCAACCGAGGGAACCCACAACCATGGGCCGCAGCGACCTGCGCGTCTTGCACTGCCGCCTGCGGGTGCGCATTCGGGGAGCCGTGCAGGGGGTCGGCTTTCGTCCCTTCATCTACGGTCTTGCGCGGCGCTATGGGTTGACCGGGTTCGTCCTGAACGACGAGGACGGCGTGCTCGCCGAGGTCGAGGGCACAGCGATGGGCGATTTCCTCGACGCCCTGTTCCGTGAAAGACCCCAGGCCTCGCGCATTGACGGCGTCGAGATCGACACCCTGCCCCGCACTGGCGAGACCGGTTTCACGATCCGCGAGAGCATCGCGGTTGGCGCCGCTCGCCATCGCACCGTTCCCGACAGCGCCCCCTGCCCGCGGTGTGTGGCCGAATGCTTCGCGCCCACGGGGCGTTTTCGTCACTATCCGTTTATCAGCTGTGCGCAGTGCGGGCCGCGCTTTTCCATAACCGAGCGTCCCCCCTTCGACCGGGCCACCACCGCAATGCAGGCCTTTGGCCTTTGTCCCCGGTGCGAACGCGACTATCACGACCCCGAGAATCGCCGCTTCCATGCGGAGACCATCGCCTGCCCCCAGTGCGGCCCGAGCCTGAGTCATTCGCCCGAGGAGATTGCGCTCGCGCTGGGCGAGGGACGTATCGTCGCCGTGAAGGGGGTGGGCGGCTACCGTCTCCTGTGCGATGCCGGCAGCGAGTCGGCCGTGGCCGAGCTGCGCCGCAGAAAGCGCCAGCTCGCCAAGCCCTTCGCCGTGCTCATAGCCAACGCGGCCTCGCTCGCCCAGGTGGGGATTGCGAGCCCCGCCGAGGAGCGCCTCCTGACCGATCCGGCGCGCCCCATCGTGCTGATTACGGCGCGGGGGAAGCGCGCTCCGGGATCCACCTCGGGGCTCGCACCCTCGATCGCCCCGGGTCTGGCGCAGATCGGCGTCATGCTACCGTCCTCGCCGCTTGACCTGCTCATTTTCCACGCCCTGGGGAACGCGCCGGAAGGTCTGCACTGGCTCGAACTGCCCCAGCCCACAGCGCTCGTTGTGACCAGCGCCAACCTGCCGGGCGAGCCGCTCATCATCAGCGATCGCGACGCCTGCATGAGTCTCGCCGGGATTGCCGAGCTCATCGTCACCGACAACCGGTCGATTGCCACGCGCGTCGACGACAGTGTCATGGCGATCCGCGACGGCGCGCCCGCTTTCATCCGGCGCGCACGCGGCTATGCACCCCTGCCGATCAACCTCGGCCAGGATGGGCCATCCGTCATGGCGGTCGGAGCCCATCGCAAGACGACCCTGTGCATCACCGCGGGTCGGGAGGCCTTTGTGTCGCAGCACCTGGGAGACCTCGAATCCGCCTCAACGCTGCGCTTTTTCGAGGAGACCGCCGAGAGCATGCTGCGCGTGCTGCAGGTCGAACCGGAACTGGTGATCGCGGATCTCCATCCCGACTACCTTTCGACCCGTTATGCGGAGGAGACCGGCCGGCCGTTGCTGCGGGTGCAGCACCATGCCGCGCACCTGGCTGCGATCGCCGCCGAACACCACCTGCGTGGACGGCTCCTGGGCGTGGCGTTAGACGGCTATGGCTACGGGGAAGACGGCAGTGCCTGGGGCGGGGAACTGATGCTCTACGAGGAGCGTCGCTGGCAGCGCATCGGCCATCTGCGCGCATTGCCTCTGCCCGGAGGTGACCAGGCGGCGCGTTCGCCCTGGCGCATGGGCGTGGCAGCCCTGGCTGAACTGGGCCGCGGTGCCGAGGCGGCAGCGCGCTTCCCGGGAATCGCCCTGGCCGGCCCGCTGGCAGAGGCGCTCGGCCACCCCGGCGCATGGCCGGCGACCTCCAGCATGGGACGGCTGTTCGATGCGGCAGCGGCGCTGCTTGGGGTATGCCTGCACCAGCGTTACGAGGGGGAAGCCGCCATGCGCCTCGAATCCCTGGTGAGGACCGTCGCCTGCGTGCCCGGAGGTTACACGATCGATGCGGGCATCCTGGACTTCAGGCCGCTTCTTGGCGCGCTTCTTGAGCGTGACGTCGACGCCCGGCGCGGCGCCGAACTCTTCCACGGAACACTCGTGGCGGGCCTCGCGGACTGGATCGACGGGGCGGCGCGCACGCTCGGTGTCACCGAGGTCGCCCTGGGCGGGGGCTGCCTTGCCAACCGGGTCCTGGCCGATGGCCTCGGCCGCTTGCTGCGGCAGCGCCGGGTCATGACGCACTTTGCGCGCGCCATTCCGGCCAACGATGGCGGCCTTGCGCTCGGCCAGGCGGCTTTGGGCCGGGCCCATCTGTGGGGCCTTGGCGTCTGAGCGGCCTGAGCACGGGGGCCCATCCCATGCGCCTTGCCCCACCGGTTTGCAACGCTACCCTTTCATCCGGGCAGATGGCCCCCGTCCTCAGCAGGTCCGTCACGCGCGACTCATCAAACATGGGCAACGGGGAGACGCGCGCTTAAGAATATCGCGCCGTATCGCATCGGCCTGCTCCTGCTTGCCCTGTAGTTCGAGCTTGCGCGCCCCGAGGTTCCACTCCTCGAGGCTCTAGCGGCTCATGCGCGCATTGAGTTCCTGCGTCAGCGAGGGGTTGTCGGGCAGGAGCGCGACCTGCCCCTCGCTCTCGCCGAGTGCATCCACCAGAAAGTTGCTCTCGCGGTCGATCGAGCCGAAGCGGCGCTGCTTGCTCCTGAGTAACTGATTGGCGATGCGGGTTGCCTGCCTCCCGTTTCGAAAATTACTCGCGAGTGCCGCGATCTCCTGCGCCTGGGCCTTATCGGAATCGTTCCAGGACAGCGCGCGAACCCGGCTCCACGAGAAGAAATTCGGATGCACGATCTGATTGGCATCGCCAGACAGACCAGGAGGATCGACTGGCGCACGCCGAGCCCCAGATACTCGTCCCGCTCGAGGATCCCCTGGGCTCCCGCGGTGATGGCACAGCGAATCTCCTCGAACACCTGGTCGCGGCGGCGCCCCGGAGCATGTCGGCAAAGCGCTGCGGCGACGATCTGCGGCGAAGCCCCCGGCCCCGTCAAGTCTAACAAAATGGTAATGCTTTCTTAATGAAGATCTGCCGGGCGAGGACGATAAGGTGAGAGCTCTCCTTTTGAGCACCCTCTTTGAGCCTAGACCTTTTCCTGTGGAGTCCTCATGCGTATCCGAGCGTCCGGCCTGCTTGCCCTCACCCTGGCATTAACGGGTGTCCTTGACTTCCGATCCGCCTTTGGCGCCGAAACCGAAATCGCGAGCGCGCCCAACACGCGCGGCAGCAATACCACGATCTCGACGGCCGGCCCGATCAATTCGAGCAATCTGTTCTTCACCCCACTGGGCAATGGCCGATCGTGTGCGAGCTGCCACGATCAGAGCGCCGGCTGGTCGGTGACTCCGGCACTGCTCGTTGCGCGCTTTGCCGCCTCCAACGGTCTGGATCCGGTGTTCCTGCCCGTCGACGGCGCGACCTCCCCGAACGCAGCGGTCGCAACGACAGCGGAGCGCAGCATGGCCTACAGCATGCTCCTCGGGAAGGGGTTGTTTCGCATCGGCCTGCCGATCCCGGCCAACGCGCAGTTCAGCCTGGTCGGCATCGACGACCCCTATGGTTTCGCGAGTCCCGCACAGCTTTCGCTCTTCCGGCGGCCGCTGCCGCCCGTCAATGAGAACTTCCTGACGGCGGTGATGTGGGACGGACGTGAGACGGCGCCAGGGGGACCCTCGGGCGAGTGCATCAAGGGACGGGGACCCGAAGCCTGCTTTGCACCGCTCACAACCAGCCTTGCCAACCAGGCGAACAACGCTGTCCTGACCCATGCCCAGTTGCCGGGCGGCTTGACTGCCGCCCAGGCGCTCGAGATCCTGGACCTGACGACGACGCTGTTCGCTGCGCAGTCCATCGATGCGGTCGCGGGAAATCTCGCTGCACAGGGCGGCCACGGTGGACCGGTAGCCCTAGCCGCGCAAGGTTTCTACTTCGGGATCAACGATCCGTTTGCAGGCGACTACCGCACGGGGCGCTTCAACCGCAACGCCATGAACCTCTTTGCCGCCTGGATCAACAAGGCACCGCCGCCCCCGCCGGGAACGCCACCTGGCAAGGGTCCTTCTGCCCAAGCCCGTGCCCAGGCTTCGATTGCCCGCGGCGAAGTCCTCTTCAATACGCGTCCGTTCATGATCTCGGGGGTCGCTGGCTTTAACGATGTGCTCGGCCGAGCGAAGGTCGAGGGCACGTGCACGAGCTGCCACTCAGCACCTAACGTCGGTGCACAGTCCGTGCCACGCTACTTCAATACGGGCATCAGCTCGGCGGCCCTGCGCACGCCGGACCTGCCGCTCTACACGCTCGTCGACCGGGCCACCGGCGTCAGCCTCGAGACCTCCGATCCGGGCCTCGCCCTGCAGACCGGACTGTGGCAGGACATCGGCAAGATGAAGGTCCCCGGTTTGCGGGACCTCGCGGCCCGCGCGCCCTACTTCCACAATGGCTCAGCCCCCGACATCGCCCACGTGATCGGCTTCTACGATCGACGTTTCCAGATCGGGCTCACCCGCGAGGAACAGGCTGATCTCGCGGCCTTCCTGGGTGCGCTCTAGGCACCCCGTTCGGGCGGCCCCGGCGGCGCGCCCAGGAACGCCGCGATGTGCCGGTTCAAAAAGGCGCAATCCGTGGGGTCGACGCCCGCCCCCGCGGTGTGGCCCCACAGCGAGGGAATCGGCACGAGGGAGCAGTGGGCCATGAACCCGGACTCGTAGCGGGCCTCGCCGATCGGGAAGTACAGATCGGTCTCGGAGGGCATGTAGAGCACCGGGACCTTGATCGAGGCAAGCGCCGCGGCCAGATCGCCTGCGAATGGCGCGGTTGCACCGACATCATGATTCTGCCAGGTATGGATCTGGGCGATGAGATCGTTGGCATCGGCCCCGGGTATGAACTCAGTGCGGTAGTGGAAAATCACCTCCTCGAGCGTCTTGCCAGGCGGCTCGCCCGTGCGCCAGAGCTCCTGGCGCCACCACTCCTGCGAGAACAGCCACCCGGTCCAGACCAGCGCAAAGGCCTCGAGCCCGGCCTTTGGGGGCGTGCTGTAGCGCCCCTCCTGGAACGTTGCATCGGCCGTGAGTGCCGCGATCTGGCCTGCGAGGCGCACTCGTCCATGCGGATGGGTCTTGGCCGAGCCCGCGGTGGCGACGATCCGGTCCATGAAGTCGGGGTAGCTGACCGCCCACTGAAAAGCCTGTTGCGCGCCCATGGAGAAGCCGATGACGGCGCGCACGTGCTGCACACCGAGAGCCGCAGTCAGCATGCGGTGTACGGCATGGACATTGTCGCGGATGCTCATGACGGGGAAGTTCGGGCCCTCGTGGGGTGCCGGAGTGTTGCTCGGTGAACTCGAGCGTCCGTTTCCAAAAAGCTCAGTCGCAACCAGGAAGAATCGCTCTGGATCGAGCGCGCGTTCCGGACCGATCAGCCATTCGTAGCCCTTCAGATCGGCCATGTAGTGCGAGGGAAGCAGCACGACGTTATCGCGCGCGGCATTGAGCCGCCCGTAGGTACCATAGACGAGGCGGGCCGTAGCGAGCCGGGCGCCCCCTTCGGTCTGGAAGTCGTGAAGGATAAATTCGTGCTCGATCGGATCCATTGAACTTAGCGGCGCGCATTCCCCTTGCGGGGCGCTGAGCGCGAGGAATGGGTCTAGCGACGCCCCGGGAAGCATGTGGACGACGCCACACCAAGCGTAATCAATTCTATTATACGGAGGGTGCTCGTCCCCACACCCTCGACTGCAGCCTTGCGGCTGGACTGCGCCAACGTTTTGCGACGCTGTAATGGATTTGTTTGGGGATTTGTTTGGGGATTTGGTTGGGGATTGGTTCGGAGATTGGTTTCAGGTAGGGGCGGGGCGCCCCGAACTGGCGTCCGGCGTGGCAACACGCCAACGCCCACACCTGCGGAGACGACGCTAAGCCACGGCGCGCACAAGCACCCCA
This sequence comes from Burkholderiales bacterium, assembly GCA_003136595.1. Taxonomy (GTDB): domain Bacteria; phylum Pseudomonadota; class Gammaproteobacteria; order Burkholderiales; family Burkholderiaceae_D; genus BOG-994. The sequence continues at coordinate 53,796 of PLEY01000063.1, forward strand.
CGCTCTTGTCGCAGAAGCTGGAAACCCCCACTACAAGGGCGCAAGCCGTTTAGTGGCGGAAGACTTCATTGGGAGCAGGGCCTCTGGCCGGTCCCCGAATGCGTGCCGCTCGTCCGGACTGCGTGCCGATGGGCTCGCCATACCGTGGCCAGCAGTGCCTGCAGTCCCACCGGACTCGGGCCCTCACGCAGGCCTGTCAAGGCAAGGCGTGCCTCGTCGCGCGCGCTCGGCACTGGAAAATCCCCCCACTATATCGCCGCACGCGGAGCAAGGCGCCTTGGCCCTGACGGTGTCGCCGCCTGCCCGCGCTCGAGCGAGCCGTCCCGGCTCAGGAGCGGCGCGCCACCCGGAGTGCTCGGGTGCCACCGGGCCGTCCCACAACCACACGACGAGCCCTCTGCTAGCGCTGCGCCGGCAGGGGTGGCAGTGGTGGCAGTGGTGGCGTGAGGGGCAGGAGCGGCGTGAGCGGTGGCCCCGCTGCAAAAACATCCAGGATGGGCCGCAAATTCAATAGCTCCTGGCGCGCTTCAGGGCCAGTGTAGGCGAGCGCAAACTCGCGGCGGAAGGACTCCAGATCCCCGCAGAGTGCGATCAGGGTCGCCAGCACATTCAGGTGATCGATACGCTCCGGGTAGTCGCCGGCGCTGACCATCGGGCCATAGAAGAGCGTCGGGATCGCGGCCAGCCCGGTCGATCCGGGGTCGCCATGCGATCGGTCTGTGCCCCCGTCCTCATCGAAGGTGATGATGAGAAGACTGTTATGGATCATGGCCCACTCGGCATAGGGACCGATTTCCTGGCTCAGCCATTGGTCAGCTTCGCCAAGCGATCCGTCATGTGCGTCATGGCGCTGGTTGGGAATGACCAGGGATACTGTGGGCAGACTCTCGAAATCCAGGGGGAGTCCGTTCGCGTCCACCGCGAAGCCCCGGTAGCGCCTGCCATTGCCGGGATCGAGTGTCGCCTCGAAAGCCAGATTCGCCTCGACAGGCAAGGTATTGGCGCGTTCTGCAGCGGTGAGATCGCGCGCGGTGAGGTTGATCCAGTTGATGACGGGGTTGTGTTTGCGCCGGTAGCTGCCGCCGGTACCCGCGTCGGCGGCTCCCGCGAACGAGGGATAGGGCAGGGATTCCGCAAAGGAGGCGAAACTCGCGCCACCCTCCCGCAGGGCCGAGCCGAGGTTGGGCGTGGTGAGGGGCAGGATACTGTCGGGCAGGTTGCGGTTGCCAATGCCCCCCGGGCGAAGCGCAATCGGCTCGGGAAGGAGGTTGCCGTGCTCATCATTGCGCACGCGCGCACCGTAGCCCGCGGGGTAATCGGAAATGCCAGCGGGGGCCTCAAAGTACTCGGGCGTGTCGCGCTGGTTGTTCCCGGAAAACAGGTAAAGGTAGTTGGGCTGGCTGGGGCGCGCGGGGAGCACGCTGGTGTAGCCCGCCGGGATGATGCCGTAAGGCGTCTGCCCGGCGTGCGCATCAGTCATGCGCGCGGCCGCTGCGGCCAGGTGGTTCAGATACGGCATCTCGACGCTGCCGTAGACCTGGGATGCCGAGCGATTTTCCAGAATCACGACGACGACGTGCTCCGGCCGCGGCAGCTCTCTGGCAATCGCCTGGCCTGCACAAAAAGGTCCAAGAGCCGCCGCGCACACGAGCATGGTCAGCCCGTGCAGGGCCCAGGGGATCGAACGTATCGAAGGGATCACTGCCATTCGCGCCTGCCTCATCCGCCTGTCTCCCTATCCTTGCGCGCCAGACCCTGACCACAGGGCACATCGCCCGACGCCCGACGCCAGAAGCCATGATTCGCGCCCGAATGGATAAAGGATGCGGCCGAAATCCAGTGGCGGGAAGGCTTGCAGGGCCTCGCGCAGCTCGCCCACATAGCCCAGGGCGCCCTACCCAGTCCGATCGGACCCAATCGAACCCAATCGAACCCAACCGGGCTGTGCAAAGCACCTGATTTGCCACTAACATCAAAGTGGTGCAGCATGGGCCCCTCTTTGAGAAGGCAGGATGCCATGGCAGCGTCCCCAAGACCACACCGCGAGCGACTTTTCTGCGAAGTCCCCAAGGACTACGTTCTGGTCAGCTGCGATCTCATCATCCAGCCGGGCGGTGAGGTGTCGGCGCGTGCAAACCTGAACTGCAATCATGCCCGGGCCTGCCTCGAGCGCTACGGCAGCCTTCTCAATCTCCCCGATTGTCACCTCAACCGCCTGACCATCCCCTCCACCTAGGCAGGACCGGCAAGCTCCGGGAGGACGGGTCACAATCCCCCTGTGCGGGCTCAAGGGGACGCGGCGGCCGCGCCCGGATGGGCTTTTGCCGTAGAGCCGCCCACGCAGGCAAGCCACGCTGCAGCACGTCACTCATGGACCCCTTGAGCGCAGTGGCCCGCTGGGCATCTCGCACAGGGGCACACACAAGCGCGAGCACGAGGGAACACACAAGGACAGGCTCAAGGACAGGCTCAAGGACAGGCTCAAGGGCAGGGACAAGGGCGCGCGGAAGGCGGGTACCTCCGCGCCGCTCGCGAGTGGCTCGATGAGCGCTGAAGTCATTTCGACTCATCCGTGATGCGCATCGTGACCTTAAGCGGCGCGGTGGCTGCGGTTGATCATCGAAGGCCGCTTCTATGCCACACCGCACCTTCCCGGGAACCGCGAGACGTTCGGGCAGAGGACAAGCAAGAGCAACTTCCTTCTCTTCGTACCTCTCGTTCACCCCGTCCACTGAAATCTCTGCCTCCTCATCGCGATCGCGACTGCGCATCCGCTCAAGTCGACTCTCCCTGAGGGGAGCGTGAACGAGACCCGCGGCAACACCGACGGACGCGATCAGCAAAAGCGTGCTATAGATGGTTCTCGCCTGCGCTGCTCGTCGTTCACACCACGGCTCGTGCTGCTGTGCAGGTGCCTGCTCACGAGCGCTTGTGCGCGCCACCGCTGTCTGGGAGAAAGCCTAAGCCCCGACCAAATGTTGAGCAGTGTCGCCTGCGCGATACAAAGAGCGCCCCACGCAGTGTCGTTTTGACAGAGGGCGCGGGACTTAGTCCCGTGCAAATGTCAACTGTCGAACGCTCGCAACAGGGCAGCTGTCAGCGCCGTTGTCTTCAGGCATATTGGACCCTGATGCGTGGGTGCGATGGGCTCTTCCAGGACGTAGCGCACCAGCGATTGAAAGCTTTCCTTGTAGCGCAAGGCAGCGAGAGTCGATCCTCTTCCAACCACCAACCTACCGAAAGCACGTGCCTCCATGACCGCCCTCTTTCATCGCATCTCCAGAACCGACATCGACGTCATCGTCGTGACCCCCGACCTGAAGGCCTATGCCGCGTCCATCCTGCCCAAGCTTCGCGCCGACCTCGCCGCCGCGATGAATGAGGCGCCTGACACGCGCGCGACGCTTGAACTAAGCCGCCTTGAGGGCTATGCCAACATGCTGGCACAGGGCATGACGTTCAGTGCCTTTCTGGGCCACTTCGACCGAGGGGTGTGGGAGAAGCTCAACGCGGCCTATCCCATGGAAGAAGAGGAATACTTCGACTAGGCCGGCAGTTGCCGGCCGTGCCGCCCAATACGGTCCCAATCCGGGCCGCGCATCAGAGGTGGCACGTGGCACCGATGCCGATCGTGCGCGGGCGCAGCGTGTAGGCGCGGATCAGCGGCGAGGGCGGATTCGGATTGTACGGATCGACCTCGGTGTGCGGATAGGCCGATGGTGGAAACTCGGGGTGGGCGTCAAAGAGGTTGTCGATGAAGGCGGACACGGTCCACCTGTCGATCTGGGTGCCCAGCCGCACCGTCACATAGCTGTAGGCCTTGGGCGTGAACGCGAGCGGGTCATAGGTTGCGCTGGCCCGTGGATCCTCACTTGCCGTGGGTACGCTGCTGTGACCCTGGTACTGGTAGTCCAGCCGGAAGAAGGACTTCTGGTCCCTGAAGCTGAAGTTGTACTGCGCGCCCAGCGCTACCGTCCAGGGCGGCGCGGGCGTCACTGAGGCGCCTTCGATGGCGTCGCCGGTGATGGCGATCGGGTGCGCAGCGGTACCCGCATTGGACGTATAGCGCGCATCCGTGTAACCCAGCGCGAGGTCTAAATTCAACGCGGCACTCGCTGCGTATTCGAGCTGGAGGTCGGCTCCCTTGGCAGCTGCGTTCCCGAAGTTCGAGGTGAACTGAAAACCGCAGATGGGCAGATAGACGTTCTGCTGGATCCCCTGCCACTGAATGTAATAGACGCTGGTCGCAATGCGCAGGTTCTCGCCGAGCTTGTCCTTCGTGCCCAGTTCGTAGCTGTTCACGCTGTCGGAGTTATACGAGGACGGCGCCTCGCTCAGACCCAGGTTGGCCAGGTCCTTCGGACAGGCCTCGGCCGGGATCGGAGCATTCGCGCCGCCGATCCGAAAACCTTTCGCATAGGTGGCGTAGAGGAGATCATCCCGATCGGGCTGATAGGCGAGGGACACCTTGGGGGTGAAGGGCGTTTCGTGCTCCTGGCCGGTGCCGCCCGTCTCGCCGAAATTCTGCGGGCCTTCGGCCTGGTTGTTGAAATGGACATCGACCTTGGAATAGCGCGCGCCCACGGTCAGCTTGAGCTGATCGGTGAACGCATAGGTCGCCTCGCCAAAGGCCGCCAACTGTGTGTCCTGGCTGAAGTTGTAGCTGTAGTAGGAATCGTGGTTGTAGAGCGTCGGGACACCGAAGTAGTTGACGTAGTTGTTGTAAGGCGGCGCAAAGAGGGTCTGGAACAGCTCACCGATGAGCGGGTCGTTGATCTCCTCGATGCTGGTCTGCCGGTTCACCGAGTAGAAGAGACCTCCTGTCCAAACCAGAGGCGCCTTGGTGTCGCTCGACTGGAAACGGAACTCCTGGGCGAAGGTCTGCAACTGGTTGGTGACCCCGCCGGGTGCGCGGTAGTCGGCAAGGCTTGCCGGCAGGTGCACGCCCGTGCCATCGATGAGCGGATACAGGCCCGGATTCAGCGGGGCCGCGCCGCTGCTGTTGAAGGTCTGGAAGTAACTGAGGTTATAGATCGTGCCGTCATAGCCGCTCTTGTCATCGCGCGAGAAGTAGGAGGTGTTCGAGACGAACGACACATCGGGACTGAGATCGGCCTCGATCTTCAGCGCCGGCAGCACGTAGTGATCCGGTTCGGTCAGCTGATCCGGGTCGCCGTTCTTGTACGAGTTGCTGCCTGGATTCGAGTAGATCGGCCAATAGGCGGTGACGTCGTTCGCATGGCGGGACTGGTAGAGGAACGAGGGCGTGACGGTGACGTTCTCGTTCACGTTCCACTTGACTGCGAGGCGCAGGGCCACGTCTTCGGCCGAATTGACGTTATCTGCGGTGGTCTGGTGCGTCTCGGGATCGATGCGGTCGATCCAGCCGCCATCGCGGCGGTACCAGAGACTCGCCCGAAAGCCGAGCTCGTCCTGCAGGATCGGTGCGCCATAGGCGACACCCGCCTCGTAGCTCGGCGCGCCACCCTGGGTGAAGGACAGCTCCGTGCGTGCGTAGGTGCTAGGCGCCACCATGTTGGGCTGCGCCATGATGTAGCGCACGGCCCCGCCCTCTGCGCCGGCGCCAAAGAGCGTCCCCTGCGGTCCGCGCAGCACTTCGATACGCTCGAGATCGAAGGCCTCGGGAAGCGCATCGTTTGAGTAGTACGACAGGGCACGCATCTGGATCGGCGTATCGTCGATGTAGATGCCGGTCGTGCCGGCACCCGCCGATGAGGAGATGCCGCGAATCGAGATGTTGTTGGTGCCGTTGGCATCGAGCGTCACACCGGGCGTGAAGCGCACCACATCGGTGAAGTCCTTCGCCCCCTTCATGTCGAGCTCATCCTGGGAATATGCGCTCACGCTTAACGGCACCTTGCTGACGAGTTCGGCGCGCCGCGTGGCGGTCACGGTCAGCTCCTGAAGCTGGCCGGCTCCCTCGGGTGGGTTGGCGGTGGTCGCGGAGCTGGTCGCAGCACTGCTGGCTGCTGGTGTCGGCGCTGGAGCCGGCGCCGGCGCGGCCGGGACCGACTGGGCCACCACTGCCGCGGCCGGTGCCATGCCGAGGACGAGGCCAAGCACCCATCCCAAGGAAGCCTCGGCGGAACTAAGCGCACCGCGCGCCCGTGGCTCCCCTGTCCCCTTTGATACCGTCCGCAGATCCCCTGCCGTACGCCGCGCCATACCGAATCTCCCCTTCCCAAAGGTCATCCTGTCAGAGCGCGAGCCTCGCGAGCCCACCGGATCCATGGCGCCGCACATGCGCCCTGAGGGTGCGCCGCGCAGGCTTGCCATCTGTGCCGGGCATCGTCCATTATTGAATGAACGTATGGTTAATAGTTTCTTCGTTTTTCGTGAAGATAACAAGACCCCTGCAATGATTTTCTTGATTTCCGCCGTGGCGATCCGGCGGCCCGTCGCAGACCGGCGGCTTAATGTGCTGTTCGATGGTCTGCTCAATGGTCTGCTC
>PLEY01000128.1 GCA_003136595.1 Burkholderiales bacterium
AGGATCACGGGGCTGTTCTGGTATCGGCGGGTGATGACCTCGAAGAACAGGTCAGCGTAGCGCGCGTCGTACGATAAATACCCCACCTCGTCGATCGAGAGGACGCCCGGGCTCGTATAGCGGCGCAGGCGCCTTCGCAGCGAGGCGGAGGAGTCTTGGGCGGCCAGATCGTGCAGCATGTCGGAGGCGAGCGTGAAGCGCGCGGTATGGCCGTGCAGGACGGCTTGGTAGAGGATGTTTTTCATCAGCATCGTCTTGCCGAGACCATTTGGGCCGATCAGGACGATGTTGGCGGCCTCGCCGATGAAGGCGAGGGAGAGGATTTCCTCGACGAGCGGACGATCGCACTGGGTGGGCCATTTCCAGTCGAAGTCGGCGATCGGCTTGAAGACGCCGATGCGTGCATCATCGAGCCGCCGCTTGAAGCTGCGACGCGCACGCTCCGCCTCCTCGATGGCGAGCAACTGCGGGAGCCAGGGTTCGTTGATGACGGACTCGGGGTCGGCGAGCAACCCGTAGAGGCCGAGGCGCTGCAGGCGCTCGCGCAAGTCCTCAAGCTTCAGCGGTAGGATCGGTGGGTTCGTGGTCATCGGCGGACTCCTGGTTCAGTTGTTCGTACTCGCGCAGGTCATGGGCGCGCACGGTGACGTGCACCCGCGGATCTTTCGGTAAAGCGACGGCGATCGGCGGCGGCGCTCCGCGGGCCGCCAGGTGCTGATCGATGAAGTGGCGCACCGCACTCAGGTGCGCCGCATTCTCGCCGAGCGCGGCATCGATGGCCTGGGCCAGGGCATCGGCACCATGGGTATCGAGGATTTGCAGGAGCCCACGGGTGAGGACGCCCAGGTGCACGCCGTGCTCGGCGGCGAGTTTGTACAGCTTCTTCGATCCGGGGGCGGCATGGTGCAACCGGTCGAGCGCGCGGTGTTCGCGCCCGGCGCGTTTGTGGGCGACCAAGGCCTCGAGATGGGCGGCCACCTCGATCTGCTCACCGCGACTGAAGCAGCGCGGGTGGTCGGCGATGGTGTCGAACCCCTCCACGATCCGCACCCGCTCGAGGGTGGCGAGGATCTGCAAGGGCCGGCCGACATGCGTGTGCGGGATGCTGTAATCGTTCAGATCGAAGCGCAGGTACGGGGACTTGCGGGCGATGGCATCGGCCACCCGTTCTTCGGTGGGAAAGGGATTATCCGGCAACGGCAGCAGGAGCGACCGTTCCTCGGCGAACACAGCCTGCACGGTCCGAGCGCGGTCTTCGGGGCAGCCACGCAAGCTCGCCTCCTGCAGGCACCACGCGGTTGCCTGGGCGTTCAGATCGCTGATATCTTTGAACTCACGGGCCGCAAAAAATCGGTCCCGAACAAAACGTATCGCTCGTTCCACGCGCCCTTTTTCGTTGCCGCGCGCGACCGCCACAGGGCGGGGTTGGAACCGATAATGAGCCGCCAACTCCAGCAGCGTCGGATGGAAGCGGATCGCCTCGGCGCGACGCTCGAGGACGGCGCTGCGCAGGTTGTCATAGAGCACCACCCGCGGCACCGCGCCCCAGGCGGTGAACGCCTCGACGTGGCCGCGCAGGAAGTTGTTCATCGCGGCGTTCAGATAAAAGCGCAGGAACAGGTGGCGCGAGTACGAGAGCACCATCACGAAGGCCATCAGCGGTCGGGTCGCCTTGCCGATTTTGATCGAGCCAAAATGAGCCCAGTCACATTGGCTCTGTTGGCCCGGCAAGGTGCGCAACCGTAAATATGCCTCCGGGACCGGCCGCGGCCGCAAGCGCGCGACGACGGCGCGGAAGTGATCCGAGCCGCCGCGGTAACCGCGATCGCGCACCATGATGTACAGACGGCTCGCGCACAACGTCGGATACGCTTTGAGCGTCTCGAGCATGAACGGGATGAACGGATCCGCTATCGAGGGGCGCGTCGTCTTCTGCGCCTCCGGCACGCCGGCCTGCGCGAGCACGCGCCGCACCGTCGAGTGATGCAGCATCAGTTGCCGTGCGATCGTGCCGATCGGCCACTTCTCGGCATGATGCAACCGTAGCACCTCCGCTTCCATCGCCCGAGGGATCATTGGCGCCACTCAGTCGAAGCCCCACCCACGCCGAGTACGCAGGCGAGTGAACGCCGGCAGTGGCGCATGACAAAAAGCGCACCGTCCGGCCTGGTGCTTCTCTCGATAGTCACGCCTGGACGATGCGCTGCTCGTCTCTTCGGGGGTACAGGGGGCATCGGAGGTCTCGATAGCGACCACATCGGCCGTGATCGACATCGTGAACACCGGTCCCGTCGGTGCACATCCCTGCTGCGTCACTTTCTGCCGTTCCCGATCCCGCCAGGCTTGCTGCCGAGCGGCGTGTCGTCGCGCGCCGCGTCGGGTACTCTGGTACCGTGCGCCGGCACGCCGCTTCGAGGCTCGGCGGGAGATCACCGCGCACTCGCCCCGGCAATAAATATTGCCGTAATCGCACGGGCCACAAATGCTCACCAGCACCCCGCAGCCCCGGCAGCTGTACAGCCGGTAGCTGTCCTCCCGCTTTTGCACCCCAAGCCCCCACAGCACTGGACAGCGCCGGGCTTCACGGGGCTAAATGACGTGCGGAAGATCGCCCCCACAGGCATCGCACCGCTGGAGGCCCGGGGGTTTTGAACGGTTCCCGGGCCTTCTTTCGCTTGGGCGTAGGCGCACAGCTTAGGCCACAACGGCGCAACGCGTCGCGACCGCGACAATCACGAGGAAGAACGGATGCTGGAGCTTCTGCCGCTGACCGCGACAGACTGCGCTTCGTCTACATCTGAAACGACGTCAGAGAAACC
>PLEY01000085.1 GCA_003136595.1 Burkholderiales bacterium
GGACCGGTCGGACCGGTCTGACGGGCTACGAGGTCTCTGCGTCCGATGGCGATGGTGGCGAAGCCAGCCGCTCGGACCGGCTCGCCTCGCTCCGACTCACCCAACAGCTGATTCCAGCCAGCCAGGGGGGGCTGTACACAGGTAGTTTTGACGACCATAGCGCCTGGTATAGTCCAGCATCACCCGGTCCCTCCTCCCGGAAAAGATTTCCGGTGAGTGGAGGTTAAACGTTGCAAAGGGAGAGTTTCGGACGACCGGGATGATCTTATCGGCGCGATTGATTGAAGCCCAGTAGACGATGGCCTCGGGNNTCGATGTTGACCGATCGACTCATGACGGGAACGACAGAAATGCCGCCAATGCCCTACTTAGCGTATCGCGCACCCCAACTGGCCGAGTCGAACGCGACCTGTGACCGGAGAAGTGTGATGGCGGCTTCCTGGAATGCGCAGACGTNNGGACAACACCCCCGTCGCTACGCATCTCCGGTCTCCATGCCAGGAGGAAATCTTATCGATCTTAGTACCAACTGACCCGGGCCGAAGATCCCCGTCTGAGGCGTTCTGCTTAGGCCATCTTCTTACGGATTCCGCGCCGAGCTTCACTTGCAAACTACTCTAGAACGAGAATGCAGAGCATTCAATTGAGTAGGTTGGGTATCATCCCTAAGAACGAGATTCCCCGACCCGATGCAAAATATTCCCAGCCTGGATATGGGAAGAGGCTAAACCAGTGTACGGTAAATCGATGGGCGACAGACATAGCGATCTCGGGTGACAATAATTAAGGTTGGAAAGGTGACGCGATGCCTTAGTACCTCTCCTGGGAGATGCAATGCCCGCTCGACGGGACAAAATCCGGGTTGGGGGGCTAGAGGCAGATACCCTGGGGGAAACATTCCTTGATCTTCGGCCCCACTGGGTCCGGGCTCATCCGTCATCCCATTGCAGAGTGTCCGGCGGATGGCTACTTTTTTTTGAGAGCTTCACCGAGGCCGAGATCGACCGACTGCGAATCCTGATCAGGTCCGAGGAATACATCGGGATTCGTCACGAGCCAATTATCTTTAGGATGCCCTGGCTGCTTGACCGTCTCTAGGTGCCAGTCGTTGGGAAGTGACCTCGCGGCTCTGGGGNNTGGGGTATATTTGAATGGAGCCCCTCGCGCCGGGAGTAGGTTCCTAATCTCCACGGACAGGCTGGAGATTCTGGAACTCTCGGGAGGGTGCAGAGGGCGCTGCGAGCCGGCTGAAGCGGGAGACCACATGTTTGATTCGGAAAAGCTGAAGAGCAACGCCCTAACTTCGATCCGGTTAGGGGTAGAGGATTTCATGAAAAGTCAGAAAGCGGGCAAGGGGGGCGACCCAGGTCGAGCGCTCTCAGCGACTCGAAACCTCTTTGCAGGCATCCTCCTTTTGTTCAAGTTCCGGATAGTGGCGAGCACCAAAGATCCAGAGGAGGGTAAGAAGCTCATCCTGAATGCTGCGGAAGTTGTTCCGAGGCTGAGTGCCGACGGACAGGTTCGTTGGGAGGCAACCAAATATCGCAAGTCGACCATTGACATCGCCGACATAAGGAGGCGCTTCGCGGAGCTCAAAATCTCGACGGACTGGGAGATCGTGGACGCCCTGCAGGAGGAGCGCAATGCCATCGAGCACCTCCACCCTCTACATGCTCACGGTGCAACAGCGAAATTCGTTGCCGACACTTTTCCCCTTCTTCGGGACTTCATTTTGAACGAACTGCATGAGGAGCCGGTGACGCTTCTTGGCTATACATGGCAGACCATGCTTTCGCATCATGAATTCTTGACGAATAGTCTTGAAAGGTGCCACCAGCAATGGCGGGGAACAGGGCTCAGCAAGTCAATGCTTGAGGTCGCATGCCAGATGGCCTGCGAAGACTGTGGTTCACCCCTAATTCGCCCGACAGCCGAACGAGATGCCGGCGAGCGCGAATACATTTGTGAACAATGCGCGCACCGGGCGCCCCTCATTCCACAGTTGCGTGACACCCTTCAGGAGCTTGATAGCGAATTGGAGACGCTCACTAGCGAGCATCAATCGGTGGTGCGTTGTCCAGATTGCGACACCGAGGCCTTTGTCATGCGCAAAGGTGAGTGTTTCTCGTGTGGATACACCCTTGAAGTGGGACATCTGAGCTGTATCCTGTGTTCCTGCGCTCTGACGCTCGAAGATCAGAACTTCAATGGCCTTTGCGGCCGCCACGCTTCTCCGCGTCCCAGTAGCTTCGAAGACTGATCCGTCCGCCGGCTCGAAAATCCGCGTGTTGGTGGTTCGATTCCGCCCCGACCACCAAAATCCCTTGTTTCATTTGGCTCCCCAACCTGGACTCGAACCAGGGACCTGCGGATTAACAGTCCGTCGCTCTACCAGCTGAGCTATTGGGGAACGGAAAAGCCCACGATTATATCGACCGCCGAGCTTCCCGGTCAAACGAGCGTTCACCCGGTAATGGCGCGGACGGCCCTACGCGGCCTTTTGTGGGGCGCTGGCGACGACCTGGCCGATCGCATTGGCCACGTATTCGATGTTGTTGTTGTTCAATGCTGCAACGCAGATACGCCCTGTACTGACGGCATAGATCCCGAACTCGGTTTTCAGGCGCTCGACCTCGGCTGCCGTCAACCCTGAATACGAGAACATGCCGTTTTGACGGGCGATGAAGGAGAAATCCCGCCCGGGTGCCGCAGTCTTCAAGAGGCCGACGAGCTTTTCGCGCATGGCGCGGATGCGTTTTCTCATGCCGGTCAGTTCCTCCTCCCACTGGGCACGCAGGGAAGGGCTGCTCAGGATCGTGGCGACGAGTGTCGCACCGTGGGTGGGTGGGTTCGAATAATTTGTGCGCACGGTCCGCTTGACTTGGCTCAGCAGCCGTGCGGATTGATCCTTGTTGCCCGTCACGACGGAGAGGGCACCGACCCGCTCACCGTAGAGCGAGAACGACTTCGAGAACGAACTGGCAACAAAGAAGTCCACGCCGGTTTCCACCAGTTGACGCACCACCGCGGCATCGGCATCGATGCCCTGATCGAACCCCTGGTAGGCGATGTCAAGAAACGGGATGACCTGCCGCTCCACCAGTACGGCGATCACGGCCTGCCACTGGGATGGAGTGAGGTCGACCCCGGTCGGGTTATGGCAGCAGGCGTGCAGCACCACGATGGCGCGCGCCGGCAGGCGCTTGAAGCTCGCGAGCAACTCGTCAAATTTCACGCCATGGTTCGCGGGATCGTAATAGGGGTAGTTGTTGACCTTGAAACCGGCCATCTCGAAAAGCGCCCGGTGGTTCTCCCAGGAAGGGTCGCTGATCCAGACCTCCGCGTCGGGTTCGAGGAGCCGCAGGAAGTCTGCGCCCAGCTTCAAGGCCCCGGTGCCGCCCAGGGCCTGGATGGTGACCACGCGCCCCTCCTTGAGGATGGGTGCGTTCGCGCCGAAAAGGAGCGTCTGGGCGCCCTGGTTGTAGCCGGCGATACCGTCGATCGGGAGGTAACCCCGGGGCGGCAGGGCAGCCACGCGCGCGGACTCAGCGTCACGCACCGAAGCCAGCAGTGGAATCTTGCCATTTTCATCGGTATAGACCCCAACCCCCAGATTCACCTTGGAGGCGCGCGTATCCGCGTTGAAGGCTTCGTTCAATCCCAATATTGGGTCACGGGGTGCGAGTTCCAGATTCTCGAAAATGGAGAGTGTCATGGCGTGGTGGGGATGGTTGGGGGAGTGATGAGGGGGGACGGGGGGCGTCAGGGTGAAACGCTCTGCACGTCTGGCAGGTCCGGGGGCCGCTCAGTGCGTTGCGCGCAGATCACAAAATACCGCAGAACAGGTGGACGATTTCGCCCTCGAACTCTGGCTTTTGCCGACAGTGAAAAGTGTACTGGATCTTGGCTCAGCCGGGGGAATCGATCCCGCAGAAGAGGCTCATGCGGGGCTCTTGCAAAGCGCCAAACCGCCTCCACGTAACACGACAATTCTTGATCCAAATCAAATGGTTAGGGGCGATTTCGGGGTACATCTGACATACCCCCGAGAAAGTTACACAAAGTCACCTTTGCCCCAAGTTTTGAGATCAGAAAATGCTGGCTTTCGGGTGGGCATCCGGGCGATAATACGGGCTTGATTTGTGGCGGTGCAGCAATGTAAATGCACCGACCGCGCGCAGACCGGGTCCGGCGTCATCTTGCAGTCACAACAGAGCGACAACGCGGCGAGGTCCATGGCGCAACAGCAACAGCGGGTCATCTCCGGGGCATGTTCTGCTCTGGATGTGGTCCTAGCTTCACCCCAGCGATGCCCCAATTGGGTGCGCGCTGGTTTCTAAAATGTCCGCCAATCTCTCTTCCTCCCCAACCGACAGCCAACTGGTGACGTTTCCGAACAGTCCATTCCAGCTGGAGCAGCCGTTCGCCCCGGCCGGAGACCAGCCCCAGGCGATCGAGCGACTGGTGGAAGGCATTGAGGACGGGCTTGCTTTCCAGACGCTCCTCGGGGTGACGGGATCCGGCAAGACTTACACGATGGCGAACGTGATCGCGCGCATGGGCCGCCCGGCGCTGGTGCTCGCCCCCAACAAGACACTGGCCGCCCAGCTTTATTCAGAATTCCGCGACTTCTTTCCGCACAACGCGGTCGAGTATTTCGTCTCCTATTACGACTACTACCAGCCTGAGGCCTACGTGCCGCAGCGCGACCTGTTCATCGAGAAGGATTCCTCGATCAACGAGCACATCGAGCAGATGCGACTGTCCGCGACGAAGTCGCTCATGGAGCGGCGCGACACGATCATCGTCGGCACGGTCTCGACCATCTACGGTATAGGCAATCCGAACGAGTACCACCAGATGATCCTGACCCTGCGGGTGCGGGACAAGTTGAGCCAGCGCGATGTCATCTCGCGCCTGATCCAGATGCAGTACACCCGTAACGAGGTTGATTTCGGGCGCGGCACGTTCCGCGTGCGCGGCGATGTCCTCGACATCTTCCCGGCCGAGCATTCCGAGCTTGCGGTCAGGGTCGAGCTCTTCGATGACGAGGTCGAGAGCCTGCAGCTCTTCGATCCGCTGACCGGCAGGGTGCGCCAGAAGATCCCCCGCTTCACGGTCTATCCGGCCTCGCACTATGTGACGCCACGCGACACGGTGCTGCGTGCCATCGAGACCATCAAGGACGAGTTGCGCGAGCGGCTCGAGTTCTTCTACAAGGAGAACAAGCTGGTCGAGGCGCAGCGTCTTGAGCAGCGCACCCGCTTCGATCTCGAGATGATGCAGGAGCTGGGCTTTTGCAAGGGCATCGAGAATTACTCCCGGCACATCTCGGGTGCGAAGCCCGGCGAGCCGCCACCGACGCTNNGGTGATCGGGCGCGCAAGGAAAACCTCGTCGAGTACGGCTTTCGGCTGCCCTCGGCGCTGGACAACCGGCCGCTCAAGTTCGAGGAATTCGAGGGCAAGGTGCACCAGGTGGTGTTTGTATCCGCGACGCCCGCCCAGTACGAGAACGAGCATGCGGGGCAGGTGGTCGAGCAGCTGGTGCGGCCCACCGGCCTCATCGATCCGACGCTCGAGGTGCGCCCGGCGTCCAGCCAGGTCGACGATGTCCTCTCGGAGATCACCCTGCGCAGCGCCGTGCACGAACGGGTGCTCGTGACCACGCTCACCAAGCGTATGGCCGAACAGCTCACCGACTACCTGTCCGACCACGGCGTGAAGGTGCGCTACCTGCACTCGGACATCGAGACCGTGGAGCGCGCCGAGATCATCCGCGACCTGCGTCTTGGAGTGTTCGATGTGCTGATCGGCATCAACCTGTTGCGCGAGGGCCTCGATATTCCCGAGGTGTCCCTGGTCGCGATCCTGGATGCGGACAAGGAAGGTTTTCTGCGGGCGGAACGCTCCCTGATCCAGACCATCGGGCGGGCGGCAAGGAACATCAACGGCAAGGCGATCCTGTATGCCGACAAGGTCACCGATTCGATGCAGCGCGCCATCGACGAGACCAACCGGCGCCGGACCAAGCAGATCGCCTTCAACCTCGAGCACGGCATCACGCCGGTCGGGATCGTGAAGGGCGTACGCGAGATGATCGACGGGGTGTATGACGCCCAGTCGGCCAAGAAGGACCAGAAGAGCAAAGAGGAGAAAGCTCGCATCGAGGACATGAGCGAGCGGGACGTCTCACGCGAAATCAAGCGGCTCGAGAAGCAGATGCTCGACCATGCGAGAAATCTGGAGTTTGAAAAGGCAGCGCAAGTTAGAGATCAATTGGCGGTTTTGAAGGAACAGGTGTTCGGTGCTTCGGGTCAGAGCAATATTGTCCCGATCAGCTCTTCCGGCAAGGCCGCCTAGGACAGTCATGCAGTCGCATTGGGCGTAAGCTCCGATGATATTAGAGGATGCTCTCTAATCTATTGATTTTTAAAGCGTTTTTTGCAACTATTGCACCGGAAAGGTGACTGAAATGTTGAAACAGGAAGCATTCAAGATTCTCTTTGTCTGTACGGGAAACATCTGTCGTTCCCCGACGGCCGAAGGGGTATTTCTCGCGAAGATACGCGATGCTGGTCTTAGCGCACACGTCAAGGCCGACTCTGCGGGCACTCACGGGTTCCACGCAGGCGAGTGCCCGGATGCGCGTTCGATCCGGGCCGCCAAGAAGCGGGGCTACGACATCTCGGAGCAGCGCGCGCGTCAGATCACGAAGGAGGACTTCAACAACTTCGATCTGATTCTCGCCATGGATTGGGATAACCATGCCCTCCTGCATCAGATGTCGGCGCGCCAGTACCATCACAAGATCAAGCTCCTCATGAGCTTTGCGACCGAGCACGAGTCGGCCGTGGTCCCCGATCCCTACTATGGGGGTCCGGACGGCTTCGAGATGGTCCTGGACTACGTCGAGGATGGTGCGACCAACCTGGTCGATCACGTGCGCCGCCGTCTCGCGCAAAAAGCCGCGGCCTAGCCAGACGTCTCTGAGAGTGGCCCGCGGCAATCGAGCCCGGGCCGGCCTCGAGGCGCCGTGCGCCCCTGTCTGCGCGCTGGCACTTCCCGCGGTCTGATGAAGTCCCCGCATTGCGCGGGTTCAAAGCCACTTATCCGTTTGGTCCGGTCGAGGGCGCTGCTTCAGCCTCCGCGAGGTTAGGGTTTTGGCGCGGAAACACAGTTCTTTGCCCGAGTCGAGGATTGTGCCGTCACGCGGACTTGTGCGCATCACGGCCATGCCGCGGCGCGCCCGGGTGCGACGGGGCTTCATGCGACTGGGCTTCGCGGGACGGCTCTTTACGAAAGAGGTCTTCGTGCGAGACTTCGTCCGATGAATCTCATTGACCGCCTTCGCTCCCTGCGACGCAACTGGCAGGCCGCCGACGTCGCGCGCCTGCAGCTCGACGAGCTTCTCGCCTGCGCCGATCCCACCGCTGCACCTGTCCAGAAAAACGAGTGGCTGATCGAACTCGGCTACTGGCTGCGTAAGCCCACGCGCATTGCTGCACCTCCCGTCGCGCCCGCCGCCGCGCCCATCGAGGATGTCGCCCCGACGGGTTTGCTCGAGTCCGAGCCCCGGACGAGCGAGGCCTTGACGCGCCTGCGCTATCTGTTGCGCGTTCTGGAGCGCAATCCTGAATGCCTCGCCCGCGTTGCTGCAACCGTCCAGTCGGTGCTCGCCGAACTCGATGCCATCTCGCTGTTGTGTGATACCGGGGTGCCGCAGAGCCCGGGTCTGTGGGGCGAATTGCGCGAGCGACTCGCTGCCCGCCTCATCCCGGCCACACCTCAGACCGGGGAGTGGAGTGAGTTGCTCTCGCTGCTCTTTCCCGATGCGAGCGCTGCGAACTGGATCGAGTCCATCGATGCCGAGTCCTGGCGCCAGGCACAGGTCCTGTTTGTCCTGCCGGTGGGCTCTGCGACGGTAAACACCTATGCACACGCCAGCACAGACACGGATGCGGGCACCC
This sequence comes from Burkholderiales bacterium, assembly GCA_003136595.1. GTDB lineage: Bacteria > Pseudomonadota > Gammaproteobacteria > Burkholderiales > Burkholderiaceae_D > BOG-994. The sequence continues at coordinate 7,969 of PLEY01000085.1, forward strand.
CCGAGGAGTACCCGGTGCATGTTCATGGGATGGCCGACGTGGCGGCGAGCATGCGGGTGCTCGTCAACCAGGCCTGCGCCGCAGGTCTGACCTCATCGATCCGTTCGCGCATGGGCCTGGGCGAGTTCGCCCAGTCGCCGTTTCTGCCGCTCGCCCGTGCGGCCGAGGAGCTCCTTGGCGACGGTGCGAGTCCGGACATGGGCTGCGCGGCGACGCTGCAGCGGGTGAACGTGTTTCGCGGCTATCTCGAAGCAGCGCGCGTGGCGGCGCGGCACGTGTTCCTGCATCTGGACGAGAACGGCGTCTCGGTCGACATCGAATTCCGGGTCGAGGGCATTCTCGCGCGCATCGAGCGCATCGAGATGCTGCTCGAATTCTGGCTGCAGCCCGATGCGCCGGCGGCCGGTCAGCGCGTCCTCGGCAGCCTCGTGCGCAGTCATGAGCAGAGCCGCTCGCTCGGTGTGCTCTGGCGGCAGTCGTTCGCAAGGCTCGCAAGAAAGGTGGTCGACCGGAGCGCCGAGACGGGCCTGCACTACATCACCCGCACGCGCGCTGAGTACCGTGCCATGCTCAAAGCAGCGCTTGGGGGCGGGGTCATCACGGTCGTCACCGTCTACGTCAAGTTTGTCGTGACCTCGGCCCACTTCCACCGCTTCTTCGAGGGTCTTCTCGCCTCGCTCAATTATGCGGGCTCGTTTCTCGTCATCCTGTTCGCAGGCTTCACGCTGGCCACCAAGCAGCCCGCCATGACCGCGCCGGCGCTTGCGGCAAAGCTCGACGATATTGGCAAGGACGGAGGCATGGAGGCCTTCGTGGAGGAGACATTAAGCCTCATGCGCAGCCAGGCGGCGGCGGTGTTTGGCAACGTGCTCGCGGTCGCCCCACTGGCCTTTCTGGTCCAGTGGGCCGCGCACCGGTTTCTTGCGATCAATCTGATCACCATCGAGAAGGCCCACAGCACCATCGATTCGTTCTCGCTCCTTGGACCCACCCCCCTCTATGCCGCCGCGACCGGGGTGCTACTCTGGATCTCGTCACTGGTCGCCGGCTGGGCCGACAACTGGTTCGTGTATCGCCGCATCGGCAACGTCATCGCCTACCAAAGGCGCCTGCGCTTTCTTCTCGGCGACGCGCGTGCCCTGCGCTGGGCCGCGCACTGCCGGGAGCACTTCTCGGGCGTGATCGGCAATGTTGCGCTGGGCTTTCTTCTGGGGCTTGCGCCCATCATCGCCGAGAGCGTTGCAGTGCCTTTCGAGGTCCGCCACGTGACGCTGTCCTCGGGGGCGCTCGCCGCAGCGGTCGGTGTGCTGGGGCCGGCGACGCTTTCGAGCCCAGGCTTCTGGCTCGCCGTCGCCGGCATCGTCGCGATGGCAATCCTGAACGTGGGGGTGTCCTTCTTCTTCGCCTTCCAGCTGGCCTTGCGCTCGCGCGACCTGCCGCGCCTGGCGCGCGCCGGGATCTATCGGGCCATCGCCCGCGCGATCCTGACGCGCCCGGCGAGTCTCCTCTTCGTGCCGCCGCGCACGTCTGGAGCACTCTCCGGGGCGGGCTGATCCGGGCCGGGCCTCGGGCGTGCCTCGCGAGCCGCACCGCTCGGCACCGGAAAACCCGCCGGGCGGCGCGATTCGCCATGATTCGTCACCCATTCGCCACCATTTGCCACCATTCGCCAACACTTGCCATGACACTGGCACGGGCCTTGCGATCTCTTGGGGTGTGCAACCATTCGGGGTGTGCAACCATTCGGGTTATGCAACCATTCAGGGCGTGCGACCCCAGGGGCGCGGGCCGTCCGGAACCTGATCCGGGGGCGCTCCATCCCGTCTCCGAGTTGCATCACATCAAGAACACGAGCGAGAGAACACCACCGAGAGGCTGTCCCATGAGCTGGCTTGATTCGTCCATCATGCGCTTGCGCGGTGCAGCGCAAGGTCGCACCCCCGACACCCACTCCCTCACCGAGGCGAGGCAGGGCAAGTATCACTACACGATCGGTCCCTATTCGAGTCCGGTGTTAAGCGTCAAGCCCGGCGATCGCATTGTCATCGAGACCCGCGATGCCTTCGAGGGCGCGGTCAAGACCGAGCAGGACCTGCCCTCGAAGGTGCTGACCATGCCCTTCGTCAATCCCCAGAACGGCCCGATCCTGGTTGAGGGCGCGCAAAAGGGTGACGTGCTTGCCGTCTACATCGAGTCGATGGCACCCCGTGGACCGAACCCGCGGGGCACCTGCGCCATGATCCCCCAGTTCGGCGCCCTGACCGGCACCACCCTGACCGCACTCCTCTCCGAATCGCTTCCCGAGAAGGTGCGCAAGATCGACGTCGACGAGCAGGGCGTCTACTGGAGCAAGCGTGTCACGCTCCCCTACAAGCCCCATATCGGCACGCTCAGCTGCTCGCCGGAGATCGATTCCATCAATACGCTCACGCCCGATGCGCATGGCGGCAACATGGACCTGCCGGACATGGGTCCGGGCAGCATCACCTACCTGCCGGTGCAGACCGAAGGAGGACGCCTCTTCATCGGGGATGCCCATGCCTGCCAGGGGGATGGCGAGGTCTGCGGAACCGCGGTTGAGTTCCCGAGCACGACCACCATCGAGGTCGACCTCATCAAGGGCTGGGGTCTGCAATGGCCGCGACTCGAAAATGAAGCGCTCATCATGGCCATCGGGAGCGCCCGGCCGCTCGAAGATGCCGCGCGCATTGCCTACAAGGAGCTGGTGCTGTGGATGGAGGCTGAGTTCGGCTACGAGCGCTGGGACGCCTACATGATGCTCAGCCAATGCGGTCTGGTGCGGCTTGGCAATTTCGTGGACCCGAAATACACGGTGGGGGCCGGCATCAGCAAGAAATACCTGGCGCCGGAGTAGGGCTGGCGCATCCCGGTGATGGCATGAATCTGGCTGAGGTCGGACAGAGGGGGTCGGAGCAGAAATTCCAGGGACCCTGCGGGATGGAACACTGAAAGGAGCGACATGGATCTCGGATTGAAGGGCTTGAGGGCGCTCGTCACGGGTGGCACGAAGGGCATTGGCCGCGCCATCGCTGAGACGCTCGCACGGGAAGGGGCGGGCGTCGCCATCTGCGCGCGCCATGCGACCGAGGTGGACGAGGCCGCGGCCGCCCTCGCGGCGCTGGGTGTGCCGGCCTTTGGCGCTGTCGTCGATGTCGCCGACGGTCCGGCACTTGCCGCCTGGGTGGGACGAGCAGCCGGCCAACTGGGCGGCATCGATATCGTCGTCGCCAACGTCAGTGCATTGGCCATCACTCCCGACGAAGCGGGCTGGCAGCGCGGCTTCGAGGTCGACATGATGGGCACGGTGCGGCTCGTCAATGCCGCCATGCCTCATCTCGAGAAGAGTGGGCACGCCTCGATCGTCACCATCTCGAGCGTCTCCGGACGCGAGATCGATTTCGCGTCCGGTCCCTACGGAGCGTTCAAGGCCGCGATCGTGCACTACACCCAGGGACTTGCCTACCACCTGGCGGGCAAATCGATTCGGGCCAACACCGTGTCACCGGGCAACACCTACTTCCCGGGCGGCGTGTGGAACCAGATTGAAGTCGGCAACCCCACGCTCTTCAAGGAGGCGCTTGCGCTCAATCCGACCGGGCGCATGGGCACACCCCAGGAGATGGCCAACGCCGTGGCCTTTCTTGCAAGTCCCGCGGCGAGTTTCGTCACCGGCACGAACCTCGTGGTCGACGGTGCGCTGACCAAGGGTGTGCAGCTCTAAGCACTCGGGCTCGCCGCCCGGGACCGGTCCTAAGTCCACCGGGGCGCGAGGTTCGCGCCCGCGGCTCCCACGAGCTTCACGCCAGCGGCTGCTAGCGGCTGTTAGCGACTGCTAGCGGCTTCTGCCCGGCAAGTTCCCCCAACTCGTTGATAGACAACTGTTAATGCACGCGCCAAGCGTTGCGCGCGTGCCGCACGCCCCTTGCAGCGGCGGAAACTAGCTGCGAATCTCGCCCGTATACCGTATTGCACGAGCTTGTCGCGCCCTGCCCCCTCGCAACTCGCACCGGGCCCCTCGCACCTCGCGCCACTCGTTGGCTCAGCCTGCGTTGCCTCTGAACAGGGTCTGCGGCGGGTGCCAGCGAAGGGCGCCAGCGAAGGGTGCAAGCGAAGGATGCAAGCGAAGGATGCAAGCGGCGGGTGCAAGCTCACCCAGTATGGCCAGGCGCTGCAGCCGGCGCGCGTTGCGAAAGGAAATCGATGCCAGAGGTCAGAGCCGTGCTGCGTACGCCCGAGGAGCGCTTCGAGACGCTGCCGGGCTACGACTTCACGCCACACTATCTGAGCGACCTGCCGGGTTTTCCGGGGATGCGCGTGCATTACCTGGACGAGGGGCCGCCCTTGGCCGAGCACACGGTCCTGTGCCTGCACGGCCAGCCGACCTGGGGCTATCTCTATCGCAAGATGGTGCCGGAGTTCGTCGCGCGCGGCCAGCGTGTGGTGGTACCTGATCTTTTCGGCTTTGGCCGTTCGGACAAGCCTGTCGATCCCGGGTTCTACGGCTTTCTCGCGCATCGGCAGATGTTGCTGGAATTCATCGCGCGCCTGGATCTGGAGCGCATCACGCTGGTGGTGCAGGACTGGGGAGGACTCCTCGGTTTGACGTTGCCCCAGGACGATCCAGACCGCTACCTGCGGCTCCTGGTTCTGAACACCACTCTCGGGACGGGCGACGTCCCCCTCACCAAGGGTTTTCTCGACTGGCGTGCCTACTGCAAGGCGCACCCCGATCTCGACATCGCCGCGCTCATGCGCCGCGCGGTGCCCGGGCTTTCGGAGGGAGAGGCCCAGGCGTACGCGGCGCCGTTTCCGGATGCGAGCTTCAAGGAAGGCGTGCGGCGCTTTCCGGAACTCGTACCCGATTCGCCCGATGCCGAAGGTGCGGCCGTCTCGCGCAGGGCGCGCGAGTTCTGGAGCCACGCCTGGGAGGGGCGCTCGTTCATGGCGATCGGCATGCAGGATCCCGTGCTCGGGGCTGCCGTGATGCACGCCTTGCACGGATCAATCAGGGGCTGCCCGCAGCCGCTCGAAATCGACGAAGGGGGACACTTCCTTCAGGAGTGGGGTGGGCCCATCGTCAGCAAAGCCTTAAGTGTCTGGGAGACCGCATGAGCAAGATCGACAGGCTTCAACGTGTGGGGACGCCTTTGGTGCGTCTGGTCGGGACGAGGCGCGAGCCGCCGGGTCCCGCGCCTGGAGGACCTGCCGCGGCGGCCGCGCGCGAATGCCGGGGCAGGGGAGACCGTCCATCGGCCCGGACTCAGATTTTCCCGGCCGCTGCCGATAACACACTCAAGCTGGATGGGTTGGGGCTTGTAGCACCGTGGGGCGAAGCAGGGTCTCCCCTTCGCCGGGCACGATGCGGCACCACTTCCGGCTGTTCGTTGATCGTCTCGTGGTGAAGTGATCTGACATGGCAATGCGTCCTACAAACCGCTGGCCGGCGCCTCTTTGGGTGCGGGCCGGCGTGCGTGTCTGGGTGGGTGCCGGGGTGAGCGCCGGGGTGAGTGTCCAGGTGCCTCTGATCCGGGCGGCACGTGTCGGCTCATGGAGGGCGGGGCGGCGGGGCTTTGCTGCGCTTGTTCTCGCGCTCTGCGCACTGGCCCCAGTCCAGAACGCCAGTGCCCAGGCAGGTGGCGATGCCGCGCAGAAGCTCGGAGCCGACACCGCGGTCAAGGCAGTCGATCCGCTCTATGTCGACCTTGGCGAATTGCCGGGCATCACCCGTATCACCCAGGATCTCTTGATCCGTGTGCACGCCGATCCGCGAACGCGTGACTATTTTGCCGATGCCTCGGAAAAGCGCCTGCGCGAGAAGCTGATCGAGCAGCTCTGCCAGGTGGCAGGCGGCCCGTGCGCCTATACCGGGCGCAGCATGGAGCGTGCCCACGAGGGGCTGCATATCACGCGCGCCGCTTTCAACGCCCTTGTCGAGGATCTGCAGGAGGCCATGGACCAGAACGACATACCGTTTCGGGTCCAGAACCGGCTGCTCGCGCGCCTTGCGCCGATGGTGCACCAGATCGAGGACCGCTAGGCGTCTGAAGATGACCGAGCCAGCAGGGCACGGCGCGTGTCCCAGGCATGCCGAACACGAAGGATGACGATGCAGCAGGTAGCGCATGACTTGGCAGGACAGGGTGGGCGCTTGTGCCGTGCGGCCGGGGCAGGTTCCGTTCGCGGTACCGGACACCCCTGCGCACACCCCTGCGCACACCCCTGCNNGCGCACACCCCTGCCCACACCCCTGCCCACACCCCTGCGCAGGTGTCCTGGCACTGGCCTGCGCGACCCTTCTGGCCCTCGTGACCGCCGTCGCTGCGGCTCCCGCATGTGGCGCAACACTCGAAGTCCAGGCCATCGATGGTCAGGGTGCGGCGCTTGCGGATGCCGTCATCACGGCCGTCCCCACCTCGGGAAAGCTGCCCGCGCGCGTGCCGGCCACCGCCATCATCGACCAGATCCACAAGCACTTCGTGCCGCTGGTCTCGGTGATCCAGACCGGGACGCTCGTCACGTTTCCGAACAAGGACAACATCGAGCACGACGTCTACTCGTTCTCGCCGGCCAAGACCTTTGAGCTGAACCTCTATTCCGGCGTCGCCGCCCATCCGGTCGAGTTCGACAAGGCCGGGCTGGTGGTGCTGGGCTGCAACATCCACGACCAGATGATCGCCTACGTCGCCGTCGTCGATACGCCCTATTTCGCCAAGACCGATGCCGCAGGGCACGCGCGCATCGAACTGCCTGCCGAGAGCTACCAGGTCGAGGCCTGGCACTATCGCCTGGCTGACCCGAAGGGCACGGTGCGTGAGACGGTGCGGGCGGACAACGCGACGCCGGTGCGTTTCACGCTGCCCTTGCGGGCGCCGGAGTAAGCGTCATGAACCGTCAGAGCCTGCGCATCACGAGCCTGCACGCGCGCATCTCGATCCTCTTTGTGATCCTCGTGCTCTTGGTCCAGGGTGCGGGGTTCGTGGTGATCCGCAGCGTCATCGAGACGAGTGCCCAGAAAACCGTCGATGAACAGCTGACCCTGACCGAGCGCGTGTTCCAGAAGGTGCTGCGCGCGAATCGCGACAAGCTCACCCAGGCCGCGACGATCACCGCAGCCGATTTCGGCTTTCGGCGGGCGGTCGCGTCCGACAATCGCGCGACGGTCGAGTCGGCGCTTTCCAATCAGGCCGAGCGCATCAAAGCCGACATGGCCATGCTGGTCAGCCTCGACGGCAGACTTCTGGCCGGCAGCCGGGATCCGATTCCCAACTCGGGCCCTGAATCGACTGCCAGCTCGATTTCCGAGTCGATTCCGGATCCTGCGCCGGCTGCTGGACCCGCTGCCGCGTCGGATTCGGGCCCTGGCTCGAGCCAGGATGGCCAGCCTTTCGCCTTCCCGCAGCTGATCGCACGCGCTCAGGCCCACGGCATCGCCTCCGGGCTGGGGATGATTGACGGTCAGCTCTACCAGCTCGTCGCCGTGCCGGTGAAGGCGCCGCTCGCGATCGGCTGGGTCGCGATGGGTTTTCGGATAGACGACGCGCTCGCCCGCGAGATGCAGGGCCTGACCGCGGCGGACGTGTCATTTTTGGGCAGGACGGGCGACGAGTGGCACGTGCTCGCGAGCTCGCTCGAGCCCAGTCTCTCCCGGGATCTCGGCCAGCGTTTTTCCGCGCCCGGCGCCGAAGAGACTCCCGGCGCCGGTGCGGTGATCGAATTGCAGGGCGACGACTACACCACCCACATCGTCGGCCTCGATACCGATGGCAGCGCGGTTGTCGCGGTACTGCAGCGCTCACTGCGCGAGGCGATGGCCCCGTTCCTGCGACTGCAGAAGGCGCTGCTCGCCCTGACGGTCGCGGGGCTCGTCTTCTCGGTGGTTGCGAGCCTCGTGACCGCGCGCGGCGTGACGCGTCCGATCGCCGACCTGATCCGCTCGACGCGCGCCATCGGTGCCGGCGAATACACCGGTGAGATCGCGGTCCGAAGCGAAGACGAGATCGGCGAGCTCGCGCAGGCGTTCAACCTGATGCGCGTGGGCCTGGCAGAACGTGAGGGCCGCATCATGCACCTTGCCTACTGGGACACGCTGACGGGCCTGCCAAACCGCGCCCAGTTCAACGACCGGCTGACCGAGGCGATCCAGGTGGCAGAGAGCGCCGATGTGCCGCTCAGTCTCCTGATGATTGATCTCGACCGCTTCAAATACGTCAACGACACCCTTGGCCACCATATCGGCGATCTGCTTCTTGCCGAGGTCGGCAAGCGCATGGCCGAGCTGGTGCCGGCCAACGAGGCGACCGTCGCCCGCCTCGGGGGCGACGAATTCGCGATCCTGTTGCCGCGCCAGGACATCGCAGCCGCGTGCCGCATCGCCGCTAAGCTCCTGAAGCGCCTCGAGGTTCCGATCACGGTCGAGGGCCAGGTCGTCGATGTGAGCGGCAGCATCGGCATCGTGTCCTTTCCCGATAACGGCCCGGATGCGAACACGCTGTTTCGTCACGCTGACCTCGCGATGTATGCCGCCAAGCGCGGCAACCTGGGTTTTGCGGTCTATGAAGTCAGCGACGTCGAGCGGCACCATGCCGAACGGCTGTCACTCATGACCGAGTTGCGCCAGGCCGTCGAGCACGATGAACTGATGCTCTACTACCAACCCAAGATCGATCTCGTCACGGGCTCGGTCAAGTATGTCGAGGCGCTGGTGCGCTGGCAGCATCCGAGCCGGGGCATGGTGCCGCCCGATGCCTTCATCCCGTTTGCCGAGCAGACCGGCTACATCAAGACCATCTCGCGCTGGGTGGTGGCCCGGGCGATCGAGCAGTGCGCGCGCTGGCAGGAGGCGGGCATCGAGTTGGCCGTCTCGATCAATGTGTCGGCGCGCGACCTGATCCATTCGGATCTGCCCGAAGTCCTTGCGCAGTGCCTGGAACTCAATGACGTCGCACCCCAGAAGGTCTGGATCGAGATCACCGAGAGTGCCTTGATGGAAGATGCCGAGAACGCCATCAAGACGCTCGACCGTCTGCACGCAATGGGGCTGCGCATGTCGATCGACGATTTCGGGACCGGCTACTCGTCGCTCGCCTACCTGAAGCGCATGCCGGTCGATGAGATCAAGATCGACAAGTCCTTTGTCCTGACGATGGACACCAACGCCGAGGACATGACGATCGTGCGCTCGACCATCGATCTCGGACATAACATGGGCTTGAAGGTTGTAGCGGAAGGTGTCGAGACGATCGAAGTCCTCGGGCAGCTCCGTGAGATGGGCTGCGATCTGGCGCAGGGGTTCTACTTGAGCCGACCGCTCCCGGCAGCAGGCCTCGAAGCCTGGCTGCGGAACTGGGATGAGGTGACCGGCGGGCAGGCGCAGGGTGCCGAGGAGGGCCTGAAGGCCGCCTAGCCTCCTTGCACCGTGGGGAACGGAGAAGGGGGTGCGAAGAGGGAGAGAGGGGCAGAGGGACCGCCTCGGGGCGGAGCCACGCCCAGGGCCGCCCTCAGGCTCTGCAAGTCGGCCCCGTCGATATCCAGCACGCTATACGCCCTGGGCAGAGGCCCCGTGACCAGGACCCAAGCCATCTCGCCGGGTCTCTCATCGATCAGCAGGCGACCAGGGTCTGCGCCCGAATGCGCAAGCTCGACCTGGATACGGCAGGTCAAGGCGCCCCGCGCGCGCTGCACCCCAGGGCGACATCAAGCAGAGGAGCCCCGTCCAGCAGACGAGCACCGCGAGCATGGAGCGCTGCCGGCGCACGGCGCATCCTCCGCGTGTCAATCGGGCCATCCTGGAATCCGGGGGGGCAGGAGTGCGCGCTGGGCCACCCGGCTAGGGTTTCGCGTCCTTGAAGTCCCCGGCAAAGATCTCGACGGCATGCGCGGTGTCGATGTACTTGCGCAGTGCCGCGTTGACGCCAGCCACGTCCAGCGCCTTCAGGCGCGCCTCCTGGTCCGCGGTGAACGTGAGCGTACGCCCGAGTTCCAGCTGCCCGGCGAGGAGGCCCGCCAGCGCCCCGTCATCGGCGCGCTCGATGGCCGAGGCCTGCAGGATGCCGCTCTTCGCATCGGCAAGCTCGGTGTCCGTGATGCCGTCCTTCAGGAGCCGGGCGACCTCTTCGTGCACGTCGGTCTCGACCCGTGACTGGTTTTGCGGGGCGAAGATGGCATAGACGAGCAGCATGCTGTTGGCCACATGGCTGCTCGTCTGGAGCTGTGCGCCGGTGCCGTAGGACAGGCCATCCTTCTGGCGCAGCCGATCGCCCAGGCGCGACTTCAGGGTCGAGCCGCCCAGGATGTGTTCACCGGCCAGGACCGCCTCGAAGTCCGGGTTGTCATCGCGCAGCGGCAGGGCCACCCCTCCTATGAAAAACGCATTGGCCTTGCCCGGGGTCATGAGCACCTCGCGATGGGCAGGGCTTGCGCGATACTCCGCGTCGACGCGGGCATAGGGGGCGCTGCTGGTCCAGTTGCCAAGCGCCGTGGCAAGGCTCGCCTCTACAGCAGTGGCATCGAAGTCGCCGACCAGACCGAGCTGGCCGTGCGAGGCGCCATAGAAGCGCGCATGGAAGGCCTTCAGGTCGGCAAGCGTGGCCACCGAGAGCGCGGCCAGGCTCTCGTCGAAGGTCTCGCGGTAACGCAGATCGCCCTTCGGATAGGGATTGTCGTAGCGGCGAAAGGCCTCTGAGGCGATGGGCTGCGGCTCGGTGCGGCTGGCATTGATGCCCTGGGCGATCTGGATCTTGAGCGTAGCCAGTTCGCTCTCCGGGAAGACCGGATTCTTCAGGCAGTCCTCGATCAGATCGAGGAGGGCGGCGAGTTTGTCGCGGCGCGTTTCGAACTGTACGACGACGGCCGCGCCCTGGCTTGAGATCGAGAGCTTCGAGTCGAGCGTGTCGAGCTCATCGGCGATCTGCTGGCGCGAACGATGCGTGGTGCCGCGCGTGAGCATCGCCGCCGTCAGCTGGGCGATGGTCTTCTCATCGGTGAGACTCTTGGCGTCGCCCATGCGCAGGATCATCGTGCCGTTGACCGACTGTCCCTTGGTGCGCTTGGTGAGGAATGCAAGCTGCATGCCGTTGCCGAGCGCCGTGCGCGCGACGCGCTTCTCGATGGCGAGCGGGTCGGTGTCAAACGCCTCACCCGATTCCTTCGCACCCCGTCCCTGGTAGGCGCTGACCACCGGTCCGAGCTCGCCGGTGGCCGGGATTTCTGCGACGTCAGGGGCCGGGGTGGGCTCGAAGATGCCAAGCGTACGGTTGCTGGTCTTGAGATAGGTGCGCGCGACCCTGAGCACGTCAGCCGGGCTCACTGCCGCGATCCGGTCGCGCTCGATGTAGAAGAGACGCCAGTCGCCGAGTGCATCGGCCTCGGCCAGGTTTGCGACCAGGTCCACCGGATCATCGACGATCTTGTCGTAGCCGTTCTTCTGCTTCACCTTGGCGCGTTCGACCTCCTCGGCGGTGAACGGCAGCGCTTCAGGATTCTTCTCGATCATCTCGATCAGGGTCTTCTCGGCGGTCGGGATCGACTGGTTCTTGTCGAGTCGGGCGNNGGCTCGACCTCGACGCTTGCGGCCTCGTGGCTCTCGACGAGTGCCTTGTAGAGGCGCCCGCTGGGCGGGGCGCCCAGGATGTCGGCCAGCACCTCGATGGGGGCGAAGTCCGGATGCGCGCCCGACGGGATGTGGTAGGCCAGTCCGATCACGGGCGTCTCACCGCGCCGCTCGAGGGTGACCTCGCGTGGACCATCCTGGGTCGGCTCGACGGTGTAGGTGGCCTCGAGCACCCGGGTGGGCTTCGGCAGCGCGCCGAAGGTCGCGACGATGCGCTCGAGCGTTGGCTGCACATCGAACGAGCCCGCCACGGTCAGAACGGCGTTATCCGGCTGGTAGTACTTGTGATAAAAGGCCTGCAGGTGGGGAATGTTGACGTTCTCGACGTCCGAGCGGGCGCCGATCGTCTCGTGCCCGTAGCTGTGCCACTGGTAGGCCGCCGCCGCCATCTTCTGGCGCAGGATGCGCGAGGGGCTGTTCTCACCGCTTTCCATCTCGTTACGCACCACCGTCATCTCGCTGTCCAGATCGCTGCGGGCGATGAAGGAGTTGACCATGCGGTCGGCTTCCATCTTGAGCGCCCAGTCGAGGTTCTCCTTGGAGGCCGTGAAGGTCTCGAAGTAGTGGGTCCGGTCGTAGGACGTGTTGGCGTTGAATTCCATGCCGCGTGCAGTGAGCTGCTTGACGAGCTCGCCCTTCGCAAGGCTTGGCGTCCCCTTGAACATCAGGTGTTCCAGGAGGTGCGCCATGCCCGTCTCGCCATAGCTCTCAAGGCGGGAGCCGACCCGATAGAGCACGCTGACGGTGGTGGTCGGCTTGGAGGCATCGGGCACGAGCAGCACGCGCAGTCCATTGGGCAGGTCGTACTCGGTGACCCCCTCGACACTCGCGACGGGCTTGGGGAGCGTGGTTACCGCGGCTACCGCGGGAGGGGTGGGCATCGTCGGCGCCGTGCGCACCGCCGGTTCTGCGGCACGCACCCCCTGGGCACAAAGGCCAGCGAAAACCAAGAGGAAAAGCGCTACGGGTCGTGCAAGGCGGGGGCGGGTGCGGATCATGGAGCTCACGGGGGTCACGGGCAGGGGCGGGTTGTCAACTGCGGGTGGTGCGACCGCGGGGCGAGCCGCACGGTGTGCGGCGGGAGGGGGCGGCCGGATACCACCGGCGGAGACGAATTCTAGCCTGTCGCGAAGGATGCCAAGTCAGCGCACCCCAGTCTTAGCAACTATCGGCAATCCGAAGGGGATGAAGGAGTGAGGTAACAGGGGCGGGGAGCGCGGGGCGCTTCGGGGAGCTTCGGGGAGCTTCGGGGAGCCTCCGGGAGCGTAGGGCAAGTCCGGGTCAGCGCGCCTCGCGCTCAGGCGAGTGTCGCACGACGCAACTCGCGCGGCGCCGCGCGTCCGTGGCGTTTCGCCGTGCGCCGCAGCTGGAGAGCCGAAGAAAACCCCGAACTCTGCGCCACCTGCTCCATGTTCCAGCGGGTGGTCGCGAGGCGCTCTTGTGCCATCCCAAGCCGGATCTGCTCGAGATAGTGCTGGGGCGTGATACCGGTCTCTTCGCGAAACACGCGCGAGAGCGTGCGCACGCTCACCGCCACTGTTTGCGCGAGCGCGGCCAGCGTCCAGGCGCGTCCCGGATCCGCGACGAGCGCGTCCTGGGCCCGGTGCACGACCGGATGCAGGTGATTGCGGTGCGACAGCCAGACCGAGAGTTGCGGATCGTTGGCCGTGCGCCGGATGTAGACCACGAGGTCCCGGGCGACCCGGGCCGCGACCACCGCGCCGGCTTCGCGGGCGATGAGGGCGAGGGCGAGATCGACCCCCGAGGTGACACCCGCGCTCGTGTAGATGCTGCCGTCCTGCACGAAGATCCGGTTGTGCTCCACGCGTGCGGCGGGATGGCGCGCTTCGAGCCAGCCGGTATGGTCGTGATGCGACGTGCAGCGTCGGCCGGCGAGCAGTCCCGCCTCGGCGGCAATGAGCGCGCCCGCGCACACGCAGCACAGCGTGTTATCGGGACCCATGGCCGCGCGCAACCAGTTCACCGCCGCCCGGGTGGGGGCGGTGTGCACGGCTTCCTCGGGCCGACGCATGCCGCAGACGACCACCCACGCATGGGTCTCGAGAGCGGCGGGCAGCGGCAGGATGCCCGAGAGGCCAATGCCGATCGACGAAGGTACGCTATCTCCCGGACCGACAAATCGGGGAGCAAAGAGCTCTTTCTGGGCGAGCTGATTTGCAACCCGCAGCGCCTCGGCGATTCCGGCCAGATCGAGAAGCAGCGTGTCGGGCAGAACGAGGAAATAGACGGGGATCGGGGAGGTCAGGGCGGGCATGGCGGACATGGCGGGCTCGCGTGGCGCCGTATTCCAGTTGGGCTAGTGGGCGCGGGCGAGCGCCTCGGCGCTCGTGCAGATGCGGGCAAAGCGCTCGGCCAGCACGAGTTCGGTGCGCTCCTTGATTTCCAGTGGGCTGAACACCCGGCCGCTCTTCGACTTCATCGGAAAGGTCAGGGTGGCGTCGGTGACATAGTCGACTTCGAAGCCACTGTCAGACGCATGGCGCGTGGTCGTCTCGCAGCATTGCTCGGTGCGAATGCCCGCGATGACGAGGCGGCTGATGCCGCTGTGCGTAAGCCACCGTGCGAGGCCCGTTCCCGCCAGTGCGCTGTGCACCGACTTCTGGATGGTCACGCTTGGCGTGTACCCGAGTTCGGGCATCGGCACGACAAGGCCAGATGCGATCGAGAAGGGTCCGGCGGGCTCGACGTGCAGGATGCGCACGATCGGCAGGCCGCGCGCCTCGAAGCCCGTGACCAGTGTACGGGCGTGCTCGAAGAAGTCGGGTAGCCCCTCGGCCTCGAAATAGGGGCGATGCCGAAAGGATTCCTGGACATCGATGACGATGAGCGCGGTCTTGGGGGAGGGGGTTGTGGACATCGGCGACTCCGTGGGGCTGGGGGATACAGGATTCAGAGCTTGCGGGCGGTGCGATCTGAAGACTGGGCCTCACTCTAGGCCCATCGGCCGCACCTGGGGAGACCCGCGCCGGACAATCTTCGATCAATTCCGGCCAGGCTCAAAGACCGGTCTTGAAGACGAGCACTCTGGACCAGCAATGAGGACCAGCAGGGAGGACCAGACCTTGAGCATCGACTCCAGGGCGCAGGGCGATGCACGCATGCGCTACAGTAGCGACTTTCGCAGCCGAGGCCGGGAGGCGTGGGACGTGAGCGATGCGGCACTGGTGCTGTTCTCAGGCGGGCAGGACTCGACCACGTGTCTGGCCTGGGCGCTCGCGCGCTATGCGCGCGTCGAGACGATCGCTTTCGATTATGGCCAACGCCATCGCATCGAGCTTCGGCAGCGTCCCGCCCTCTTGGGCGCGCTTGCGCGGCAGAACAGCAGCTGGTCGGAGCGCCTCGGGGAGGACCACGTGCTTGATCTCGGCGTGCTCGGCCAGCTCGGCGCCACGGCACTTACCGGGCCGGGCGAGATCCGTCTTGAAGCGAACGGTCTGCCCAATACCTTCGTGCCGGGCCGCAACCTGATGTTTCTCACACTCGCCGCAGCGCTTGCCTACCGGCGTGGCATCGAGGTCTTGGTGGGCGGCATGTGCGAGACCGATTTCTCGGGCTATCCGGACTGCCGCGATGAGACGCTGCGCGCACTCGCTGCCGCGCTCGCTCTCGGCCTGGCGGCCCCGCTCACGATCGAGACACCGCTCATGTGGCTCGACAAGGCCGCGACCTGGGCGCTGGCGGAAGAACTCGGCGGTGCGGCACTGGTCGATCTGATCCTCGAGGACACCCATACCTGCTATCTGGGCGAGCGCGGTACGCGTCATGCGTGGGGTTATGGCTGCGCGCACTGTCCGGCGTGTGTGCTTAGGGCGCGCGGCTATGAGCGCTGGAGCGAGGCGCGCGGAGCGCGGGAGGCCAAGACGGGCTCCTAAGNNCGCCTAAGACGGCCGGTTCTTGGCGTGCTCCTTCGGCGCCGGATGCCCGAGAAAGGCCTGGCCCTGGCGCCGCACGATGTCGATCAGGTTGCCCTGGGCGATGTTGACGTCGACGAGATGCAGACCCCAGCCCTCAAGCAGGTGGCCGTGAATCACGAGGTCGCCCGGGATGTCGGCTGGGCGCAGGTCATTCGCCACGCTATGGGTCGAAACGGCGAGATAGACCGCGCCATTCTCGTGCACGCAGCGCGTCTGGATCAGGTTGGACAACTCGACAAAGGGTGTGTCGATGATGTCCGCCATCTTCTCCCAGGCGAGCCGGTTCTCCGGGTCGCCCAGCAGATTGCTATGGGTCGGCAGATAGGCGTCGGGCGGCAGGCCACTGAGCGCCGCGGGGTCGGTACAGGCCGACTCCATGCGCGGATTGGCAACGCGCCCGAAACGTGCATCGAGGGGCGGCGGATGGCTGGCGCGAAACGAGACATAGCTGATGACGCAGCCGGTCTGGGTCGCCGCACGGCACAAGGGCACGTGCTGGAAGCTTCCGCCCACGTCCTGCCCCTTGGGTACCTCGACGTTGGAGCCCAGGATGAGAGCCGAGACGAGATGGGCCTGCTCGGGCTTGCCGTCGATCTGTTCGGCGATCAACTGGATAAGGATGTGCGAGCCCTGGGAGTGACCGATGAGGACCACACCGCGGCCGTGATTGTCGAACTTCAGGTAATGATTCCAGGCCGCGAGCACATCGGCATAGGCGAGCGCCGGATCCATCGGCATGGCCTCGCCGCGCACGAGGCTTGCGATCCCGGCCAGCGTGATCTGCCGATACATCGGCGCATAGGGCTTGCACACCGATGCGAAGCGCGCGAACTGGACCTGAGCGGCCCGCTTCTCGCCGGGGCCGGGGATACGGTCGCTGTTGCCGGTGAGCTGCACGGAGACCGTCGGGTATACATAGAAGCAGTCAATGGGCGCATCGGCCGCAGGCTGCCAGGGCTTGTGGATGAGACGGCCGTCGGGCAGCACCTCGGTGCTCGCCTCGTCGGCATCGCAGGGGTCGCTTCGGCCTGGCCTGCAGAGCCAGTTCTCCGCTGCGGCGTAGGGGTCGGCAGTCTGGACTGCAGGCTCGGGGGACGCGGCCGCAAGCGGTGCGGCGACCCCCTGCAGTGCGATCCAGAGCACCATCCACAGGGCGTTGCCGGCTCTCGACACGTGCTCTCCTTTCGCTCGCAGCGACCCACACCGGGGCGGTGGGGCGGCAATAACCCGCATGTTAACGGCCTTGGCGCGCATGCGGCGAAAAACCCGCAGGGCTGCCCGCCGCTGCCGGATATTGAGAGGCGCTGCAGGTGCTTTAGGCGCTCTGGGAGCGAACTATCGGGTGCAGGATGGGGTGCAGGATGGAGTGAAAAGGCCGAGTGCTCTCTCCATGCGAACCAATGAGGGGGCGCTGATCGGCCAGCTCCTCCGATCGCGCCCACCTGTCTTCCGGGCGACCCGGGTCTGCGCGGCGCAAGTCTTAGGCTACTCGCGCTCGATGAGACGATGCGCGGCGCTGGCATCCAGATCGAGCCGGTAGATTTCCTTCAACTTTGCGATCTGCTGGAGGCTGTCCGCTCCGAAAGGATTCTGCCCGTCGAAGGCGTTGAGCACGATGCCTTCGACCAGATCACCCAGACTCAGGTCGTGGTATTCGGCGAGCGCCTTCAGGACTTTCAGGATGCGCTTTTCAATGCGCAGGCCCGTCTGGACGCGCTCGACGGTGATCGGGCCGCGCTGGCCCGAGTCCGGCGACCGGGCGTCAGACTTCGTCATGGCTTGAAGGCAGGTCGCGGGTGGGTGACCGGAGCGGGGGCGGAAAGCGGCTCGGCGGCGGTTTCATTGGCCTCGGGGGATTTCGGGGCCTGATGCGCTCTGCTCGGGTAGGACAAAGCTCGAGCGCGCGAGAGCCGATTCCAGCCGCGCCGTACTGTAATAGCGAGCGAGGAAGCCGCGCTCGGTGAGTTCCGGATGCGCTGCGATGAACGGCTCCCACGCGGTGAAGCCCCCGCGGATCCGGCGCTCGTTGATGAGGCTCATGAAGGCGATCGTGACGGTCTCGTGGTAGCGGCGCGCCTGACCTGCGCGTTCTGCAAGTCCGATGAGCCCCCTGCGCATCACCGCGCAGGCGTCGAGGAAGGGCCGCTCTGCGAGCAGCCCAAAGGCCACGCGCAGGTGGGCCAGATGGCCAAAGTCCGCCGGATCGAGAGCGTCGGCCTCGAAGGTCTGCACGAAGGGGTCGCGGGTTACGAGCAGGTTCGTCAAGCTCGGGTCCGGCGGGGGCGGCTGCATCAGGGGCAGGTCGATCATGGGCAGGTCCATCAGGGGGCAGATCCATCAGGGGGCAGGTCCATCANNTCAGGGGGCAGGTTCGTCTAGATCAGGCGCAAGGGTGCAGTGCGGGCAGCTACTCAAGCCGGGGTGAGCGAGCCTGGCCGGTGAGAAAGGCCAGAAGGGGAAAGCTCGAGCCATATGTTACCAAAGTACCGAGGTACCACGCAACCGGGCTTTGCGCGCGCGCGCTGTGCCGCTGTGCCGCCGTGCCGCCGTGCCGCNNGTGCCGCCGTGCCGCCGTCTCCCTACACCGGATTCCGGCCAAATGGCGAGGATTTGACTCAAATCTCAGGCTGGCGTCATGGAATGTTTCAGGGGCGCTACGATTGTCTAAACAATTCGCCGGCAAGGACGTAACATCGGGGCTGCTGGACCCTGCGTCCCGAGCCTCGGTCCCGTCTGGACCGGGGTAAGTGGTTGCCTGAACTTTAAAGTGTGCTTGCTCGATCATCCCCGATCCCAACCGACTCATGACGAAAACCGCCCAGGAACTCAGGCGACCGAGCCCTGAGCCTGATCCGCTCGAGGAATTGCATGCCTTGAACCGGCATGCCGAGGATCTGCTGCGCACCAACCCCACCGACGCGGTGGCGGCGGCCCGNNGCGGCGCTCGCCCGCGCGAGCGCCCAGAATATCCGGGAGACGGTGCCGCAAAGCCGTTTCATCGAGGGTATAGGCCTGTCGTTTCTGACCGACTACGAGGGCTCGCGCGGCATCCTGGAGAAGGCTGCCGAGGAGGCCGGCATGCTCGGCCAGACCGAGATCGCCAACCGCTGCATGAACGGTCTGGCCACCATCTACGAGCGCATCGGCGATTTTGGGCGGGCCTTCCAGATGCTCCACAAGTGCTTGGCGATCGGTCGCGAGACCGGCGATCGGCTGGCGGAGATCCGTGCCCTGTCGAACCTCGGCAACATCTATGCGGTGATGAAGGATCACGAGAAGGCCCAGGAGCTGCTGCTGGCGGCGCTCGAACTCGCCCAGCCCTACAGCGAGTCGCTTCTGTGGATCATCGTCAACGCCGCCTATGCCGAGTCCCTCACCTCCTCGGGGCGCCATGCCGAATCCGAGGAGCGTATCAAGCCCTGCATCGAGCTCGCCGAGCGCGACGGCCACACCCTGCACCTGGGTTTTCTGCTGAAGATCCATGCCGAGAACCTGATGGCGAGCGACGCCCTGGTCGAGACTGGCGAGGCCTTGAGCCGCGCCGAGGCGATCGCGCGCCAGATGAAGGAGCGCGACCTGGTCTGTGATGTGCTTCTCAGGCGCGCCGAGCTCGCCTTGCATCAGAAGGACCTCGCCGAGGCGGAAGAGATCTTGAAGGAGATCGCCCCGCTCGCAAGCCAGATCGGCATCCCGGTCTACGAGATGCGTGCCTTCAGCCTCGAGGCCGAGGTCGCCGCCTCGCAGGGGCGTTTCGATCAGGCCTATTGGGCATTGTCCGGCGAGCTGCAGCTCGAGCGTTCGCTTGCAGCCGACTCGAGCAGCCGCAAGACCCAGATGCTGCAGGTCGAGTTCCAGGTCGAGCAGCATCGCATCGCTGCAGCCGCCGAGCGCGACCGCAGCGCCCAGCTGGATCTTGCGAACCAGAAGTTGCAGCAGGCCTTGGAGCAGCTCGAGCACACCGCCTCCCATGATCCGCTCACCGAACTCCTGAATCGGGGCAAGTTCAAGGCCCTCGCTGAAGCGTCGCTGCGACTCGCGCCCGAGCGGGGCGAGTGCTGCGCCCTGTGTTTCATCGATCTGGACGAGTTCAAGCTCGTCAATGATGAGCTGGGACACGATGCGGGCGACACGCTTCTGGTCGAGTTCTCGCGACGCCTGAAGCGGACCGTGCGCGGCTGTGACCTGGTGGCGCGCCTCGGGGGCGACGAATTCGTCGTGCTGATCCGCGAGCTCGCAAGCCCGGCGGACGTGGCGCCGATCGTGGCGAAGATCCGCACGGCCTTGGACGAGCCCGTCTGGCTTGGGCGCATGTGGCAGGCCAAGGCTTCGCTGGGCGTCGCCGTCTGCCCCCAGGATGGCGCGAGCCTTGAGGATCTGCAGCGCCATGCCGATCGCCTCATGTATCAGGAAAAGCGCGCCAACCTGCGCCGGGCGGAACGCCAGTAGGGTCCACCGGGCGGGCAGGTGAGGCGAGTCCCGAACACGGTCCCGAACACGGTCCCGAACCCAATCCCGACGGCGATCCCGCATCGAATCTGCTCTATACTCGCGCCCTTGCTGAACGGAGTGTTCTCTTGGGCTACTGCGCAATCGATTTCGGGACCTCGAATTCGGCGATCGCCTCGTCGGCGGGGGCGGACGAGGCCAGTCCCCCGGTGCCGGGCGGCCCCCTCGTGCTCGCGCCCGTCGAGGCGGGCGCGCTGACACTGCCCACGGCCATCTTCCAGCATGCCGAGGATGGCACGCGCGCCTTCGGGCGTGCCGCCATCGCCGCCTATACCGAGGGCCACGAGGGTCGCCTCCTGCGCTCCCTGAAGAGCATCCTCGGCTCGCGCCTGGTCGATGAGTCGATCCACATGGGCGACGGCATGGTGGTGCGCTATCTGGACCTCATCACATCCTTTCTTGCGCATCTGAAGACCCAGGCCGAGCGCGCATCGGGAGCAGTGCTCGACGAGGTGATGCTCGGGCGTCCGGTCCGCTTCCATGACGATGACGATCTCGCCGATGCCGCGGCCGAGGACGCACTTGCGCGGGCTGCGCGCGCCGCCGGTTTTCGGGATGTCGCCTTCCAGTACGAACCGATTGCAGCGGCCCTCGACTACGAGAGCGGCCTGCACAGGGAGGAACTGGTGTTCGTGGCCGACATCGGCGGGGGCACCAGCGATTTCTCTGTGATTCGCCTCGGCCCCGAGCGGGCCCGGCATGCCGATCGAAGCGCCGATGTGCTCGCGAACGCCGGTCTCCATACCGCTGGCACCGATTTCGATGCGCGCATCGAACTGTGGGGGATCCTGCCGCTTCTCGGCTATCAGTCGACCGGGCCGACCGGCCGCACGGTGCCGCATCGCGTCTACTTCGATCTGTCGACCTGGCATCTCGTCAATTCACTCTATCTGCCCAAGCGCATCGCCGAGATCGAGCAGATGCGCTACTTCTATGGCGAAGAGCGCCTGCACCGGCGGCTCATGCGTGCCCTGCGCCTGCGCATGGGCCACACCCTCCTCGGCCAGGCCGAGGAGGCCAAGATCACGGTGGCAGGCGGAGCCGACGCCCGCATCGATCTGGGCGCACTCGAGGAGGGTCTCTGGTCGCTACTCGCCGAAGACCGGCTGCTCGATGCGCTGGGTGAACCGATCGAGCGGATCACCCGCATCGCGCGGCGCACCGTCGAGGATGCGGGCATCAAGCCGGCCGAGGTGGATGCCATCTACTTCACCGGAGGCTCGACCGGTCTTGGGTTTCTCACGGGGCAGCTGGCGGCGCTCTTCCCGGCGGCGCGTCCCGTCTTCGGTGAACGGTTCGCAAGTGTGGCCACCGGGCTTGGCATCGCCGCGCTGCAGCGCTTCGGATCACCCGGAGCGGGCGCCCGCCCCCGCCCCCGCCAGAGCACCTAGCCTAGCATGACCGCGCGTTCGGGCTCTCCGAAGTCTTCGGGGCGCCTGTCGGGCTTGCTGAGGTGATTGAGCAGATCGGAGAGCCCGAGCGGTTGCGAGTCCAGGTAGCCCTGGAAGAGTTCGCAGCCCTGGGCCGCGAGAAAGGCGAGCTGGGCCTCGGTCTCGACACCCTCGGCGACGACGTTCAGGCCCAGGCTGTGGCCCATGGCGATGATGGCGGCGGCGATGGCTGCGTCGTCGCGATCGGCAGGCAGGTCCTGCACGAACGAACGGTCGATCTTCACGCAGTCGACCGGAAAACGCTTCAGGTAGGCGAGCGAGGAATAGCCGGTGCCGAAGTCATCGACGGAAAGCCCCACGCCCAGAGACTTCAATTCCACCATGATGCGCTTGGCCTCCTCGGGATGGTCCATCATCGCACTTTCGGTCAGTTCCAGATGCAGGCGCGCCGCCGCGATGCCATGCGCCGACAACGCACTCTCGACGGCCGCGACCAGGGCGGGATTCTGGAACTGGCGGGCGCTGATGTTGACCGCCATGAAAAGACCGGGCGCCGCACCCCGGTCGAGTTCGGCGAGCGTCCGTGCGGCGCTGTTCAACACCCACTCGCCGAGCGCGCCGATGAGACCCATTTCCTCGGCCACGCCGATGAATTCGACCGGTGCAAGCTGGCCGCGCGCCGGATGGTTCCAGCGCAAGAGCGCCTCGATGCCGACCGGTCGACGCCCTGCCACGTCCAGGATCAGCTGATAGAGCAACACCAGTTCGCCGTGCGCCACGGCCGATTGCAGGCCGAGTTCGATCTCCATGCGCCGGCGGGCAAGCCCCTCGGCTTCAAGCTGGAAAAAGCGCGACTGGTCGCGACCGGCCGCCTTGGCCTGGTACATCGCGATGTCCGCATTCTTCAGCAGCGATTCGCCGTCAGCGCCAGCGCCCGGATACATGGCAATCCCGATCGACACCGTGACCCGGTAGGGCATGGTCGGCGTGAGCTCGACCGGCGTGCCCAGTTCGTCGCGCAGGCGCTGCGCGATTTCGGCGGCGTAGTCCATCGTCTGGGCATCGCGCAGCAGCACGCACATCTCATCGCCCCCCATGCGCGCAACCAAGTCCGCACCGCGCACCACCTCGCGCAGCCGGTTCGCCACGATCTGCAGGAGTTTGTCACCGGCGTCGTGGCCGAGCGTGTCGTTGACGGTCTTGAACCGGTCGAGGTCGATGAAGAGGAGGGCAAAGCGGGGCTGGGCGGTCTCGGCGGATGTCAGGATCTCGCGCAGCGCATCCTTGAGCGCAAGGCGGTTCGGCAGGCCCGTCAGTTCGTCGTGGCGGGCGATGTAGGCGGCGTGGTCCTCGGCCATGCGACGTTCGGTGACATCGAGCGTCAGGACATAGATGCCATCGACATCGCCATCCGGGCCGCGATGCGGCATGTAGGTGATGTTCATCCACTTGGGCTGGGACTTCTTGCGGATCGTGAACTGGTAGTCGTAGGTGAGGGTCTCGCCGCGAAGCGCGCGACGCAGCCGCGGCATGAGCGCCTGGGCGTGCTGCTGGCCGATCACCTCCGAGAGGGTCCTGCCGACCACCGAGTCCTCGGGCAGGCCGAGCCAGCGTTCGTAGTTCTTGTTTGCAAAGCGGTAGATGAGCGACTTGTCGACATAGGCGATCATGGCCGGCAGGTTGTCGGTGATGGTGCGCAGGTCCTCCTCGCTCTTGCGCAGGAGGGCCTGTGAGGCCGCCAGGTTCTCATAGGGTGCGCGGATCCCCTCGACGAAGATCGCCCGGTAGATGCGGATGAAGCCCAGCACCTTCAGGACATGGCCGAAGAGCAGCGGCGCATCGTTTAGCCGATCGACCTGCGTGAAACACAATTCACCCAGGGCCATGTACAAGGCGGCTTCGAAGAGCGCGACACCATCGAAGCCGCGGTCGCGAAACATGCGCTCCCGAAACCGCAATGCGATGAGGAGGAAGACGACGACGAGGCCGAGCTGGGTCAACACCTTGCTGAGCGGGATCGCCCCGTCCCGGATCGCGGCAAACGGCACGTACTGCGGCAGCGCTAGCACCATCCAGAGCACGCCTACGACGTAGACCGATACGGCGGCCAGGAGGCGGTAGCGCGAAGAGCGCGCCTGCTTGGCCTGCCAGGGCAGAAGTGCGACTGCGACGAGTGCCAGCGCAATCAGTATCCGGGCCGAAAAATACAGCACCCAGGCCTTGCCGAAGCTGTTGGGCGTCACCAGGTCCGGCATGCCGACGAACGAGAGCGTGTGGGCGAGGTCCAGCACCAGTGCTCCGAGCGAGGCGCAGCCAAGAATGAGCAGCGCGCGCGGCTGGGTCGGCCCGGAGGTGTTCCAGCACACACCGAAGACCAGCCCGCAGATGACGATCGAGAACGATTCGAGGATCGTGTGCCACTGGGTCAAGGTGAGGCCCCAAAGGATGCCCGGAAGCCGGGCACCTGAGGTCAAAAGCACAGCAAGCGCCAGCATGGCGAGCGCAATCCTGAGCATGCTGTGCCGATAGCGCCGCATGAACTCCGAGTCGTCTCCAATCCCCGCCATCCGCGTCTCCTTCACTTCCCCTTCACTTTCGCCGCTCGCCCGCTGCACGGCTCTTGCACCCTGCATCGGGCACCCTGCCGCGGCGCTTCGCCGCATCCCGGATCCCGGATCCCGGGGTTACCGACGCGCCGGACGCTCCGAGCCCTCCGAACCCGCACACTGTGACTGTCGTCACCGCGTGGATTGGCCCGCGGTGTCGACGTTCTTAGTCTGCAACACTGGAGCCCATTGTTGCTGTGCTTTCTGCAAAATCAAACTGACTTAGACAAGTTTGGACAAAGCCCTGCCGGTCCGGCCCAAGACCCCGTTGTTTTTCAATCCGAAAGCCGCCTTCGATAAATCTGCTTTCGGCGCGCCGCCCGGATTCCTAAGGTGCGCGCCGCGAAAATAGCGGTGCATCGCTGAAGGGCTGCTCCGCTCGGTTCCTTGGGTTCTGGACCAGGGTGCTAAGTGTCGCCATCTCGGCCAGGCCGCAAAGGAGGTTTGCCGAGCGATCCGCGAGTCTCTTTTCCCCATCGGCCCGCGGCGAATACGAGTGGGCCGGGGCGAGCCAGAACTGCGCACCGCATGCCACCAGTACCACCAGCACGAGCAGCCATTGAGGCGCCCGTGGGCACGCGCCGAAACCGTAGCGGGATCTACAGCGTATCTGGAAGAAGGTGGGCGCTGAGGCTGCGTCCTCGGGAGTGCCGACTCAGAGCNNTCAGTGAGCTATGTCAGTGACCTGCTTCCTAGAGGCGCCGCAGGTGGCAGGATGATGACAAAAGCAATATGGAATTCGATATAGCTGGAATAAGTAGCATCGATTGGAATTATGCCGGGTAAACCCTAACATTAACTAAGCCATGTGAGTAGATCCGAATCAGGAAGGTCCGCCACACCAGGTCTCACCACCGTGTATATCGAAAGGAATTTCATGAAAACCGCATCCCTTATCGCAGCTGGCCTCATCGTTGTGGCCGGCCTGTCTGCCCAGACCGCCTCAGCCAGGATCATCAATGAAAGCTACTATCCCCCGGGCGAGGACTATGCGCAGCAGACCAGCATCGCGAGCCGTGCCGAAGTGAAGGCTCAAACGCGCGTGGCCAACATGCAGATCGAGGCACGTCAGCCGCGCCGCGAATTTGGTGCTGGCTCGCACGATACCAGCCCGCAGGTCTTTACGCGCGAGCAAGTCAAGTCCGAGGCCAAGACGTTTGAGCGCGTCGGCGCGCACGTCCCGTTCTCCTACTAATTCCGTACTCGTTTCGCATCCAGTCCGAGTCCGAGTCCGAGTCCGCTTCCGGGCGGTCCTCGAAGAGCGGCGCCAGGGTTGATCCCTGGCGCCGTTCTTTTATGCGGCCCCGGGCGCTCGGGCCCAGGGCCGACTTGGCCGGGTGCGCGCAGCCCGCCTCGAATCGGGTCGTGCGTCGCCAAACTTACGCATGACGTCGGGCCTTGCTGCTGACCTGACGTCTGACCTGAACCCCGGGGCCAGCACACAGGGCACGTGCACCACGTGCACGGGGATTTGCTATTGTCGTGGACCTGCCCCACCTCGAAGCCCATCCATCATGCCCCTGACCCCCGACGAGCGTCTTCTGCTGCGCAGCCAGTGCACGCGCATCGTGCCAGGATTTCTGCTTACGAAACCCGCCGACGAATTCCGCGCCATGGGCGAGTGGTGTGAGGAAAACGCCATCGAGCACGACGTCTATGGTCAGGGCCCGCTCATCGAATCCTTCGAGGCCCGGATCGCAGCGCTGCTTGGCAAGGAGGCCGCGATCTTCATGCCAAGCGGCGTGATGGCCCAGCTGATTGCGCTCAAGCTCTATTCGCAACGCGCGGGGACGACGCGCATCGGGCTGCATCCGAGCTCGCACCTGCTCGGGCACGAGGAACAGGCGTTTGCCGCGCTCCTCGGACTGGAGTGCCGGCCCGTCGGGGAGTATTACCGAGTGCTCGAGGCGCGCGACCTTGTGCCCGTCTGTGAGCGGCTCGCAGCACTCGTCGTGGAGTTGCCGATCCGCGAGGCCGGCGGGCAGCTGCCAGGCTGGGAGGATCTCGAGGCGCTGAAGGAGGCCGCGCGCCAGCGCGGCTTGCCGCTGCACATGGATGGCGCGCGGCTCTGGGAGAGCACGCCCTTCTATGGCCGCAGTCCGGACGCCATCGCAGTGGGGTTCGAGTCGGTGTACGTCTCCATGTACAAGGGCGTGGGGGGGCTGGCAGGGGCCGTTCTCGCGGGTGCGCCCGAGTGGATCGCCGAGGCACGCATCTGGCGGCGCCGCATGGGCGGCACGCTCGTGCATCAAAGTCCGATGATCGTGTCCGCCGCGCGGCGCCTGGACGCCCGCCTCGAGCTCATGCCCCTACTCTATCGGCGGGCCGTTGAACTCGCCCGGGCGCTCAACGCCGTTCCCGGTTTGAAGACCCTGCCCGAGGTGCCCCAGACCAACATGTTCCACCTCTATTTCGCCAGTCCCGCTCCGGCCGTCGAGGAAGAGCGCGACCGTCTCGCCGAGGAGCACAAGGTCTGGCTCGTGGGTGGCGTCAAGTCCGCCGAAGTACCGGGATGGAGCAAGGCGGAACTGACAGTGGGTGATCAGGTCCTAGGCCTCTCCGACGACGAGCTCGCGCCGCTTTTCGGGCAACTTGTCGGGGGATCCCCGGCGCCCTAGCCGCGACAGCTATGCCTGGCCTGCGAGCGCCTCCCGGGGCCGGGTTGCAGCGCCAGCCAAGGCGTCCTCCCTGCTGCGGCCATCGACGCGCAAAGAGTCATAGGTCGAATCCGTGGGATCGAACCAGCCAAAGCGCGCCCGGATTTCGGAGAGCACGCGGCGGTACGTCGGCGCGTCGACATAGTTCGCATGGCGCGGCGAGTCGATGTAGGTCATGGTGCCGCGCAGGTTCGGCGTGTCGTTGGCCTTCATGTGCTGCCAGGCCGCAAGGCCCGTCCCCGCCTCCATGAGGTGCGCGTCCATCGCCACCATCTGGGCCATCTCGTCAAAGCGCTGGTAGCCGGCGTCAGCGAATTCCACGAATCCGAGCACGGCCAGGCCACGCAGGCGCCGATGGAAGATGTTGAGGTAGAGCTTGGGGTGGCCTGCCACCCACTCGAAGTGCGACTCGTCGAGATAGGGCAGCCGATACTGGTAGCCGGTGGCAAACAGCACCAGGTCGAACTCCTCCGTGGTGCCGTCGGTGAAGACTGCGCCCTTCGGCGTGAAGTGGTGCACGTCGCACTTGGCTCTCAGGTCGCCGTGGGCGAGATGATGCAGCACCTGGGTGTTCATGATCGGGTGCGACTGGAGGGCCTCGTGATCCGGGGCCGGCAATCCAAAGCGTGTCAGGTCCCCCACCACCGCATCGAGCAGCCGGCTCGTGTCAACCGGCACGACCACGCCCTTGGGCGGCGCAAGCCCCCCACCCACGAACACGTCGGTGGGCACACCGAAGATGTGTTTCGGCACGAACCGGTAGCCGCGACGCACGGAAAGCCAGGCGCGGCTCGCATGGCGCGCCGCGTCGCAGGCGATGTCGGCACCCGAGTTGCCGCAGCCGACGATGAGCACGCGCCGGCCATCGAGTTCCGCGGCCGCCCGGTGCGTCACGGTGTGGCGCGCCTCGCCCTGGAACGCCGACAGGCCCGGGTAGTCGGGCAGGTTCGGGTGCCAGGTGACACCGGTCGCGCAGATGAGCCCGGCATAGGTGCGTTCCTCGCCGCTTGACAGGCGCACGCGCCATCCTTCCTCGGCTCCTGCGCCCAAGGGTTCGGCATGCACCACCGAGGTGTTAAAGCGGATCGATTCGGTCAGGCCGAAGGCGTTGGCGAAGCTGCGGATATAGGCCAGGATCTGCTGGTAGCTTGGGTAGTCGGGATAGTCGGCCGGCATCGGGAACCCGAAAAATGCCGAGGTGAATTTTGATGAGATGAAGTGTGCCGACTCGTACATGGGCGTGCCGGGGCTGTCGATGTCCCAGATGCCGCCGACGTCCGAGTGGCGCTCGAAGTGGTCGTACGGTATGCCGGCGAGTTTGAGTGCGCGGGCCGCAAGCAGTCCCCCCGGCCCCGCCCCGATGATGCAGTGGCGCAGGCTGTAGCGTGCAAGCGGCAGCGTGCGCCGGCTGGGCTGTGCGCGCAGATCGATCCGGCCGATGCCTTCGTAGATCACGGGCCGGTAGTGCCTAAGCCAGGCCGCAAAGCCGACGCCGGCCACGGCCAGGGCCGGATAGATGGTGGGCGAATAGTTCAGCACCGCGTCATCGACCCCGGTCAGGACGGGAAACTGGCGCACGACCAGCACCACTGCGGCGGCGAGACCCACGGCGCCGATCGACGGGGCGAGCGTTGCAGACCAGAGCTTGGGCGCCCGCTGCCGCCTGAAGTAGGCGACGATCGCGATCGCGGCTAGCGCCTGCAGTGCGATCACCCCAAGCGTCGCGAGTCCGACCAGGGTCGGCATGATGGTGAGGTAGGGGTCCTTACCCGAGACGAAGAAGAGGCCGATCGAGACGAGCGTTGCGAGCGTGATGGTCGCGCTTGCCGCCGAGGGCGCATAGCGCCTGGCATTGAACTGCCCGAGAAAGGGGGGCAGGATCTTCTCCCGGCCGAGCGCAAACAGGTAGCGCGTTGCGGCGTTGTGGATGGCAAGGTAGGCCGCGAGCAGCGAGGTGCACAGCAACAGGCCACCGAGCTCGGCCGCCGTCTCGCCGGCGAAACGGCCGATCAGCACGAAAAGAAATTCGCCGCCTTTTTCCGTCGCCGTGGCGCGCGCCTCCTCGGGGCCGGCCGCGCCGATGACAAGCCACGCGGTGGCCAGGTAGAACACGCCGATTGCGGCCACCGAGATCAGGGTCGCGCGCGGAATGCTCTGGGTCGGGTTCTGCGACTCCTCGCCAAAGAGCGCGGCCGCCTCGAAGCCGATGAACGAGGTGTAGGCGAACATCAGTCCGATCGCAAAACCCGGGCCGAGTACGCGCGCTGGCTCGAAGGCCGCAAGCGGGAGGGCATCGACGCCCCGCGCGAGGACGACGCTGGCGTCGAACCAGATCAGCACGCCGATCTCGGCGACGAGCAGCACCCCGAGGATGCGTGAGGACAGATCGATCGAGCGGTAGCCCATGAGACCCACGAGCGTGATGCCGACCAGAGCACAGAGGCCCCAGGGCACCTCAGTGCCCAGATCGTGCAGCACGAGGCTCACGAAAAACCCGAATGCAGCCGCGAGCCCGACCGTGAGCGCCGCGTAGGAGAACGCCGCGATGAACGCCGCTCCGACCCCGAGCGACCTGCCAAGGCCAAGCACGACGTAGGTGTAGAAGGCCCCGGTGTTGACGATGCGGCGGCTCATCTCGGCGTAACCGAAGGCGAAGCACACGAGGGTTGCCGTCGCCACCAGAAAGGCTCCCGGCAGGCCCGCCCCGTTGCCGCGGCCGATCGCAATCGGCAGGTTGCCGACCATGGCGGTCAAGGGCGCGGCGGCTGCGATCACGAGGAACACGATGTGGGTCGTATTCAGGGTGCGCACGCGCTTGCCGGCCTGCAGTCGTTCTGCGAACTCACGAATCGTCTGGTCCATGGGCGGTTCCTAGTAATGAAGGCTGAAATTGATTCCGACAAAGCGCGGCAGACCCACCACGTCCTGGACCAGGCCGAAGGGGTTGGTGAGATTGATCCCGTCGACCAGGTAGTGCTTGTTGAAGAGATTGCGCACGAAGGCCGCGATCTGGTACTGGCCCTGGCCGAAGGTGTAGGTCGCGCGGGCGTTGGCGAGCCAGTAGCCCGCCTGGCTCACGAACGGATCGTCGGAGATGTCGAAGAACTGGTGACTCTTGTAGCTCGCATCGCCCACCAGGTCCAGGAGGGCCCCGCCGGCCAGGGGGATGCGGTAGGCGGCGATGGCGGCGAGCGATGAGCTCGGTGCCAGGGGCAGGCGGTGACCGGTGTAGTCGACACTCGAGCCGGTGCCGCTCGCCGTATTCCATTGGTCGACGCGGGTCTCGAGCAGCCCGAGATTGAGCGTCGTCGTCAGATTCTCGATCGGTTTGGCGACCAACTGGAAATCCAGTCCTTCGGTATGCGCCCGGGGCGCGTTGGTGAGGATCTCGAGGTCGAAGCCGCCCGGTATCACCGGCGGGATCTGGTTGAAGACCTGCATCTCCTTGTAGTCATTGTAGAAGAGGGCGACGTTCAGCTGCACGCGGTGCTCGAAGAATTGCGACTTCAGGCCCACTTCGTAGGCGAGCACGGTCTCGGGACTGACCGGGCCGATCTGGCGCTTGGCCTCGATCGGATTGGCGCTCAGAAAACCGCCGTTGAAGTCCGCGCTCTTAAAGCCCGTGGCGATGCTGGCATAGGTGTTGAGGGCGTCGCTTGCGGCGTAGTCGAGGGCGGCCTTGCCGGAGACCTTCGAGCTCTGCGTGCTTTCGCCATAGGCCCAAAGCGGCAGCACCGGTCCGAAGGCGTTCAGGGCTGTGGATTGATACTTGGCCGATGAGACCGCATCGAAACTCTTCGACTCGCTCGTATAACGTAGGCCAAGCGTCGCCTTCCAGCGCTCGGTGAGCGCGAGGTCCCCTTGACCGAAGAGGGCATAGGAGCGCGTGACCTGGAGGTTGTTGTCGTAGGCGACCTGGGCGATGCCATCACCGCTGCCGGGGCCATAGAACTTGTCGAAGTCGAGAAAGGCCTGTACGGGCTGGTCCTGGGTCAGATGCTCCTCGAGATCATAGAAGCCCAGCACCCAGTTCAGGTTGCCCAGGGTCTCCGAGGCGCGCAGCTCCTCGGTGAAGGTGTTCGAGTGCACCCCATAGTTGATCTCGAGTAGCCGGTTCGGGCTCGCGTCGGTGTCCTCCGGCTGGAACTTGTTGTTCTGCTCGAAGGCCGTGAGCGACGTCCATTTGACGGGTCCCGGCGCATAGTCGATGCGCAGGCTCGCCCCAAAATTGCTGACTCGGAAGTCCTCCTGACGATTGAAGGCCCCGTCGTAGAAACCCGCAGGCGTGCCGTAGCCGAAGGCGTCCACGCAGCTGCCGTCAAAGGCCTGGGTATAGCTGCAGGGCTTGCCGGTCGCCGGATTCAAGGTGCCGATGTGCCGGTACTCATTGGGCCGCGTGTCACTGTCGCCACCGTGCAGATTGGCGAGGATCGAGAGTGCCGGGCTCGCGATGATCTCGAGCTGGGCACGCACGGCAAAGTCATTCGTGCCGTTCTCGCTGTTGCCGGTCGCCGCATTGTGCATGTAACCCTCGGAGTCGTTCTTCACGAACGAGACGCGCGCGTTCACACCCTCGGCCAGGGCGCCACCGAAGGCGCCCTCGACCTTGAACGTGGTGTAGGACCCGTAGCCTGCGGTGATGTCGGCGCTCGTCTCGGCGCTGGGCTTGGCCGAGATGAAGTTGATCGCGCCCCCGCTGGTGTTGCGACCATAGAGCGTGCCCTGGGGACCCTTCAGGACCTCGATGCGGTCCAGATCGAACACCTGGAAGGTCTGCGAGCCGGGAGCGCTCAGGTAGACCTCGTCGACATAGACCCCGTTCGGCCCGGCGTTGTTCGAGTTGAAATCGTTCAGGCCGATGCCGCGGATCGTGATCACGGGCTGGGCGCCTGCGCCCGAGGGCAGGCCGATGTCGACATTGGGCGTGAGCTGGCCGAGGTCGGTGGAGGACGTGATGTCGAGATTCTCGATCGCCTGGGCGTTGAAGCTCTGGATCGTGATCGGCACCTTCTGGGCATCTTCGCTCCTGCGCTGGGCGGTCACCGTAACGGTCTCAAGCGTGGCCGCCGGGTCCGGCTTTGTGGCAGCGGCGGACGTGCCCGGTGCGTTGCTGCTTGCGTCGCTGGTCTGGCCCGACGCGTTTGCGCACGCGCAGATCACCAGGATCAAGGCGGACCCGCGCGGGCCGACACGCCACACTTTGCGCCACCCTTCACTGCACCCTTCACATCGCCATTCGATTGCCACTGCCACTCTCCCTGTGCGTTTGACGAATCCCCAAGCCGCACCGTACGGCATGGAGCCGCAGGACCGAGAGGCTCGCCCCGGACGCAAAGGGGGTCTTTGTCGGCCAACTTGTTGTCCGGATCGGCAAAGGGGGTTACGCTGCGGGGTCGGTTGCGCGATGCTTATCCCATGAAAAAACGCAGGCACCCTGACACGGGCGACGACCCGCGTTACACCACGGCGTCGATCAATCCGCTGACCCTGCGTTACCTGGTCGCGGTCGTGACCGAGCGCGGCGCGCACGTCCCCGCCCTGTGTCGCGGCCTGGGCTTCGAGGCTGGAGATCTGGACGATCCCGACTTCAAGATCTCCTATCGGCAGGCGAGCATGATGATCAGCCGGGCCATGCAATGGGGCGGCGATTCCGGGCTCGGTCTCGCCGTCGGTCTGCGTCAGACGCCGATCTCCTGGGGTTTGGTCGGCTTTGGCATGATGTCGTGTGCGACCCTCGCCGACGCGATCGACTTCGGGCTGCGCTTTCAGAAGGATGCGGGATCGCTCGCCAGCATTTCGCAGGAACGCAGCCGCAACCAGACCGCGCTCGTGGCCGACCTCATCTTCTATGACCCCGACATCGAGGTGTTTCTGGTCGAGGAGATGTTTGCAAGCATGATCAGCAACGCGCGCTTTCTGGTCGGCCCGCAAGTGGCACCGATCGCGGTCGACCTTATCTACCAGGCACCTGCCCATGCTGGCTGGTACCAGTCCATCTTCCGCTGCCCGGTGCACTTCGGCCGGCCGCGCAACCGGATCATCCTCTCCCAGGCCTCCGTCAGCCAACCGCTCGCCACGCACGATCCGGTGGTCGCCAAGCGGGTGCGTGAACTGATCGAGGAGAGTCTTCTCGCCCACCGCGAGGATGCGGATTTCGGTGCCACGGTCGAGCGTACGATTCGCGAGAACCTGCGCGAGTTGCCGCCCCTCTCACAGATCGCGGCCCAGATGAACATGAGTGAGCGCACGCTGCGCCGGCGGCTTCTGGCTGCGGGATTTCGGTATCAGGTGCTCGTGGACNNATGCGACGCCACCTCGTCACCTGGCGGCGTCCCATCTGCCGCCGCTTTGGCGCCCTCCTGAAGGCTGCCTACCCAGAGCGCTCTGACCGCGCTCTCGAGTTCGGCCGTAAAGCGGCGTGCAAGCGGTGCCAGTTGCGGCTCGGCGAGCAGGGCGAGGACGGCCTTGGGGTAATCGAGCGCCTGCCACAGGCCGAGCGTGAGCGCATAGGTGCGTAAGAGGAGCGTGGATCCGGTGCCGGGCGCGAGCCCCGTGATCCGGGTCTCGATGCGCGCGCCCGCCGCATCCAGACCCTGGGCTAAAAGCAGCTTGAAGCGCCGCAGCACAGCGGGCGCGACGTTGTGCTCGAGGACCCCATTGGCGAGCGCCGCGAGCGGCAGCAGATCGGCAGACTCGAGGATCTTCGCGGCGTAACCCTTCGCGAAGTGCCCCGCGGCCAGGACCGCTGCAGCGGGCAGACACCCAAGGAGGACGCCGAGCGCCTCGAACAGTCGTGCGAAGTCCTCTTCGAGCAGGGCGACAAAGAGCTCCTCCTTGCTTCCGAAGTAGAGATAGACGGTGCCCTTCGCGAGACCCGCGCGTGCGGCGATCTCGCCCACCCCTGGGAGTTCGCCTTCGGCCCGGAACAACTCGCGTGCGGCAAGTAGAAATGCGCTGCGCCTGCGATCGCGATCCTCGTCATTCATCGGGGGGCGAGCCACCTTCGTGCCACTCCTGTGTTGAACGGGCTCAGTTCTTCATGAGCTGGTAGGCGACCTTGCGCTGCAAGAGGCGCGGCATGAGTCGCAGCGAGAAGGCGGTCAGGCGGTTCAGGAAGCCCGGGATGACCGAGGCGCGACCCGCCTCGAGCGCTTTGAGGCCGATCCGGGCGACCGGCAGGCTTTGCATCATGACAAGGCGTTGGTACAGGGTCGCCGTCTGCCCCGAGACGTCCAGAAAGCGCGTTGCCGTGATGCCCGGGGAGAGCACGGTGACCGTGACACCGCTCGCGTGCAGTTCCTCGTGCAGCGCCTCCCCGAACAGCAGCACGTAGGCCTTGCTCGCGCTGTAGGCCGCGTAGAGCGGCGTGGCCTGGTAGCCGCCGATCGAGGCGATGAGGAGGATCTGCCCCGCGCCACGGGTGACCATGTCGCGGGCGAAGGTGTAGGTGAGCTCCGTCAGGCTTGCCGTGTTGAGCTGCAACATGCCAAGCGTCTTCGCAAGCGGCGTGTCCAGGAAGGCACCGAAGAGGCCAAACCCCGCATTGTTGATGAGCACGTCGATCCGGATTGCCAGCGCGTCGAGCCTCAACTTGAGTGCCTCCCCGGCACCCGCCTGGGCGAGGTCCATCGCCTCGACATGCACCGAGATTCCAGAGGCCGTGCGCAGCTCAGTCGCGAGCGCCTCCATGGGTGCGCTGGTGCGGGCGACCAGGACCAGATTCGCGCCGCGCGCGGCCAAGAGCCGCGCAAAGTCCACTCCAAAGCCGCTCGATGCGCCCGTCACGAGGGCCCATTGACCTTTGAGGCTCTTCGCCACAATCCCCTCCGTTGAAATGACCGCTGGTCAGCGAATTACCCCATGATAATTGACCGCTGGTCATTTATCAAGCGCTGGGACGTTGCTTGGGGGTTGCTTGGGGGTTGCTTGGACGTTGCTGGCAGGTTGCCCGGCCAGGTGCAGGGTGCGGCGGACTCAGGCCCGCGATCCAGCGCTCTTGCCGAAACCTTCGAGGAAAAGCCCGACCGTCTGGCGTACCCACGCCGCCCGTTCCCGGTCGTCGGTCGGCGCGCCCATACCCAGGGCACGCATCTGCGGGAGGGAGACGATCATCTGCAGGAATTGCTGCGCGGCAAAGGCTGCGGCCTTGCGGCCCCCCGCGGCTCCCGGACGATGTTCCAGCAGTAGGCCGCTGATGAGCCCGACGGCCTCCTCACGCCCCCCCGCCTGCGCGACTGCTATTGCCAGCTCGGGAAAGCGGCCCGACTCAGCCACGATCAGCCGATGCAGCTGCAGCACGCGCGGCGAGAGCGCCGCGTCCAGGATGAGTTCGCCCAGATGGACGAGGACGCTGTGCAGGTCGCGTCCTTCGATCAGGGGGACATAAGGGGGTGGACGCAGGCTGTCGACAAGGCGGACGACGACCGCGCTCATCAGGGCCGGCTTGTCGGCGAAGCGGTGATAGAAGGTCCGCTTGGAGACTCCAGCGAGCCGGGCGATCGACTCGATGCTGGTTGCGCCATAGCCGCGCGTGAGCAACTCTGCGGTTGCGACTTCGAGGATGCGTTCGCCCAGCTGCGCCGCCTCGTCGCGGGAGGGACGGCCCGTGCGCGCAGGGCGCGCAGCGCGGGCGCCCACTTCCGTGGAAACTTCGCCGGCTTCGGCAGGTGGATTCATTGCCGAAACCCTGGCGCACTAGTTCCCGTAGTACCTCTGCGGGGGGCCGTAGTACGCCGGTGCCGGTGCATAGCCCTGAGGCGGACCATAGTAGTAGCCCGGCGGCGGGCCGTAACCCCGGGGATAGGCCGGTGCATAGGCTGGCGGATACGCCGCCGCGGGCGGCGCGTAGTAAGCGGCAGGCGGATAGTAACCCGGGGGTGGTCCGGGCTGGACGGCCGACGCGGCGATCGCAAACGGCACCGTGGCCACCGCCGCTGCAACGCCCACCACAGCCGCCACCACGCCAAAGGGTCCAAAACCATGATGTCCGAAACCGTGATCGCGCGCGACGGCCGCATCCAGCGGCGCGATGCTAAACGCAACCAGAACGGCGCTGGCTGCAAGGGTGGTTCTCAAGTTCGACATGATCGGCTGCTCCCTGATGGACGGTCGGACGGTCCCGTCATCTAGGACCTGTGGAGTCAGCATAGTCCAGAAATTAATGAAACGCAACCGTGCCGTTCCTTTATTCATCGTTCCTGCGGGTTGTTCCTCGGGTTGTTACTCTTGCGGCCCTTCAACAGATTCACCCTGGGAATCGACTGTCCAGAAATTGCTGTGATCGCGCGTCGACCGGAGTCGGTGGCCAAGTCCGCGGGCATCAGCCAAACGGACGTGTGGCGCGCTTCGATATAAAAAGAGCGAGAGCCGTTCGATGTCCCGGGGCAAAGGGCCAGGGAAGCCCGGGAGGGAGGAGAAGGGGCCGCCGGGACCGGATGCAACGGCGCTCGCTGAGGAATCATTGTCCGTCTCGCCTGCCGCATCAGGCACTGGCCTTGCGCGCAGGAACGACCCTGCCAAAACGACAGGGGGGCCCGCTTGGCGGGCTAACGGCGCGCCCACGGCGTGCAAGGTACGTCAGCCACCGCGTGCATCGAGCCCGGTCTCGGACGCGGTCAGGGGCGGCGGCGCGCCCGACTCCATCTGGCGCTCCTGCAGGACTTTTGCGGCGTAGGCGATCGCGATTGTCACGGACGGACTGCAGTCAGGCAGGGTACGCAGGTACCTGAGCCAGGCTCTCCACTGCAACTCTGGCGCGTCGTCATCGGGTGTAGAGGGAAACAACATGGCGCAACTCCGATTGGTCAGCCAACATGAGCCGCTGCGGCAGGCGCCGCAGCACCATTTAACGACACATCCACAACCATCGGACCTGGAGAGCCGAGCCCGCCAACGGGGGGATCGGCGGACCCGGCTGGTTCTCCTTTACTGCAAGGAAAGGATAGTTTTCGGGAGGGTCGAATATCTGTGCGCCAGCGTACGCACCTCGTCGCGTGACCCGGAAGCCGGCCCGGTGGTGCACCGCCGGTGGTGCACCGCGATACTTAGGTTCTCGGACTCCCGGGCCAGTTCCGTGCCCCTACGCACGTCTCTTTGCCTGCGCGCGTTCGGGGCTTT
Source organism: Burkholderiales bacterium (assembly GCA_003136595.1). Classification (GTDB taxonomy): domain Bacteria; phylum Pseudomonadota; class Gammaproteobacteria; order Burkholderiales; family Burkholderiaceae_D; genus BOG-994. Next base: position 44,809 of record PLEY01000085.1, read on the forward strand.
TGAGACGCCGCTCACGGCCACGCCAGGCTGCCCATCCATACGCCTCCCGTTCCTCCCACGACTGGGCATAGCCAGGGAGCGTGACCTGCTCGTTTTCCGGAACATCCTGAAATGCCTCGATGGGTTCTTCGGCGCGACCCAGGGCGCGACGCAGGAGTCGGACCGCGGTATCGCTCGCGCGCGCCCAGTTCCAGGGCCGCGCAGGTACCACCACGATCTCGCAGTTCAGCGCGGTCACGCCAGGAAGATCACGCACCGCGGCGTGCGCTGCCTTGCGCTGGAACTCCCAGCGGACCTCGCCTGCGAGTGCCACCTGCCGGTGTTCGATCGTGGCCTTGACACTGTCTGGAATCCAGAAGCGCCACGCGAGGGCCTGACTGACCGCTCGGGCGAGCGCCGCCTCAAGAGGTCCATGGGCCTCGAAGCGGTTGACGTCGAGTACCGCCACGATGGTCTTCACGCCGCGAACCCGCAGTGCCGCGCGCTCCGCGGCCCGCCGTTCCTCCGGGTGAGGGACCGAGCCGCTCAGCGTCACGATCCCCGCCTCCGTCGTGACGCTGATTCCGTCGGAACTGACGGAGGGGTCCCAGAACAGCGCATCGACCACTGCGCGCGTTATCTGTGCATCGGTCTTCATCGTGCTTCTCTCGCTCGGGGGGCGTGCCGGGCGGTGCTGCGATACAGCGTTGGGGTTCGTCAAAGCGCCCTACGAAACCCGCCCCTTCAATCCTCGCCATGATGGAGGAATGCGCCAGTTAAATCGGTGGGGACGCGTACAGAGTTTGGAGTTTTATGCCGCTCACGCAATTGGACTGATCTGCGCCCTCGTTGTGCAATTCGCGAGGAGCAGCGGCGGGCCGCGCTGCCGGCATCCACAGCGGTTTGTAAAGCACTCGGAGAGCCAATCACCCGGGCAAAGAGTGCGTTCTCGCCCTGGGGCTGTCGAACCCCTTTCAATCGGAAAGGAGTCATGAGTCAGCATGAGTGAATCTCCCCGTCGCGCCAAGGGCCAGCCCCCGGTTGCGGCACAAGACGGGGAACTGGAGAGGCCGCGCCGGGCACCGCGGCGGTTTGGCTCGTCGTGACTGACAGGCTCAGCGCCGTCAGCGCCACGACGCAGTCGTTTCTGGCCGTCGCTCGACCGAGAAAGGTGGCTAAACCAGAGCACGTGCCCACTTGAGAAAGCAAAGCCAGGTACAAGGAAATAGCCCGAATTCCACGGCAAGAATCAGATGGTCTAGAGACGCCTTCGCCGCTAGCATGTCCTGCACATTCACCTGGAAGGAGGATCTGGAAATGGATTACCGTATCGAAGGGCTCGACCCCACGCCATTCATTCCGCTCTACGGGTTGCCCGATCTGGAATTGGGCGCCGCAGGCGTTGTACGGATGAGCGCAGACAGTAAACCCGGATACCCAGACCGCATCGAACTCCGGGACGCCGATCCCGGGCAGTCCGTCCTTCTGTTAAATTTCGAGCATCTGCCCGTCGCTGGTCCGTACCGTTCGCGACACGCGATATTCGTTCGGGAGGGAGCGGAAAAGCGCTACGCAGAGGTCAACACGGTTCCAGAGGTCATGCGGCCCCGCCTCATGTCGCTCAGGGCCTTCGACGCGAAGGGCAACATGCTCGACGCCGACGTGATTGATGGAACTCGCGTGGAAGATCTGATCGAAAAGCTCTTTCAGAACATCGCCGTCGACTACCTCCACGCCCACTACGCAAAGCGCGGCTGCTACTGTGCGGTCATCCGCAGGGCTTGAGCGCTGCGAGCATCGCCAGAACGTGAACCCTCTGGAACCCAGACGCGAGAGCGCGCTGGAGTTTGTCCGCCGGCGCGTCCGCAACGCCGGCCCCAGACAGCACGTACCCGGTGCGCTCGCGTTCCACAAGCGAGCGGCACACCTTCTGGACGCGAACAAACGAAATCCGCCAGGATGAGCGGGTTCGTGCGGTCACTCAGGCACTCAGGCACTCAGGGTCTCGGGTCGGACCCGACAGGTGCGGGTTCTGGGTCACGAGGGTGATCGCTGCGCCGGTAAATTCGCCAGCGGTCCTTTTCCTCATCGGCCAGGGAATACAGCGGGCTGTCGCGAAAGGGGTCGTGTTTCCAGGCGCCATCACTGGCGGTCACCACCACGACCGCGCAGTCATAGACGCCGGCAAGTGACGCAACGTCCGCGCCGGAGCCCTCCCCTGAGAAGACCCGCACGAACTGAGCATGCTCTTGATAGAGTTGGGCGTGGGGTATCGAACTGTAAACCTGCGCGAGCTCCCAGCCGGCATAGCAAGATCTCCGATCGGCCAAGAGGCTCCAGGAGATATTGACCGGCCAGGGCGTCATGTCCGCGAAGGCGCGAGGGTTGTTCGCGACCCGCTCAGCAGGTCCTGCCTGCGCGCGAACCGCGGCCCACATCTGCGCCGACTCGCCAAACGCAGCCCCATCGGGGTTGGTCTGACCTGTCAGGTGGCCATCCAACTGATGTGCCGTCTCCGGTAATCCGAGGGCAAACGCGACGAGTGCGACGCCAAGCGGGACCCACCTCCCCTTGCTCCACCAGTAGGACAAGCCCACGGCTGCGGCGACGATGAGACCCGAGGCGCCCAAAAGGCCGGCGCGCCACGCGAGATCGTTGTTGTTCGATAGGGTATTGGCGAGCGTCCCCGCCACCAGGAACGACGTTACGATGCTCGCGCCGAGCACGAGAGCAAGCCGCCGCGCGCTGCCACCGACATGCACCCAGGCGCGCCCCTTGATCACGAAGAGCAGCCCCATGACGTAGCTCGCGGTGAGTTCGAAGGGCAAGAGAAGGAGCCAGAAGGCCGGTTCATTCCCGATCGCGCGCCATGCTTGCGGAACGTCCTGCCCAAGCGTTGGAAAGATGCGCACGGCGATGGGGGGAGCCGCCTGTCGACGCGTCGCCGACAGGAGCTGGTCCACGACGAAGGGCCAGACAATGAGAACCACGAGTATGGCCGCACCCGCCAGAGCCACTGCGACGGGACGCCGGGCTTCCCGCTTGACGCTCATGATGATCAAGGGGACCGCCGGGACCAGCGTCACCGCGAAGGTCACACCGCCGATCCAGGTCGATGACTCAAAGCCGGCCGCGATCAACAGGGCGCACAGTACCGAGCCGACCAGGGTCGGGCGTTCTGCGAGCCGGACAAACAGATAGAGCGCGAGCAGTACGCAGCCCGCAGAGATCAGGTGCTGGGGCACCCACGCCGACTGAAAGAACCAGCCCCCGAAACCACCCGGTGTCGGCAGCCAGGGCTCGAGGGCACGTTTGCCGATCAGGTCTTCGAAACATCGGCGCGCAGACGAGGTCAGCGCCATGAGAAGCACCCAGTAGCCCGCCGCAGCCCGATTCGAGAGTGTCACGGCGAGCGACATCATGACGCCCAGACACGCGAAGGCGGCAAAGAAGGTCAGCGCCACGTCGGCTTCCCAACCCGTCACGCCCAGCACGTGCGACCACTCTGCCGCGCTGAAGTGCAAGAGGTAGTAGTAGGCGAGTCGCCCGGATCCGCCCTCGTCCAGGAGGAACGGATTGCCCGGAGGAACGCCCAGGCGTGCAATGTCGTCGACGATCGCGATTTTCGCATGATCAAAAATCGGATCGGATAAACGTACGACGGATCCGGTGGTCTTGGGGGCGATCGCGGCGGCGATACCGACTGAAATGAAAGCGGCGAGCACCAGCGCCAATGCCGGAACCCAAGAGACCCTGGAAGGACTGGAGGCCGGCTCCGGCACCCCGTCGACCGGCTCGTGCGGCTGCGCGGCATCTGAGGCGCTGCGCAGGCGGAGAATTGCGAGCGCGGCTGCCATGCAAATGACGCCGCACGTGATGATCCAGAAGGTGGAGAAGGGCAGCACGCGCAGAAGAAGCAGCGCGATAACACTGTGCACGGCCCACCCCGCGAGCGGCGCACAAGGCAGCGCCATGGGCTTTTCGAGGAGCGAGCGGGTGACGGGGTAGCCCAATGCCGTCCAGAAGGCGAGGCACAATGCCGCGCACCAGGCAGCGCTGACTAGCGAGGCCATCGGCGCCTCGCTTCGAGGGGGCGAGGCTTGGGGCTCGCGCCAATGCCTCGCATTCTCCCGGGAGCTTTAGCGCTTCGCCAGGGCAATGCGAATCACGCGGTCCGGGGGGAGCGGCTGTTCATCGCGCTGCACCCATGGAGAGGCCGCGCGATACTCCGTTTCCTCCATGTCGATGGACCCGACTTGCGGACCCAAGCTCCCCACCCGCTCGATCGGCACGCAGACGAGCTTCGACGAGAGTTCGAACCAGCGCCTGTAGCTGACGATCAACTGTACCTTGCCCTCAGGGGTTTGAACGACTTGCCGGACCAAACCCAGGACCTTGCGGTCGTCGGCGACGACCTCGGCGCCCAGCAGATGGCCGACCCTGATCTCCTGCGGAAAGCGCCGGCTCATGCGGGCCTCGGGCGTATCACCTTCGAGGCGTGGGGGTCGATCCGGCTGGGCTATCATTTCGTCTCTCAGAGCCATAAGAGTACTGTGCTGTTCATAGACCTCATCGATGAGGAGAGCAAGGGCGCAAGGCGCGGGGGGTGTGCTCAGATGCCCGAGAACCAGTTGAAGCCCTCTTTGGAATAATACGTCTCCTGGAATTCGTTCGTCACCTCCAGGGCGGTCAGCCACTTCGCATTCTTGAAGCCCAGTTTGGTTGCGGTCCGGAGTCGAAGCGGATAGCCAAACGGATCGGGCAACACCTCACCGGCGTACTTCATGGCGAGCATGGTCTGCGGGTGTGTCGCAGTCGCCATATCGAGGCTCTCGGTATAGCCGTCGGCACATCTGAAGAAGACGTACTTCGCATTGGTGTCAGCGCCCACCTGCTGCAGGAAGGCCCGAAGATTCACGCCTGACCACTCGCCGATGTAGTCCCATCCCTCAACACAGATGTGGCGGATGATCATCGTCTGCTCGGGCAGTGCAGCGAGCCTTGCGGCGGTCCAGGGCGTCTTGTCGGCGATGCGCCCAAAGAGCTCCAGTTTCCACGTCATCCCGTCGATGGGCTTGACATCTTCAACCTCGTAGTGCGCGTTGAAGCGGGGAGGCTTTAGGACCTGGGACGGCGCGTAGGTCGGCGCCAGATGGTTCTGCCGGAAGAGGGCTGCCGCGGCGTGGTCATTCCATCTCGAGACGGCACGCAGGGCGACTTGAACCTGGTCATTCTCGGTGACATCGCATCCGGTCAGCAGCGCGAGCGCGCCCAGGCTTAAGGCGCCTTTGAGCACATTGCGCCGCTCGATGCTCGCCAGGAGCGATTGATTTTCGTGAAGCACGCTCTGGTCGATGCGGGTGTCGGGCCGAAACAGTGACTTCGAAGGGGGGCGGATGGAACTCATGGCGCGCTCCTAGGGGCTTGCGGAGGGGTCTGGCAGTTCGTCTTCGGAGGATGCGGCGCGCGGTGCAACCGCTTGGGCGGGCTTCACGAGGGGGCCGCCGTTGAGCATCGCGACAATCGTCTGGGGAACGAGGAGCGCGAGCGTGACGTGGATCACGACGAAGCCGAAGATGGCGCTCATGCACAGGAAGTGAATGAGGCGCGCATTCTGAAACCCGCCCAGAAGCGCGACGAGACCGTCAAATTGGATGGGCTTCCAGATCGCGAGTCCGGAGACGACAATCAGAATGCCGACCATGATCACGCCCAGATAGAGAAGCTTCTGAACCGTGTTGTACTGGGACAGATCCTCATGGGCCAGGCGGAAGTGGAGTGCATCGTTGACGGTATGTACCAGGTCGCGTCCGCTCAAGGGAAAGAGCATCCGGCGAAAGCGATGTGTCACGATCCCGTAGGTCAGGTAGCACAGCCCATTGATCGCCAGGATCCACATCCCGAAAAAGTGCCATTGCAGTCCGTGCTGGGCCCAGCGTCCGATGGTCAGGAAGTCGGCAAACTGGAGCCAGCCAAAGATGGGATCATCTTCATAGATCTTCCAGCCGCTACCGATCATGATGAAGATCGTCACTGCGTTGATCCAGTGCATGATCCGCACCGGCAAAGGATGCATGCGCCGGCCCGCCGGATCCCGGTGGGCGGGCGCCAGAAGCTCCACTGCGGATGCCTGATCCATCAGATCTCCCCCTCGAGCCGCGTTCATCCGGCGGCGGCCAACTCGCGCATTCCCTCGTGGAACTCCACTTGCGGCTGCCAACCCAGTTCCGACCGAAGCCGCGATGAATCCGCCGTGATATGTCGAACATCGCCCAGCCGAAACTGACCCGTCGTGACCGGTGCCGGACCCCTTACAGCCATCGCCAGGGATGCCGCCATCTCGCCGACGGTCCGGGGCGTTCCCGACCCCACGTTGTAGGCGCGCACGCCGTTGACATGCCCTTCTGCCGCGAGCACCGTCGCCCGGGCGATGTCACGTACATGGATGAAGTCGCGGCGCTGGCCGCCATCCTCATAGACACAGGGCGCCTCACCTCGCCGTAGCGCGGAGAGGAAAATCGCCGCCACCCCGGCATAGGGCGTATTGCGCGGCATGCCCGGGCCGTACACGTTGTGGTAGCGCATGAACGCCGCCGCGCCTGCCGTGGCCCGCGCCCAGTTGCTGCCGAAATATTCCTGGGCGGTCTTGGTGCTCGCGTAGATGTTGCGCGGGTCGGGCGGCGTTTCCTCGCCCACGAGGAGTGTTTCCAGTGGTTCACCGCAGTGCGGGCAGGGCGGCTCGAATTGCCCGGCGGACATCGCCGCCGCGAGTCGTGCGCCAGGTCGGACCGTTCCATGCACTGGGCAGCGGCCCACGCCTTCACCATAGACGACCATCGAGCTTGCGAGCGTCAGGCGCTTGACGTGGGCGCGCGCCATGCCGGCCAGAAGCTGGGCGGTCCCGAAGTCGTTCGATGAGACGTAGTCAGGCGTGTCACTGATATCGACCCCGAGACCCACCTTCCCGGCCAAATGAATCACTGCGTCGACGTGGGCGAGCGCCGCGTCGAGCGCGTCCCCATCGCGCACGTCCGCAAGATGGAAAGCAACGCCTTCTGGCGCGACCCAGGGCTCCTGGTGGACGTCCGGGCGCAGGGAATCGAGGACCCGCACCTCGTGGCCCCGCGCCATGAGTTCGCCGAGCACATGCTGGCCGATGAAGCCAGCCCCGCCAGTCAGGAGGACATTCACGAGTTCACCCCCGGGGCCAGGCGGGTACGCCGTTCCGACAGGACAAGGCGCGTGAAGGTTGTCGAGATCTTCCAGGAGGCGCTAAGGCCCGCCATGAAGTTGCCCGACACCTTCGACGTTCCGCCGCGACGGCAGCGATGGTCAACCGGAATTTCCAGGATCCGCAACCCGGCGGCGGCGACCTTCATCTGCATCTCGAGGTTCCAGCCATAGGTCATCTCCTGCATGTGCAGCTTGCCGAGCACAGCCGGCCGGATGGCGCGAAAGGGAGACATGTCGGTAAACCGCGCACCGTAGACGAGCCGCATCAGGTGTGAGGCGATCCAGGCGGCAAGGATCTGCTGGGGAAGCAGACTCCCGGCCTCGCGCCTCCCCCTGATCCGGGAGCCCATCACGAAGTCCGCCTCGCCCCGCAGGACCGGGCCGACCACAGCCTCGAGGAACGCCGGCACGTCGCTGCCGTCGCCATCGAGAAAACAAAGCACCTCGGCCTCCCTGGAGGCGGCGAGCACCCCGGCTGCACAAGCGCGACCATAGCCGCGCCGCGCTTCCCGCACAACCTTGGCGCCTGCAGCCTCTGCCCGAGCGGCGGTCGCATCGGTCGAGCCGTTGTCGACCACAATGACCTCCGTGACCGGCTGCTCGAGAAGCTCAGCGACGACGCCGGCAATCGTGTCCTCCTCGTTCAGGCAGGGGACGATGACCGAGACCACAGAGCCGGGGCGTTCGGACAACGGCAGGCTCATGCGGTTGGGAACATGGCGCGGCGCGTATTGAGAAAGTGTCGTGTCGCCGGGGCATGGGCCCCTGGCGTCGCGGCAAAGGGGAGTTGATGTCCCGCGAGCTCCTCCTCGAGCAACTGCAGCGAGTGGGCATCATCCACGTCATACCAGCCGGGCACCGCGATCACGGGCAGGCCGATCTCGCGGGCCCGCACCTGCGTGATCGAGAACACCTCCGGTGTACTCCAGGGGACGTCCTGGAACAGGCGCGAGTGCATCCTCGATAAGCCGATCAGCGTGTACCCCCCGTCATAGGCGGGGCTCAGAACGACGCCGTCGCCCTCCTTGACCGCGTCCACCGCGGCGCGGAGTATCGAGCGCGGCAGGGTGGGGCTGTCGGAGTTGACCAGCAGCACCCCCCCGTGTCTTTGCAGGAGGTCGGTCGCTCCATGCGCGAGGCGCTCGCCGAAGTCGCCTTCAAATTGGGGGTGCAACTCGAAACTGGGCGGCAGGAGCGGGCGTAGCTTCGGTGCGGAACCCGCCGGTGTATAGAGCGCGTAGCCGGTCGCGTCACCATCGCGGGTGAGCTCGCTGATCGTCTCCGACAGGTCGCTGATGAAGCACGCCGAAAGTCCGGCGCACTCGTCGGGCTCCAAGGGCGGGGACAAGCGGGTCTTGGACTTGCCCACTTCCGGGGTCTTGCACACGATGGCGACCGCGACGGAGTTCAAGTCCACGCCTCCCGAGTCGGTAGCCAGGCCAAGCATCCGCTAGCCGATTGCCTGGACCAAGTCCAGGTGCAGGTCCTGCAGGTCCTCCAAGCCCACGGACAGGCGCAAAAGGTCCGCGGGACAGGGCGTGCCGACACCCTCGATCGACGCACGGTGCTCAACGAGACTCTCGACGCCCCCGAGCGACGTCGCCCGCTTCCAGACCAATACCCGGGAGGCTGTCCTGACTGCCGCAGTCTCGCCGCCCTTCAAGCGAATCGACAGCATGCCGCCAAAGCCGCCCGTCATCTGCTTGACCGCGATGTCGTGGCCCGGATGATCCTTGAGTCCGGGGTAGAGGACGGCCAGGATGTCAGGATGCTCAGAGAGCATCTGAGCCAGTTGACTGGCCGTGCGGCTTTGCTCGCGTACCCGGATGTCGAGGGTGCGCATGCCGCGCATGAGCAGCCATGCCTGGAAGGGGCCGAGTACGCAGCCGATCTGCCCACGGATGGCCTGAACACGCTTCCAGTAATCCGATTCTTCGCGCGCGATGACGGCACCGGCGATGACGTCGGAATGACCGTTCAGATACTTGGTGGCCGAATGGACCACGAAGTCAGCCCCCAATTCGATAGGACGGGTCAGTAGCGGCGTCGAAACGGTCGAATCGACACAAAGCAGGGCGCCACAGTCGTGGGCGACGTCCGCGATGGCCCGGATGTCGGCGAGTGTCCAGAGCGGGTTGCTGGGTGTCTCGATCCAGAATATCCCCGTCTGGCCAGGTCGTATGGCCCGCTTGACGGCCTCCAGGTCCGACGTGTCCGCGAAGGTCACCGAGTGACCAAAGCGGCTGATCTCCGCCAACCACTTCCTCAATCCCCAATACATCACCTCCGAGGCGACGATGTGGGTGGGTCGGTCCAGGCCAAGAAAGAGCGCCGTGGCGGCGGCCATTCCCGAACTGAAGAGAAGGGCGTCGGCGCCATCCTCCAGATTTGTGAGTATCGCCTCGACCTGCATGACGGTCGCATTGTCGGTGCGCCCATAGACGAATCCGGATTCGTAGCCGTTATCGGCATCGCGGATGAAGGTCGTGGACATGTGTATCGGCGGCACGAGAGCGTGTGTGGTCGGGTCGTTCGCCCCGAGCGCCTGGGCCAGTACGGTGCGGGGTTGAAAGAGCCTCCGAGACTTCATATCCATAAAGCGATGAATTCCCTTCTGAAGTCGAATTGCGATCGGCCAATCTGCAGGCAACAGGCCCGGACGAATACGGGGCAACGGGCTGGCCAACAGGGTGAATGGGCGCCCGACATCCGGCGCCGCGCCCTGTGATGGAGTGGATCCATGCACCAATTCGGAGCGGCATCGGGTTCCAACGAAACGCCCTCGAAAGCGGGCCCATCCCGGAACCAAAATCGCGTCATGCGACTAAGTATATTGTAATGATTTACCCGCATATACGACTACGACATTGGTTGATCGATTTTTTCGCAAGAGCGATTCAGATGGACGTTACTTGCGAAATTCAGGCTTCCCTGTCCGGTCTTGCGGTTGGCGGGAGGCGCATGGAAATAGCACGAGCGTGCTTCGACTTGGGACCCAGAGAGTGCAAGCTAACCCGCCATCCGCCAACCTAGCGCCTACCCGATCGGGTCACGCGCCCGTGGCCTTCACGCCTGATCAGTGGGCACAACGACTTTCCAGACCGCCGCTGCTGTGCACCGGTCCGCTCGGATCGTCCTCGGCATTATTGCGACGATGGAAGGACACGTCGCCGCAGATGTATCAGCCGCCTTTGGATCACCATTACGTCGTGCAGCATCTGGGGGGCGCGAAGAGCGTGGCGCGCTCGGGCGATGGCCCCGCTGTGTCGACAATTGCTAAAGCGGGGTCCCTCAGTTTTGTCTCCGTCGGTACGCAGTTCAGGTGGAAGACAAAGGGGCCGATCGAATTTGCGCACCTGTACCTCGCACCGTCACAGTTGCAGGGCATGGCAGCGCGTCTGGGGCGCGATGTCACACCGGTCTTGTTCGATGAGGTCGGCTGCCACGACCCCTTGCTTGAGGCATTGTTTGCGTCAATGCTCACCGAGGCGACCCATCCTGGCCCCGCTTCGAGCCTCTTTTTCGATTCCATGCTCGAGACTTTTGTGATCAAGCTGCTCCTCGATCACACCACCGCATCCTTGCGGGCACCGCGTGGTCCCGAACTGCTGCCCGCCTTTCAACTGAATCGCATCAGAGACTTCGTCGAGGCGCATCTTCACGAGCCCATTGCGCTCCAGGATTTGGCCGAGGTGGCGGGGGCCAGCGTCTTTCACTTTAGCCGCGCGTTTCGCAATGCCGCCGGAGAGTCACCCTACCAGTTCGTCCTTCGTCGCCGCGCGCTACGGGCGCGCACGCTGTTAGAGAAGTCGGACCATCCGATCGAGACTGTCGCTCTCGAATGCGGCTTTAGCAGCCCGGTCCACCTCTCGCGAGCCTTCGCGCGGTTCTTCGGGACAACGCCACTGCGCTTTCGCCGCAGGAATGGATAGGAGACGAGGCGCGACAGGCCTCTGGAATAAAGCGGTTTGCCGGTCTGGGTCAACTGTGGCAGTTGCTCTTCCTCCGCGACCCTCGAACGAGCTGACGTGAGAGGCGTATGTTTGTCCGTCAGAGTGCTCTTGGACAAGCTCTGAGGTGACGCCAAGTACCAGGGCAGAACGCTGTCCGACAACTTGGAATTCAAGAGCACGGTTCGCATCATCCGATCAGACTGGTGGCTTTGGCTGGCAGCGCCTTCCTATCGAACCAATTCAAATATCGCGTCCTGATCGCGAGGTTCGCCGGCTCCGAGATGTACTGAGCGACGAGGTGGGCGAGCATACCCGACAGAATGACAAAAAAGGCAAACCAGAACGCCCAGCCCAAGGGTTGCAGTTCCCCTCGGGCATAAACATTTCGCATGAGCGCGAGAATCACGATGTGGAACAGATACAGCTCATAGCTGTGGCGACCCAACCAGCGCAGCGGCGACGTCAGGCGCAATGCCCATGCATTCGAGTCCCACTCACCATGGGAAGCTAGCAGGTAGATAGCTGTGCAGAACGAGATGAGCGTGAATCCGAAGACCTCATGCCCGTCGATCCCTCTCAAATAGGTTACGACGATGCCACTCGCGGACAGCGCACGCAGAAGCGTCGCAGTTAGTCTGCCCGGAGCTCGACGGCGTGCAAGCAATGCGCTAAGACACCCCAGAGCAATCGAATCAAAGCAGGCCCCGTAGCCGCATTCCCAGAACAGCCCGTTGCCTAGGTGATATGAGCGATACACTGGCCCATAAATGATCAGTGCCACGCAGGCAACAACGAAGAGCCCTGTGCGCCGGAAGAGAAGGCAGAATGCGGGCAGCCCAAGGTAGAAGACCTCTTCAACCGAAAGCGACCAATAAATATTCAGGCAGTAATTGAACCAGCCCTGCTGTTGCATCAAGACGTTATGCCAAAAAGTCAGAATTGAGCCGACCGCAATCCAAAAATAGGAAGCAGTCAGGTGATGACCATCATCGGTGTTGCTGAAGTACGGAACTCCAAGACAGCCTAACGTCACGATGACAATGAGCGCGACCAACAGGGCAGGGATAATCCTCGCGAATCGGTAGGTATAAAAGGTTGGCAGATCGATCCTTGCGAGAGCCCCCCACCGCAACACCGACATCGATGTAATCAGGTAGCCTGAGATCACGAAGAAGAGGGTTACTCCGAAGTTCCCATTGAAGATCAATGCCCTCGCAAATCTCAGGCCCAGCAACTCGGCGAAGGGGCTGTTTCCTATCCCGAATGCGAGCGTGAAGTGCAGCAACATTACCGCGATGATTGAAACGCCTCGAAGGACGTCAATGTGCGGGTTGCGAGTCTGGGTTCTCATATCGAGCCGCGCAGCTTCTCCAATTGGCGGGTGCGAGGCTTGGGCGGTGGCGTGCTCGTTCGGACCGCCGACTCCTTCCGGTCCACACCAAAGCGTGCTTCGACGTACAGCACTCGGGCGATGCCGATGGGACTTTGCGTGTAGTCCGAGATCCGCCAATCGCGAGCTAGTGCCGAGCCCCTCATAGCTCCGAAGCGGGAATCACATCTGAAAGGAGCCAGACTTGAAATCTTAGCCACCACGAAGTTTCTGGCTCGGCTTTCACGACTTCGGCATCAGGGCCCGATCCACTGACCCACTCAATATCGCGGCCATCGGCAGACAACCTGAGGTGGTAGGCAGACTCGGTTAGCGCGGACATTTGTAAGAATTGTCGGGCCAGGTCCGGGCTGTCGATGAGCATGCCCAGCTCGGTATTTAAGCGCTCCGAGCGTTCATCGAGGTTCATCGAACCGACGAAGAGCTTGCGCTCGTCAATCACTGCCACCTTTGCATGGAGCCGTCCTAGCGAACGGCCGAATTGACCCAGTTTTCTTCCTTTTTGGGCGAGCGTTGGGCTGAGCTCGTAGATGTTGACCCCAATCTTCAGCATCTCAGCGCGGGATTCGATGTAGGCGCCATGCGCCAGCGGCTCGTCTGTCGAGGCCAGCGAGTTGGTGATGAGGGTGAGCCGGACCCCGCGCTCCGATAGCCCCTGCATCGCCTCCAATCCGAGCTTTCCGGGCACGAAGTAAGGCGAGATAACCAATACTGACTGTTGGGCCGCACGCATGGCCTGAGCGACGCGTGCGCGAACGGTGCCGGAACGGTCGTCGGCATACTTGCCCGTCACCTTGTCGAGCGGGTCGGCAAATGCGGTGGCCTCTGCCGCAGTCAGATGAAGGTGACGCGCCTGGATATCGCGGGCTACCGCAGTGAATTGGATAAGCTCAGGGCGAGGTGGCACCGTTTCGGTCGGAGGGACTGCATCCGCGGTGAGCGCTTCGAAAGCGCGGCGAGCCGCTGCATCAGATACGGGTGCCGAAACGATGGCGTAAAGGGGATAGACGTATTGGCTGTTCCAGTACCGGTCGAAAATGGACGACAATTCTTGTACCACCGGACCGGCGGCAAGCACGTCCATATCAACGAAATTGTTCTCGGCGGCGCGCATGAAATACTCGTCAGCGATGTTTCGTCCGCCCGCGACGGCCATCGCGTTATCGGCGACAAGCAGCTTGTTATGCATCCGGTGGTCCACTCTGCCGAAATCCGCCCCCGCAGCGATGAACCGACCCGTGGATGAGCTGCGCCATGCTGGAAACGGATTGAAAATCTGGATCTCCAGATTCGGTGTGGCGCCCAGTGAAGCTAACAAGGGGTCCTCCCCCGCCGTGTAATAGTCGTCGATGAGTATCCGTACGCGCACGCCGCGCAGGGCGGCGTCCCGTGCGGCACGCATCAAGAACTTCCCCGTGTTGTCTCCCTGGAGCAAGTAGTACTGAAGGTCAAGGGTGCGCTCGGCCTTTTGGCACAATTCGATTCGGGCTGCGTAGGCGGCATCGGCAACGGGCATCAGTTCAAAGCCCGAGAGCCGACTTTCAGGAGGTAGGCTTTGCTTGGCCAAGGTGCCAAGAAAAGTTGAGTCGAAATCGCTAATCGCGAAGCTGGCGGGCGTAGCGGCCCGCTCCGGCAGAGTAGCGCATCCCTGGCCTCCCAACGCAGCGACCAGCAGCATGAGGAGCAAGCCCTTCCGCGACCGAAAAGCCATTTGGTTCACCCCCTTTTTACGATCAGTGCGCTCGAGACCAAATTCTCGCTTGATTCATCGGAGAGGACGTGATGATTGGAAGCTGCGCGCACTTTCCCGAACCAGGCTTCAACTCGATACCCGCATTCAGAACGTCCGTCCCCCTCCAAACGGGGGACGGCCCCCGACAGCATTGTGCGCGCTTGCTCTTGCCGAAATCATGATGGTGACCGCCGCGCGTGACTCAACGGTTTCAAGGCGTGACGCGGAACTCTATCGATAGCCCGCGTGGCTGAGGACGCGTTGTCGAACTGGTTTCTCATGATCCTCCTGCATTTGCCACGGAAAGAGGCGACGGGAAAGAGGCAACAATGGAAAAGGTGATGAGAGAGGCGATTGAGAGGCGATTACTTGACTGTTTTACTGGGTTAATCTATAGTTGAGAAACTTACTCGGGTATAGTGCTTACCAAGGGATGAGACGTTTTTCACTCGTTCGAGGTTTTTCAGGATCTGATTGCAATGCGTTTGACCACCAAGGGTCGTTTTGCCGTGACCGCCATGATCGACCTGGCGCTGCGCGAACATGCAGGCCCGGTCACCCTGGCTGGCATCAGCGGCCGCCAGAGCATTTCGCTGTCGTATCTGGAACAGTTGTTTGGCAAGCTGCGCCGCCACGCGCTGGTCGATAGCGTTCGTGGCCCCGGAGGCGGCTATTCGCTGGCGCGCCGCATGGCCGACATTTCGGTGGCCGACATCATTTATGCGGTCGACGAGCCCATCGATGCGACGCAGTGCAAGGGCAAGGAAAACTGCCTGGACGACCATCGCTGCCTGACCCATGACCTGTGGGCCAACCTGAACCACCATATGGTCGAGTATCTCGACTCCGTGACCCTCCAGGACCTGGTCACCCAACAGCGCGAACGTCTGCGCCGCCACCAGGAGCAGGGCCACGTCGGAGTGATCCGCGATCACCGGCCCGCCGGTGCCAAGGATGCGGCGAGCGACCCGGTAACCCCGGTTGTGCATTCCTGATCAACCCATTCTGCCGAAGGAACTGTTCGTGAATACCCCTGCACGTCTTCCCATCTACATGGACTACTCGGCGACCACGCCGGTCGATCCACGGGTGGCCGAAAAGATGATCCCGTATCTGACGGGCCAGTTCGGCAACCCCGCCTCGCGCAGCCACAGCTACGGATGGGATGCGGAAAAAGCCGTCGAGGAGGCCCGCGATGAAGTGGCGCGGCTCGTCAACGCCGATCCGCGAGAAATCATCTGGACGTCGGGTGCCACCGAGGGCAACAACCTCGCGATCAAGGGCGCCGCGCACTTCTACAAGGACAAGGGCAAGCACATCATCACCGTCAAGACCGAGCACAAGGCGGTCCTCGATACGGTGCGCGAACTCGAGCGTGAAGGTTTCGAGGCGACCTACCTGCAGCCGGCTGAGAACGGCCTGATCTCGGTCGAACAGCTGGCGGCAGCGCTCCGTCCCGACACGATCCTGGTCTCGGTGATGCTGGTCAACAACGAGATCGGCGTCATCCAGGACATCCCGGCACTGGGGAAGCTGTGCCGCGAGAAGGGCATCATCTTTCACAGCGACGCCGCGCAGGCCACGGGCAAGGTCGTGATCGACCTCGAGAAGTGGCCGGTCGATCTCATGACGTTCACGGCCCACAAGACCTACGGGCCGAAGGGCATCGGTGCCCTCTATGTGCGCCGCAAGCCGCGCGTGCGCCTGGAGGCCCAGATGCACGGCGGCGGACACGAGCGTGGCTTGCGCTCGGGAACGC
Organism: Burkholderiales bacterium; assembly: GCA_003136595.1. Lineage (GTDB taxonomy): Bacteria > Pseudomonadota > Gammaproteobacteria > Burkholderiales > Burkholderiaceae_D > BOG-994. The sequence continues at coordinate 60,855 of PLEY01000085.1, forward strand.
TCGCCACGCATCAGATCGTCGGCATGGGCGAGGCGTTTCGGATCGCACGCCTTGAGATGGGTGCCGAGACCGAGCGCGTGCGCATGTTGCGCGACCGGCTCTGGGCGGGATTGAAGAGCATGGAAGAGGTCTATCTGAACGGCGACTTCGAGTCGCGCGTGCCGCATAACCTCAATGTCAGCTTCAACTTTGTCGAGGGCGAGTCGCTCATCATGGCGATCAAGGACATTGCGGTGTCCTCGGGATCGGCCTGCACTTCGGCGAGCCTTGAGCCCAGCTACGTGCTGCGTGCGTTGGGCCGCAGCGATGAGCTCGCGCACTCCTCGATCCGCTTTACGATCGGCCGCTTCACGACTGAGTCGGACGTGGATTTCGCGATCGATCTGCTAAAAAGCAAGATCTCCAAGCTGCGCGACCTGTCGCCGCTTTGGGAAATGTACAAGGATGGGGTCGATATCAATTCCATCCAGTGGGCAGCACACTAAGGAGCACAAGATGGCCTATTCGGAAAAAGTCCTCGACCACTACGAAAACCCGCGTAACGTCGGCTCGTTTGACAAGAACGACACGGCGGTGGGCACCGGCATGGTCGGCGCGCCCGCCTGCGGCGACGTGATGAAACTGCAGATCCGCGTGGGTGCCGACGGCCGCATCGCCGACGCCAAGTTCAAGACCTATGGGTGCGGCTCGGCGATCGCCTCGTCCTCGCTCATCACGGAATGGGTCAAGGGCAAGACGTTGGATGAGGCGCTCACGATCAAGAACAATCAGATCGCCGAGGAACTGGCGCTTCCCCCCGTCAAGATCCATTGCTCGATCCTGGCTGAAGATGCGATCAAGGCTGCCGTGCTGGATTACCAGACCAAACACGCCGAGGTCGCAGCCCAGCCCAAGGCCGCCTGAAGACATTTCGGACACTTCGGGGCGCAATCCATCTCGGGCGCATTTCCAAAAAACCCACTTCTTCGAGTCCTCACCCGCGCACCATGGCCATCACACTCACCGAGAAAGCAGCCCAGCATGTCACGCGTTACCTGGAGCGCCGCGGCAAGGGCGACGGGCTGCGCTTTGGCGTGCGCACCACCGGCTGCTCGGGGCTGGCCTACAAGCTTGAGTATGTCGATCGGCCCGAGCCCACCGACCAGGTGTTCGAGAGCCATGGCGTGAAGGTGTTTGTCGACCCGAAAAGTCTGCCCTACATTGATGGTACCGAGCTCGACTTCGCGCGCGAGGGCTTGAACGAGGGATTCCGCTTCCACAATCCGAACGTCAAGGACGAATGCGGCTGTGGCGAGAGCTTTCGCGTCTAGGCTTGGCGCAGCATCCGAGGAAGGCGGCCCGGCCGCCTTTTTTTCTTGATGGATATCACCCGGAACCACTTCGCGCTGTTCGAGTTGCCAGTGGGCTTTGCGATCGATCGCAAGGCGCTCGAGGCGGCCTATCGGCAGGTTCTCTCGCAGGTGCACCCGGACCGGTTCGCGGCCGCTGGTGACGCCGAAAAGCGCGTCGCGCTGCAGTGGGCGACGCGCGCCAACGAGGCCTACCGGACCCTGAATGACGATGTCGCGCGGGCGCGCTACCTGTGTGAGCTGCGCGGCATTGCGCTNNGAGTCGCTCGAGGACGCCGAGCAGGCGCATGACCGCGGCGCTCTCGAGGCGATCGAGGCGACGCTCGGGCGGGCTCGCGCTGCGGCGATCCGGGAGGTTGCCGTGTCCCTCGATGGCCCGGCCGACCCCGCCAACCCCACTGCTGCGGTCGAGGCGGTCCGAAAACTCATGTTCCTCGACCGTTTCGCAGCCGATGTCGCCGATGCGCTCGATCGCGCGCTGGCCAGCGAGGCCTGAGTGGGCAGCCAGGTCCGCAGGTTCAGGCCGTCTTCGGCCGTGCCCCAGCCGACCTGAATGCACCTCTCCACCCTCACTCTTGCCCGCATCTTTTTCCCGAAATCGCCCCTCCCTAAAGCATGGCACTCCTTCAAATCTCCGAACCCGGCATGGCCCCCGCGCCGCACCAGAAGCGACTGGCCGTCGGGATCGATCTCGGCACCACCAATTCCCTCGTCGCGACGATCCGCAACAGCCTGCCCGAAGTGCTGCCTGACGAGGAAGGCCGCGCGTTGCTTCCTTCCGCGGTCCACTACGCGGAGGGCGGGCGCACCCGCATCGGCTTGGCCGCGCTGGCCGAGAGGGCCGTCGATCCGGTCAATACCATCGTCTCGGCCAAGCGATTCATGGGTCGCGGTCTGGCGGATGTGCAGAGGCTCTATGGCCCGCATCTGCCGTATGACTTCATCGATGCGCCGGGCATGGTGCAGCTGCGCACCCGCGCGGGCATCAAGAGTCCGGTCGAAGTGTCCGCCGAGATCCTGGCCACCCTGCGGCAACGGGCCGAGGATTCGCTCGGCGATGACCTGGTCGGGGCCGTCATCACGGTGCCCGCCTATTTCGACGACGCCCAGCGTCAGGCGACCAAGGACGCCGCGCAGCTCGCGGGCCTGAATGTGTTGCGCCTTCTGAACGAGCCGACCGCGGCGGCCATCGCCTATGGTCTGGACAATGGCTCAGAGGGGACCTACGCCGTCTACGATCTGGGCGGCGGCACCTTCGACATCTCGATCCTGAAACTCTCGCGCGGTATCTTCGAGGTGCTCGCGACCGGCGGGGATTCCGCCCTCGGCGGAGACGACTTCGACGCAAGACTCGTGGCCTTGGTCGTCGATCGACTCGGCGTGGCTGCGCTCTCCCGCGAGGAGCAGGCGCAACTGAGCGTCGAGGCGCGGCGCGTCAAGGAGGCGCTGTCCGTCGCCGAGACGGAACACTTTCGGGTGACGCTCAGAGGGCAGGCATATGGCGTGGAGGTCACCCGCGCCGAGCTCGTCACGGCCACGTCCGACCTCATCCGACGCTCCATTCTCGCCGTGCAGAAATGCCTGCGCGATGCGGGCCAGAAGGTCGAAGCGGTCGATGGCGTCATCCTGGTGGGAGGTGCAACGCGCATGCCCGAGGTGCGTGCCGCGGTCGGCCGCCTGTTTGGCCGCGAACCCCTTACCAACCTCGATCCCGATGAGGTGGTGGCGCTGGGCGCCGCCATCCAGGCCAACCTTCTGGCTGGCAATCGCGCCAGTGGCGACGACTGGCTGCTGCTCGACGTGATCCCGCTGTCCCTGGGCGTGGAGACGATGGGCGGGCTGGTCGAGAAGATCATCCCCCGAAATTCCACCCTGCCGGTGGCCCGCGCCCAGGAGTTCACGACTTTCAAGGACGGCCAGACGGCGCTGTCGATCCACGTCGTCCAGGGCGAGCGCGAACTGGTCGCCGACTGCCGCTCGCTCGGCCGCTTCGAGCTGCGCGGCATCCCGCCCATGGTGGCGGGGGGCGCCCGCATCCGCGTGACGTACCAGGTCGATGCCGACGGGCTGCTCTCGGTCGCCGCGCGCGAGATGACCTCGGGTGTGGAGGCGTCGATCATGGTCAAGCCCGCCTACGGCCTTGCCGAGAGCGATATCGCGCGCATGCTCGAGGAGGGCTTTGGCGCGGCCCAGGCGGACATGCAGGCCCGCGCCGTGCGCGAGCAACAGGTCGAGGCTGAACGCCTCGTTGCCGCGACCCGGTCAGCGCTCGGCGAGGATGCGGCGCTCCTGTCGTCCGAGGAACGCGAGCGTCTTGAATGTCTGGTCCGCGAAGTCGCGAGCGCCGCCCAGGGGACCGATCACGTGGCCATCAAGAACGCGATCGACAGCCTCGCGCGCGGCACTGAAACGTTTGCCGCGCGCCGCATGGACGAGGGGATCCGACGGGCCCTCTCCGGCAGGCGCCTGGACGAGATTCTCTGAGGAAGCCATGCCCCATATCAAGGTACTGCCGCACGTCGAAATCTGTCCGGAGGGCGCTCTGATCGAAGCCGACAGCGGTGTGAGCATCTGCCGCAATCTGCTCAACCATCACATCGAGATCGAGCATGCCTGCGAACTGTCGTGCGCGTGCACCACCTGTCACGTCATCGTGCGCGAGGGCTTTTCGAGTCTCGCTCCGTCAGACGACAACGAGGATGACCTCCTCGACCGCGCCTGGGGCTTGACCCCGCTGTCGCGCCTGTCGTGCCAGGCGATCGTCAGGGACAGCGATCTGGTCATTGAGATACCCCGCTACACCATCAATCACGCCAAGGAAGCCTAGGAGACGGCGATGCGCTGGACTGAGACGCTGGAGATCGCGCTTGCGCTCATCGATGCCCACCCGGATGTCGATCCCCTGACGGTGCGCTTTACCGACCTGCACCGCTGGGTCACGGAGCTGCCCGAATTCGACGACGATCCGGNNGGTGAGCGGTCGCGTGTCCCGGGGCGCAAGCCTTTGGCTTCATCATGCAGCAGGCCTATGAGATGCCCGTGATGTTGCCCAGTTCATCGATATCGATGTGCTCCGAGGCCGGATGGGCGGGCAGCCCCGGCATGGTCATCACATCGCCTGAGATCGCGACCACAAAGCCCGCGCCCGCCGAGAGGCGGACTTCGCGGATGTGCAGCACATGGTCCACCGGTGCACCGCGGCGCTCAGCGTCGGTCGAGAAGGAATAGGGCGTCTTGGCGATGCACACCGGCAGGTGTCCATAGCCCGCCTCGGCAAACCCCTTGAGCTGCTTGGCGACACCCGGCCCATAACTCGCGCCGCTCGCATGGTAGATGCGGCGCGCGACACTTTCGATCTTCTCCGCAAGGCTCGCTTCGTCCGGATAGGCGAAGGTGAGCGGGCGGCTCGCGGCCGCCACGCGGACCACTTCACGGGCCAGGGCTTGCGCACCCGCTCCGCCCTCGGCCCAGTGACGCGCCTCGATGACCGGCACGCCGATCTGGCCCATCCGCTCGCGGATCAGTTCAACTTCACCCGGACGGTCGCCCGCGAAATGGTTCAGGGCGACGATCGCCGACAGGCCGAAGGTGTCGGCGAGGTTACGCGCATGGCGCTCGAGGTTGACGAGGCCGCGCTCGATGGCGCCGGGATTCTCCTGTGAGAGATCGGGCAGATCGAGCCCCCCGTGGTACTTCAGGGCGCGCACCGTCGCCACGATCACGGCCGCGGCAGGCTTCAGGCCCGCCGTCCGGCACTTGATGTCGATGAATTTCTCAGCGCCCAGATCGGCGCCGAAGCCGGCCTCGGTGATCGCGTAGTCGGCCAGAGACAGCGCCGCGCGCGTGGCGATCACGGAGCTGCAGCCGTGCGCGATGTTGGCAAACGGTCCGCCATGGATGAAGGCGGGGCTGCCGCCGAGCGTCTGGACCAGATTGGGCTTGATGGCCTCTTTGAGCAGGGCTGCGAGCGCTCCATGGGCCTTCAGGTCCGCCGCGCGCACCAGCTGGCCGCTGCGCGTCGACCCCACCACGACCTGTCCGATGCGGCGCTTGAGGTCCTGGAGGTCCGCTGCAAGGCACAGGATAGCCATCAGTTCCGACGCGACCACGATGTCGAAGCGGTCCTCGCGGGCGTAGCCATTGGCCGGCCCGCCGAGTCCGACGACCGTCTCCCGCAAGGCCCGGTCATTGATGTCGAGCACGCGGCGCCAGGTGATGCGGCGTGTGTCGATACCGAGCACGTTGCCCTGGTGGATGTGGTTGTCGATCAGGGCAGCCAAGAGGTTGTGGGCCTGGGCGATCGCGGCGAAGTCGCCCGTGAAATGCAGGTTGATCTCCTCCATCGGCACGACCTGGGCAAAGCCACCGCCGGTCGCGCCGCCCTTCTTGCCGAACACCGGGCCCATGCTCGGCTCACGCAGGCACACGATGGCCTTGTGACCGAGCAGGTTCAGGGCGTCGCCAAGGCCAATGGTCGTGGTGGTCTTGCCTTCACCGGGCGGCGTCGGGCTGATGCCGGTGACAAGGATGAGCTTGCCGCGTGGCGCGCCAGGCAGTGTAGCCGGCGGCGTGAACTTGCCTTTGAACCAGCCATAGGGTTCGATCGAGGCCGGATCAAGTCCGGCGCGGGTGGCGATCTCTGCGATCGGCAGGAGCGTGGCGGCGCGGGCAATTTCGGAGTCGGATTTCATGAACGTGTGCGGGTTCCGGGAAGTGACTGCGGTGGTGACGGCATTGGAGCCGGGGCGCGGTGCCGGGCCCGGCGGGCAAAGCCCAGATGATAGGGCATAGCGCGATGCTTTCGCGAGCCCCCCAGGCGTTCCGAGTGCGGATTGAGGAAGGTTGAGGAGGGACTTGTCAGCGGTGCGGGGCCTGCTCGAGACGCGTGGTCAACAGGAAAATGCTGTAGAGCAGCGTCAGCGCTGCACTGCACCACAATATGGCTCCGGTCCCGAGGCCTGTCACGCCAGCGATTTCGGCGGGGGCTGTGCGCAGGGGCGCTGCGATCGCCCAGGCGACGAGGACGGCGCCGGTCAGATAATGCAGGCTGTAGCGAAACAAGTAGGCGAGGGGAAACAGGTGCAGGCCGATGATGGCCGCAATCGCCGGAACCACGTAGAGCGGATAGCCCGCCCACTGCAGGCCGACCACCGCCACCCCGACGGCGGTCCATTGCACAAGGTTGACGATGCGGAACATGCGCTGCCGCGCGCGCTCGTCGTCGTCCGGTTGCCGAGGCGGGGCGCGCTCGCCCACGCGGCGCAGCATCCAGACCGACGGCAGCACCAGGGAGAACCAGCCCGCCGCGAGGAGTGCGATCGCTGCCAGGTCGAGCCGGTGCAAAAACGACAGCGACAGGGAGAGCCAGAGCGCGCCGAAGCTCGCGAAAAACAGGATACCCGAGGCGCGGCTTTGCAGTATGTCGGGGACTGAATCGGGCAGCGATTCCGTTTGCATGGCAGCCTTCCTGTCTGTTGTGGGAATACGGGTGCTTCTCGGCTAGACCGGCGTGCGGTGCTCGGCCGCCTCGACGATGGCACGCAGATAAGCGATGTGCTGATCGAAGGCCAGCTTGCCCGCGCGCGCGAGGCGCACGCGCGTGCGTGGCCTCTTCTTCACGAAATCCTTCTCGACGATGATATAGCCCGCACCCTCGAGGATGTTCAGATGGGCACCCAAGTTGCCGTCAGTCGCAGCGAGCACGGCGCGCAGGCGCGAAAACTCGATCGAGGCCGGGGCGGGGAGCGTATTGAGCGTGGCCATGATCTTAAGGCGCAACTGCTGGTGGATGAGCTCGTCGTGCCCGGCCATGTCATCACTCGCAGGGCGCGAAGCCGCCTTGGAGCCGGGTCGCATCGCCCCGGCTGGAAAGCGCGAGAACGAATGCGGCGCGCCCGCCGACATCTTGGGGAAACAGTCCGACCCTGCCGGGCAGAAGATTGGGGCGCTCGTTCGGGGCAGGGCGGCCCGGGCGCCGCGCGGCTACCAGGCCGCCTGCAAACCCCGTTGGATCCGGCGCGCTCCAACCGAGCTGGGTGATCTTCGGCAGGAGTCCCGAAGGCGAGCTGCGCGCGGCACTTCCCGGCATGACATGGAGGCCTGACTGCACATCACTTTCGACCAGGATCATGAGCCTTCGCGGGCTTTGCGGATGGCGCGCGGCAGCGGCCCCATTCAACCCGGGCTCCACATGCAGCGCGGCATCGCGCACAACCCCGAAGTCGACTTTGAACTCCAGTGAGGCTGCGGTATGCACTCCGGCACACATGCCACGGCACCCCCAGTTTCCAGATATTGCAGAGAACTCTATTCCACAGAGGAACACTCTGCAACACTTTATTTTCGGTCCGTGAGAAAGGTGTGCGAGCACGGCTAAAACGGCGCGTAGAATGCGCTCTGGTCCAGGCCGGTCCGAGTGGTCTCGATTGCTCAAAGGCCTCGCGACACAGGGCCCTTCGGGCCGAGCCAGCCACCGCGGCCTGTACTGCGCCTGGGCCCGGACCAGAGGTCAGAGCCCCCATTTCCGTCAGGTCCCAACCAGGCATTGCCCATGAGTTCGATGAACAAAGACGCGGCTGGCTTGCCACGCCCACCCGAGGCCGCCGTGCGGCCGCATCGTGTCGAGGCGCCACACGGCACGCGCATTGATCCGTACTACTGGCTGCGCGACGACGCCCGCACCGATCCGGACGTGCTGGCCTACCTTGAGGCCGAGAACCGCTGGTACGAAGCCTACGCGCAGCGTTATGCGCCCTTGCGCGAGACCCTCTATCAGGAGATCAAGGGGCGCATCAAGCAGGATGACGCGAGCGTGCCGTATCGCTCGCACGGCTACCTGTACCGTACGCGCTATACCGAAGGCTCCGAGTATCCGATCTACGTGCGCCGCGCCGATCGCGCCGAGGCTGCCGAGACCACGATCCTGGATGTGAATGCGATGGCGACCGGGCACGACTACTATCACGCCCATCCGGCCGCCTACAGTCCCTCACAGAATCTGGTCGTCTATGCCGAGGACGACACCGGTCGCAGGCAGTACCGACTGCGCGTTCGCAATCTGGAGACCGGCACCGATCATGCCGAGGTCATCACGGGCACGAATGGACAGGCCGTCTGGGCCGACGACAACCAGACGTTCTTCTACGTCGAGAACGACGCCGAGAGCCTGCGCAGCTGCCGGGTGCGGCGTCACGTGCTCGGGTCCGATCCGGCGACCGACGTCCTGGTCTACGAAGAAGTGGACCCGAGCTACTACACATCGGTCGGCAAGACGGGCTCGGAACGCTACATCGTCATCCACGTCTCGAGCACGGTGTCCGATGAGGAACGCGTCTTAAGCGCCGCGACCCCGACAGGCGAGTTCCGAGTGATCGCACCGCGCCAGCGCGACTTCCTCTATGACGCCGACCACATCGCCAACCGCTGGGTGATCCGCACCGACTGGGAGGCTCCCAATTTCCGGCTGATGCAGGTTGCAGACGACGCCCTTGGCGAACGGGGCGCCTGGCGCGACCTCGTACCCCACACGCGCCAGGTGTTCATCAATTCGTTTGCGCTCTTCGAGCAGTATCTGGTGATTGACGAGCGCAGCGAGGGACTGCGCCGGCTGCGCGTGCAGCCGTGGTCAGAGGGCATACCCACCGGTGCCCCACGCTACGTGAGTTCCGATGAGGCCGCCTACACCATGGCGCTCGGCGCCAACCCTGAGCAGGACAGTGTCGTCTTGCGCTATCAATACAGCTCGCTTGCCACGCCCACCTCGACCTATGATCTTGACATGGCCACGGGCGTGCGCGAACTCAGGAAGCAGCAGCCAGTCCTGGGGGGCTATGACGCCTCGCACTATCGCACCGAGCGGATCTGGGTCACCGCGCGGGACGCGGTCAAGGTGCCGGTATCGCTGGTCTATCATATCGGCACGCGGCGCGACGGCAGTGCGCCCCTGCTCCAATATGGCTATGGATCCTATGGCTATGCGCTCGACCCAAGCTTTTCTTCAAGCTTGGTGTCGCTCCTCGACCGGGGCTTTGTCTATGCGATCGCCCATGTCCGCGGCGGCGAGGAGATGGGCCGCGCCTGGTACGAGGACGGCAAGAAGCTGCGCAAGGTCAACAGCTTCAATGATTTCATCGATGTGACCGAGGCCCTGATCAGTCTGGGCTATGCCGCGCGCGGCAAGGTGTTCGCCGAAGGGGGCAGTGCGGGCGGACTCCTCATGGGCGCCATCATGAACGCCCGGCCGGATCTCTATCGGGGTATCCTGGCCGATGTCCCTTTCGTCGACGTCGTGACCACCATGCTCGACGAGAGCATCCCGCTCACCACCAACGAATTCGACGAATGGGGCAATCCGAAGGATGCCGCCTACTACGAGTACATGCTCTCCTACTCGCCTTATGACAACGTGCGCGCCCAGGCCTATCCAGCCATGATGGTCACCACCGGGCTGCACGATTCGCAGGTGCAGTATTTCGAGCCTGCCAAGTGGGTCGCAAAACTGCGTGCGCACAAGACCGATGCCGCGCCACTCGTCTTCAAGACCAACATGGAAGCGGGCCACGGCGGCCGCTCGGGGCGCTTTCGGCAGCTCGAGGAGACCGCCGAGCAATACGCCTTCATCGTCGACCTTGCCGGTCCGAGCGTGCGGCGCACGCGCTGATCGGAGTCAGAAGGCGTAACAGACCGAATCGGCGCTAATCGCCGCCGGAAAAACCGTAGTGGGTCATGCAGATGCTGGTGGAGTGCTTCATGTCAAAGAGGTTGAAGCAGAAGAACGCGAGGTCATAGCTTCCATAGACCGTCATGAGGACGCCCAGGCGCAGCCAGGACTCTGGGGGCAGTTCAGAAAGCGTGGTGACCTTACGCATGAAGAGCGCGTCCGCCCACATGTATTGCGAGCGGAAATTCGGGTCGTTGTCGATCATCAGGGGTTTCAGGCTCCGTCCGCCCATGTTGAGAAAACGGCCAAACATGAAGGAATGCGCATCGAGGAACGCGCAGACTTCACCGAAGAGCGGTTGATCCAGATAGAGCGGAACAAATTCCACTTCGGAGACGATCGCAAGTGCCTGCCCGAGGATCCTTGGGGCGCCCTGGAAAACATCGAGCTCCGCGCCCTGGACGTCGATCTTGATGAAATCGACAGGCTCGATGTCCGCTCCCGCCGCAAACTCGTCGAGGCTGATGGTCGCAATGCTTTCGGTCGACTTCAGCTGGCCCACCTCAAGATTATTGTAGAGGCGCTGGAAGGCTTCATTCGGTGGGTACAGCGATGTACACATCGGCTCGGCGGTGTGATAAAGCGTGCGGATCTCGCTTCTTCGTCCGAGCGCTGCGGGATGGAACCTGACGCCGGCACGGGCTGTTCGGTTCATCTCGGCGCACAGGCTTTCGTCGAGCTCGAATGCGGTCACACGAGACCCGGGAAACGCATCGAGGATCGCGTAGAAGGGCTCGTGCTGTGCCTCGATCGGACGGGCGCCGATTTCGACGATACTGAAAGTCAGCGGCTGATACTGCCGGGAGATGATTTCCGCAAGGCCCTGCAGGCCGGTCGCAGCGTGACCCTCACTCATCCGGGCAGCCTCGAAGGATTCTCGGGATTACGTGGGACCGATCAGACCGGGCAGTTGGCGTGGAGTGATGGCCGTGCGAAGCGAGGAGCTGAGTTGACCTGCGATGCTTTGTCTTGGCTGCGTGCATGAGGCCACAATTCCATTGGACACAGGTTGAACCTGGCTGAGCGCGATCCCGGTGTCAGGAATTCCGGGAAGCGCTTCATGAACACCGAGAGGGCCGCTGGCTCGCGTACCTGCGCGTACTGTTGCGTACTGGTGCGTACGCCGGCACGCTTCTGGTCCTGCTTCGGGTTGCGGTCCAGACAACAGCCCAGATTACGCCCCCAGACACTCCCGGACAGCACTCCAGCTGGACCCAGTCAGCGCCCCGACAGGGAACTGGGCACGTGACTGTGCGGGCGGACCGAACGCGCCAGCCGACCAGCGTCGGCCAAGCGCGAGCGGATTGTTGAGGGGCTCAATTTCCGCCGCCCATTCTAGGCACATCCTTTTCGATGTCAAGCTTGAGCCTCTTCCAACGGCATATGCGTCTGAAAGGGGTCCCGTGTTTCCAACGGCAGATGCGTCTGAAACGGTGATTTTGGGTCGAT
>PLEY01000018.1 GCA_003136595.1 Burkholderiales bacterium
TTTAGGCATGGGGAGATTCAGACCTCCGCCCTCGTTGGCCCCCGGGTTAAGTTCGCCCGGGAAAAGCTTGGTAAGACCCAAGATGACATTAGCTCTGCCCTGGGGTTCGAAAACCGGCAGACACTCTCGGATATTGAAAACGGCAAACGGGCCGTGAAGTCTGATGAACTCTTGAAGCTCAGTGACGTCCTCGACAAGGATGTCGAGTTCTTCCTTGACCCCTTCACAGTCGTTGCCGAAGCGCAATACTCCTGGCGGGCCAGCCCTGACTTGCCGAAGAGCGAGCTTGACCGCTTCGAATCTGAAGCGAGTGGTTGGATTGGCATGCTTCGCTGGCTACGCCAGCTGGAGTCTTCGGCGCATAGTCCATTGAAGTACGCACTCCAGCTAGACATACACAGCACTTTCGAATTGGCTCAGCGACACGCTGAATTGCTCGTCGAGCAGCATCAATTGGGGCCGGTGCCTGCGTTGAAACTCGTCGATTGGATCGAAAAACAGCTCGACATCCCTATCCTATTCGTGGATACAGGTAGGCGTCTCAAGCAAGGCGCTATTTCGGGCGCGGCTTGCCACCTCCGCGAACTGGGAGTCATTCTCGTGAATCGACACGAAAGCGCGCCGCGGCGCTATTTCGATTTGGCGCATGAGCTCTTTCACACGCTGACTTGGGAAGCCATGCTCCCAGACTACAGAGAGTCCAATTCCATTGAAGACCGGAAGAGCGCTCATAGAGTGGAACAACTTGCGAACAATTTTGCCGCAGCTCTACTCATGCCGAGGGCTACGCTTGATTCGTTGATTGACCAGACACGCTTGAACGACGCTCACCATCTCGCTGAAATCGCAAAGCAATTGCGAGTAACGGCGGATGCCCTCGGCTGGCGCCTTCTCAATTTGCGCATGATTGATAAACCGACTCGAGCGGAGCTCTCTCAATAGAAGCACACCGATGTCGAAGAGGAGCTGCCCCGTTTGTTCTCTTTGGCGTTTGTGCGGCTTTTGCATCTTGCACTAGAAAAAGGGCAGGTGTCAGCCCGCAGGGCAGCCAAAGCGCTCGGCATGCCGCTGTCGGAACTAGCCGCGCTATTTACCTTGTACGACCTGCCTGCACCCTTCGAGCTCTGAGCTCCGTCGCCGATGACGACGAAGCGGGTTTTTGCCAACTTCATCATCGAGTGCTTCCGAATTGGAGCATGGAGTGAACTCAGTCAAGGCTGTCTGCTTGAGACTGTGCATGAGGTTGAGCGAGAGTCGCTAACGGGCGAGAACAGTCAGGCAAATCGGGTTCTCATAGACCCGGTCGCGCTCCGCGCTGGCTTTCAGAAAATTCATCCCGTGTCCCGCGAGAAACGCAATGCGCTCATCTTCGCCGACTCTCGCATGACAACCCTTGACCGTGGCGAACGGGACCTATTTGCGCACTTGTACACTCACGCTCGTAATCTTGAGCCCTCGCGGTTGGCGTTTCAAAACCAAAGATGGCGGCTCTCGGGTCCCAATACAGGGCAGCCTTTCTTACTGAAGTACGCACCAAGGTCCTCTTGGGAGTCATCCCATAATCTTTCGTGAATTGGTTGAGCCGTTTCGGAGAGACAGCGGCCGGTCGCAATATGATCGCACCGTCGCTTGTGGCTTCCACAATCAACGGCGCATCGTCGACCAGTCCGATCGAGCGCAGCAACGCCTTCGGAATCGTGATTTGCCCCTTCTTCCCGAGTTTGACGAGTTCCATGCTGGTTACCCCCTATCTCCATCTTACGACATTACGGCTTCCCGCTTACCTTGATGCGGGAGCCCGCCGGAACGCCGTCGCGCGACGAGCTACGGGCGTTCGTTGAACACCTCGCCAAAACCCTCAGGGACCGTTCAGCGAGCCAGTAATCGGCCGCGCAACCCTTCATTGCTAGTGAAANNATCTTTGACTATGAAACCATCCGGTTCGGATACGATGCGTCATCCCCTCCCGAGCTCGGCTACAGCCCTTATCCGGTTCTCGAGGCTCATCGCACGGGCTCGTTCATGACCTCCCCTTCGCCGCTGAGGCTGGTGGAACTGCGAAGCCTGCGGAAGACCAGCAGGTGAAGGATGAGAGCCAGCGGCACCATGAATCCGGGGATATAGCTGAACGGGAACTGGCCGATCGCCAGGTTGGGAACCTCGGCGTGAATCAGGTGCAACGGCCCGGGAGCTGTCAGTACACCGCGCGCGAGAACGTTGACCAGAGACGCCAGCCCGAGGATGTTCCAGACCCATACGAGGCGCAGTCCCCAGGGACCCCGCGTCGTCAGCCATGCGACGGCCGGCGCAGCCAGCGCGATGACTATTTCGACATTGCCGCCCTCCAGAGTCATCAGCCTCGGGACCTGTCCGGCCTGGAACAGCGCCTGCAGGGTCGCTTCGACGCCGACCCGGAAGACCTGAAGACCAACGAGCAGCCACAAGGGCACGGCCAAAGCCAGCAGCCGACCGGTCGACCCTCGCGCAGTGACCAGGAAGATGCACCCAATGACGGGCAGCGCGAGATAGACGATGCCGGGAGGGCGCAGGCCGGCGTTGCGCAGCACACCCGAGGCACCGATGGCCCCCACGTAGATCAACCAGACCAGGAGCGCGACCGCCCCGATCCTTGCCATCCTGCGTGGCAGGTAGCGTGACATCACCGCGATCAGCGCCGCGGCCAGCGTGCCGGCAAAGGCGCCAAAGCCCAATGCGGGCAGGGTGAAACTCATGGCGTGCTCCCCTGCCGTTTCATCGACGCTCGAGCGGCGCGGGCATCCGGGGCAAGGTCCGGCCGCGCCGGACTGGTTGTAGGCGGCGGCAGACGGCGCTCGCGCCGCCAGGTGTCGGAATGCACCGCAAGCGTAGGATGCAGCGCCCGTGGTTCCTTTAGCGTGCGCGCGTAGCCCTTCAGGCCGTATCCCGGGGTGAACGGGATCGCCAGGAAAGTGGCCAGTGTGCGCAGGCGGCGCGCCAGCGTAGGCAGTGAAGCAGGCAGCGCGGCGTAGCGGCGGGTGATGGTCTCGAAGTCCTCGGCCGGGCGGCCGGTGACCTCCAGCACATCGTCAGTCGGTGCGCCAAGCTCGAAGGCGCCCGCACGGTAGTCCTCAATGTAGGCGCGGTAGGGCAGCAGCTCGTCGATGGTCGCGCCGTCCAGCCGCGCGGCCCTCTCGAACATCCAGAAGGGCAGCGGCAGCTTCGAGACGCCGTGACCGAGAACACGCGCGATCGTCTGCACAATCGCGTCCGGCGACAGCAGTTGCGGGCCCGTAGGGCGGTAACTGCGTCCTGTGTGGCGCTCAGGGTCCATCAGCGCGATGGCCGCCACAGCGGCGATGTCCTCGTTTGAAGGCGGGGCGTTGCGGCCGTTGCCGTACGGCCATGGCAGCACGCCCAAGTGTGCGGCATAGGGAAGTGTACGGAGCACGTTGTCGGCGAAGAAGCCGGGATTGACCACGGTGTGGGCGATGCCCGGCAGCGATCCCAGCAGCCGGTCGGCCAGCCAGTGCTGGCGGGTGGCGAACGCAAGGTGCGAGGGCGCAGCGATCCATTGGCTTAGCGAGACCACCGATTCCGGTTGCACCGTGCGTGCTGCATCGGCAAAGGCCACCGCCATGTGCGACATGTAAAGGCTGAAGGGGGGAAGGAACAACGCCCGCTGCGCCCCGCGCATGGCGAGCGTCAGTGACTCGGGATCGGTCAGATCACCCAGTGCGAGTTCGGCGCCAGCTTGGGCCAGAGACTGGCTACGCAGGTCACGCTGGCGAACCAACGCGCGCACCGGCCAGCCGGCGATGAGCAACTGATGGACGATCTCGCGGCCGATCTTACCGGTGGCGCCGGTGACAAGAATGGTGGGAAGTGTCATGTCAAATCTCCAATGGACAAGGAACGGTTGCGACTGCACATGTGCTGCCAGCTGCAAAAACACGGGTCAGAGGGTGGCCTTCCAACTCACAACTCCCTCCAGCGAACGTGCGCAAACCCCCACAAGGTGATCGCGGCACCACACACGACGCCCGTAGCGACAAGCGCGAAGGCGTTGTTAAGTTCTGCCGCAGCGCTTGCAGCCAGCACGGTCGCGCAGACCGCAAATGCCAGCCGCACTGCCGTGCCGGCCATCGGCCATCCGATCCGACGTGCGCCTTGACCGGCAAAGTAGAGCTCCATTCCGATCGCGGTCAGTCCGTAGGTCGGACCGAGGATCTGCAGGTACCGTGCGCCGACCGACAGCACCTCGGGGCTTTGCGTGAACCAGCTGAGCCAGAGCTGTGGCCGAAAGGCGAGCATCAGGCCCAGTACCTCGAGCACGCCGGCGACGAACAGCGCGTTCACGAACGCCGCGCGTCTGGCGCGCTCGACCTGGCCCGCGCCGAGGTTGGTCGCGACCACCGTCAGCGCTGCCGTGCCGAAGCCAAACAGGATAGGGACGAGCAAGGCGTCCAGCCGTGATGCAATGCCGTAACCGGCAATCGCGGCGATACCGTAACGCCCAGCCGCTGCGGTCGCGGCAGTCAGCGCAACGTTCGACATCGCAGCATTCAGGCTCGACGGCACCCCGACCCTGAGGATGGCCCTGAAGTGCTCCGGGCGCAGCGGGTGGGGCCGGAATCGCAAGCTGCTCGACGTCGAGCCCATGTAGGCGACGATGGCCAGCAGGCCTAGCAAGTTGGTCAGCACCTGCGCGATGCCCGCTCCCGCAACGCCAAGGCGCGGCAGCCCGTACCAGCCCGATATCAATGCGGGCGAGATCAACAGCCCCGTCAGAACCGAACCCGCGATGACCAGCGCGGGCACCTTCACGTTCCCGGTGCCGCGCAACGCCGCCTGCAGCAGGGTCAGCGCCCACGACGCCGCCGCGCCGCCAAAGAGGATGTTCGAGTACCGGACTGCCTGCTCGAGCGATGCCCCGCGGCCGCCCAGGAAACGGTAAAGCCAAGGGCCCGCCGCCCAGAGCGAGATCGTGAAGGCCGCGCCGAATGCGACGCCTAGCAGCAGCGCGTGCCAGACCAGGCTCTCGGCTTCCTCCATGCGCCCGGCGCCGCGCGCGTGGGCGATGGCCGACGACACGCCGCCGCCTATTCCGCCGTTCGAAACCATGGTCATGAGCAGGATCACCGGCACCACCATCGAGGCGGCGGCAATCGCGTCGGTGCCGAGCACGCTGACGAAGTAGGTCTCGGCCACACTCAGCAGCGTGACCATGAACATCACCGCGACTGTCGGAAGCGCCAGGCGGGCGAGCAACGGCAACAACGGGCCGCTCAGCATGTCTGGAGCAGCGGCCGTAGCCAGCGACCTCGCGTTCGGCGCCAGCGTCTCGTACCCCATGGCGGAGTCAGCGGCGGCCATCACCGCCCTCCAGCGGCCGTCAGCCGGGTGAGCGCGATGATGTGCGAGGCGCCCGACAGCCCGACGCCAAAAAGCGGGATCAGCGCCATCGGCAGCATGGTCAGTGTCGCCATGAGCGGATCATGAAGCAGCGTGAAGGTCAGTCCGGTGCCTACCGCAGAGATGAAATCCGCGAAGCCGAAGAGGTGGACGCGGCGCAACTGCGAGGGCGTTGCCGCGCGCCCCACCAGTGTTGCGGCACCGAGGCCGGCAAGGATGTCTCCGATGCCGGCAACGATCCCGAACAGCAGCGGCAGCCCCCCGGTCGCCGCGTAGTAGAGGAACAACGCGCCGGCCGGGATGCGCCAGATGTGGAAGAGAGTCAGCCTGCGAAGTCCAATCCCATCGGCTGTCCGACGGACGGAGGGCAGTGCGAAATAAAGGGCCGTCGGGACGGCGATGCCGAGCACGACGAGCATGGCATAGGCGGGCATGAACTCCTTGGCGAGCGCACTGAGCGCCCCCGAGCTGCTTGCCGCGACAACTGCGGCGCCCCAGGCGGCGATCGCGATCTTGATGCCCGCAGGGAGCGCAGTCGGAGTCCGTTTGTCTTGGGTGATGCTGGTCATGTCACTTCCCTTCTCATATAGGTTGATATCAACATCAATGGGCAAAAATGCTTCGCACTTTAATGCAGCCCTGTTCGCTCAATCGAGCGCTGCGAGCGCCTTGCGCAACGTGGCCGATGCTTCTTCACCGCCGAGTTGATGTGCGACATCCTGCTGCGACGCTTGCCAGATCGGCATGGCGCGGTCAAGGAGCTTTGCGCCCGCTGGCGTCAGCCGCACCGCACGACTGCGTTGATCATCATCGGCCACCGAAATCACCACCAGGCCGCGGCGCTGCAGCGGTTTGAGTGCAGCGGTGACGGTCGTCCGGTCCATGCCAAGCCGCACGCCGATGGCCTGGACGGACGCAGGCTGCTGCGCGGCGATCGAGGACAGCATGGCAAACTGGCCGTTGTTGAGGTCGAGCAGCCGGAGAGCCTCGTCGTACCGACGGGCGATGCCTCGCGCCGCGCGGCGCAGCGCAAGACAGTTGCAGGTGGTGCCGACGAGGGCGGGGGAAATGGAGCTCATGAGCCTATTTAAGTTGATATCAACTTTTTTGTCAAGCCCTGCCCTGCCCCACCCTGCGGTCGGCTCGGCAGCGCCTACTCGGTCCCGGAAGACTCCTGATTGGAGCCCAGCTTTGCGGCGTTCCAACGCGTTCATATAGCGCAACGGTGCGCGACCAAGTGGGAGTCGATAGTCGCCAGGCGACTTCACCCGGCGGCGCTTGACCCCCTCTTCGCGCGTCGCGCCCAGGAAGGGGAATACGCGCCGCTTTGTTCAAAGTCCCTCTTTGACACGTCAAGGCAAACCGATGGAGCGAACGGCATCGAGCAGGCGCGGGCCTGAACCTTCCCGGGATCGCTACCCGAATCGGGGCAGGACATGGATCACGGCTTCGGCGGTCTTTGCCTGTAACCCCGCCCCTTCAGCCCCCCCTTGGCGCTCAGGCCGATCTTTGCTCTGGCTGTAATCCGTACCAGTCCAGTTTTCGGGTCAGCACCATTGCGCCGGTGAGCAGGGTGAACAGCAGGAGCGATCCCAGCATCAGCGCGTTATCCTCAGAGTTGAGCAAAATGTAGAGAGCCCCGAATAGACTGGCGAGCCCCAGTCCGAACCCCAGTCCCCTCGCGACCCCTGCGAGAACCCCAGACAGGTAGATCGTGATGACGAGAGTAGAAGCTGTGGCCGCTGTTGCGTAGGCAATCCAGAAGACGAGGTGCTCGGAAAGGCTGATCAGCAGCAGGAAGAAAACGGCAATCGCCAGGCCTACGAGAAAGTATTGGGCCGGGTGGATGCGCAGGTTCCGGACCACCTCGAACAGAAAGAAGGAGCCGAAAATCAGCCACACGAAGAGAAAGCCATACTTGATTGCGCGGTCCGACAGTGAGTAGATGTTGATAGGCTCAATGAAATGGACCTCCATGGCTTCCTCTTTGTTCAAGCCTTCGCACGCGCCCCCGTAGACGCAGGTCTCCATGTCCGACTGAGCCGATGACCCGAGGCTGCTCACTTCCCAATTCGCCTCGAAGCCGGAGTTGGAGGATTGTTGCGATTGCGGAGTCGGCAGGAAAGCACCGGCAAAGCTCGGACTCGGCCACGTCGACTTCAACGTCACCCGGGTTGAGTCCCCATAGGGCACGAAACCAAAGGATTCGGTCCCCCTGAGAGACACGCGCATCGACAGCCTGAGGGGCTTGTCGGTCTGCAACCATCCCAATGGGATGGGCGAATGAATACTCTCCTCAAGCCTGACGGTTCCACTACCCGCTTCAAAGGTCAGTGAATGGCCGTCGAGGGTGGCCTCGGGTCGGCGGACCAGCCCGCGCGGGTCCGTCAACAATATGACCAATGAGGGCGTCCCCAGAATGATTCTCGAGTCGGCCTTCTCGCGGACGAAGGGAAGCGCAGACGGCACGTTAAAGGTCGCCGCCTCGTCGGCCCGCCACTCGTAAACCAGCGCGCGGAACAGACCGCGGTGCTTCCAATCCGTGTCCGCGTTGGCCTCGACGCCAAGATCACTGGGGAAATAGACCAGCCGATGCGCAACGCGCTTGGTCTCGATGATTCTCGGCCGACCCTTGTCGTCGATGTCTTTGTTCTCGAATTCCTCGGTGTACGGAATCACGAGCATTGGGCTTGCCGTGCGTTGCGCGCCCGAATAGTCCCTTGAAATTTCCGTCAGGACCTCGAGCTGCCGCTGCTGACGCTCGCTGACGATGCCGCCCACGAGATTGATCAGGGCGATCATGAGCAGGGACAGGGCAAGGACGATCCCCACCTTCACGACGAGTGCCTTCTGCATCCGAACCTCCCAAGTTAGCGAGGTTCCATTCTCCGGGGATGGCCGGTGAGACGGGTGAAGCCAGTGTGAACTCGTGTGAAATCGACACTTCTCCCGAAAGGAGGCTCCCTATCCCCGCGCAATGGACAGATGCGCGACGACACCAATCTCCGCCGCGTTTTCAAGTCGGATCTCTCCTCGATGCAGCTTTGCGACTTCTCGGACGAGGGCGAGACCGAGGCCGGTGCTCTTCTTCCCGGAATCCGGCCTGGGGAGCGAGTAAAACCGCTCGAAAATCCGGTTCATCGCGTAGTCTGGAATGCCAGGGCCACTGTCTCTTACTTCGACCTGACAGTGGTCTGCTGACTCGGAGAGAATCACCCGAATTTCGCCGCCCTTGGGGGAGAAGTCGATCGCGTTCTCCAGGAGATTTCTGAGCGCCTGCTCGATCAGAAAAGGGTCCCCATGGACCGCGGGCGCCGTGCCTTGAATCTCACAACGTAGTTCGCGCGATGCAAGCCGATCGGCGAGTTCGTGAATTTGTTGGCGAACGAGGCCCGCCACATCGACCGCCACATTCGAGCTAAGACTATGGAGATGCTCAATCTTCGCCAGTTCAAGAAGTCGGTCCACGATAAGGCGGATGCGATCCGCCTGCTCGAGGATATTGCCAGCAAAACGCTGCCGCTCCTGGCTGGGTATCTCCTCCGCAAGCAACTCGGCCGCCCCCTGGATCGCAGCGACCGGGCTCTTGATTTCATGCGTGAGCGCGTGGACGTATTCTTCTACGTACTCCTTGCCGTCAAGCCTTTCACGCATTCCTTCAAGCGCCTGGCCCAATTCGGCGATTTCCCGATTCATTGTGGCCGGCAGGGGCACGCGCGCACCGCCGGAGACATCTCTCGCATATCGCCTCAGGCGCTCGATTGACCGGGTCAGGCGCCAGGCAAAGAAGAAGCCGATGGCCGCTGCGGCCAGCAGCAGCGCCGCACCCTGTCCGCGAACCGTGGTCTGCGCGCGCTCTATGAAGGGTTCGATGGTCGAATCAGGCTTGGCGACGGTCAGAACACCGATCACTCGACCTTGATCGAGGACCGGAGCCGCGACATGCATGACGGCGCTCTTCGGGTCTTGGGGATCAGTCGGGGTACTTCGGGCACCATACCGGCCTCGAAGCGAGAGATAAACGTCGTTCCAGCGGGAGAAATCAGCACCCAGATCCCTGTTCGCGGAATCAAAAACCACGATCCCATGACTGTCCGTCACATAGACGCGATAGTCCAGGCTTGTCTTGTGCAGACCCCAGATGGATGCATCCACGCTCCGCTTGCCGTAGGCCTCTAGCGCCTGGGCGAATGGACCATCCTTGATCCGCCCGGACTTCAGGTCCGCAGCAGCGAGTTCGGCGAGGATGTTGGACGTGTCGACCAGGGTTTCCTCAACCGATTGCGTGACCCCTGGTTTGATGTCGTGAATGAAGACAGCGAGGAAGAAATAAGCAGCAAGCCCGACGATCAGGAAGTAGCTAAGGGCGATCTGGGTCGAAATCTTCACGAATGCGGCTTCCATGAATAACCCAGGCCACGGTGAGTCTCGATGGGGTCGATGCCGTCCAATACGCCGCGGACCTTAGCGCGCAGCGTCTTGATGTGAGAGTCGACCGTGCGTTCAAGACTGTGGTCTGGCGCAGTCCAAATCCGCTGCATGAGCTCATCGCGGCTGAAGATTTGCTCAGGGTGCTCCAGAAAGTTCCGCAGCAGGTGGTACTCGTACCTCGTCAGGTCCAAAGCCTTGTCGGCGCAATAGATGCGGCGACTTGTCTCGTCGATCCTAAATCGGGCTGGGTGGCCTGTAAGGCCTGGTGCCGCTCCGCCTGCGGCCCGGCCTCCCCTTCGCAGGATCACGCGCACCCGGGCCGCGAGCTCCCGGGGGCTGAATGGTTTGGTTACGTAGTCGTCAGCCCCGATCTCCAGGCCGACGACCCGGTCGACCTCGTCGGCACGAGCTGTCAGAAAAATGACGGGAATCTCCGAAAATCGGCGTAGCTCCCGACACAGATCGAAGCCATTTGCGTCGGGTAGCCCAACATCCAGGATGACCAGCGAAAACGATTCGGCCCTCAGCCGCTCCAGCGCCGGTCTTCCAAGAACCTCGTGCGTCGCCTGCATCCCTTCTGTTCGTAACGCATAAAGAATCGTGTCCGCAATCGCGGCTTCGTCCTCGATGACCAGGACGTGGATCTGTCGGGGTTCGGGGCTATCGGTTGCGCTCAAGAAATGGGCCTCTTGCCAAGGTGGATGGATGCCCGGCCAAGGGCCGGCCATGCGTCGAAACATCAGTTCCTAACCCCTCGCCTATGCGGAAGCGTCCTGATCGAGGACCGCATTCCACTGCAGCAGGTACGACATGGCAGCCACCCCATTGCGGCCGCGCAAACCTGTGCGCCGGGCCGGACTTGCGACACCTCGAGCGCAGCAGCGCCCAGGCCGTCGGGAAGCGGCCTGCCAAGCCAAACAGGTGAATTCTAGGCCAAGGAAAGCGAGCACCTCGGTCCTTCCCGCACGGGCCGGTCTCGACTGGGGCGCCCCATCATCCGAGCATGTCAGTTACTCTCGACTTTCCTGCGGCGCTGCCAACCGCGGGCAACGCCCCTCTTGGAGCTTGAGCCTGAACAGCGACCCCCGGTGAACGGCCGCAATCTGCGCCCGATCCTGCCCGTTACGCCGCCATCGCCACTAGTGTCCTGGATCGCGCGATCGAACCGGTCTCCTTGCATGCCAGGCGAGCCGATGAGAAGGTCTTCATCAGGGTCTCGCGAGGAAGGCTAGCTGATCCCGGCCGGAAGCGCATCATCCGCCGCCCGTGGGTGACGATAAAGGGCAAGCAACTGGTTTAGCCCGCGGGCGCGACGGGGTTGGACTTTCGCAGAAGATTCCCCCTCAGGGAAGCCGATGAAGTGAGTTGGTGGCCCGAACCTGACCAGGTGGATCTCGGGGAAGTCAGCACGTCGTCCCGCAAGCATTCGCATGTGATTTTGCGCAAGGTCGAGGCTCGCTCAATCCAGTCATAGGGCGGGTCCTGATGCACAGGGGTGGGGTCGATGGGGTCGATGGCGCCAATGACCAGCGTCGTTCGCATGTCGGCTCTCTCGCCGCTGGGCATGAAACATCAGGCAGCAAGCTGAGGCAAGGATTCTCACCCAGCCCAAAAAACCAGGTCGGCCTTGGCGGCCTTCCAGTGGATGGCACGACCCAAACGCGGGCATCCGATCACAGTAGCTGGGCCCGCGGTCGGTGACTTTGGGAACGGGCAGCGGTCAGCGCCGTCTGCGTTCCTGCGGTGCGGCGAGGTGGTGGGACGGGGGGTGACGTGCGCGGATCCGGTCTCGGACAAGAGTTGAACAAACGGCGGGTGATCGCCGCGCCAGGACTTGCGCCCTTTTGCAAGATCTGCTCAATTCATCCTCGTGGAACCGGCTATGACGTTCACTTTCTGCGAAGACTGCCGATTAGCCAATAGCGACTCGTTGACGGGCCACCACCAGGAGAGGATTCAGTGATCAACACCAAACGTGAAGAAGCAAAGACCCAAGAAATCCGATTCGTGGGACACCTCGCCGGGTCCCTCGAAAAGATGGAGGATGGCAGGTGGCCAATCGTTGCGCGCGACTACCTCGATCTGGCTGTGAAACTCGAGAATGCCGTGGCCTGCTTTCACGATCCGCTCGCGATCCTCACGAGCAGCTTTTCGGTGACTCCCCTGGCCGATGTCATCGCCAATCGGCATTTCGACCGGTGCGGTTTCCTCTACGAACTGCCCTTCGATGCCGCCATGGAGATCAAGCGCACGGCGAGCGCAGTCCTCGCGCACGCCAGTCGCCGGATCCCGCTGCTTTCGCGTCCCACCTACGAGAACGAAGCCCAGGCCGCGCTCCGAGGCCTTCTGGAGTCCCGGGCGCAGCTGGAGGCCGCCGATTACGAGAGGGAAACCGAAGCGCTGATGGCCAAACTGAGGCGCCCGCCCCTGAGGCTACCTGCGCCCCAGGGCCGATAACCCCCGGGCAGGGTCGCACTGCGCCACGGATCCCGTCTGCCGCGGGGACAAGGGGCCCCCAAGAGTCCGACGTCCAGTGCCCCTGTCCTCACGCACAGGCTCGACCTTGCGCTGCGTTCCGAGGTGGGCTACAGGTCGGATCAATCCGTGGTCGCGCACGAGGCCGCGGATCATCGGGGCAACGCGCGACAGCGCATGGCAGGGCAGCGCTCCCTAGAAAGCGGTGCCGTGGGGGTCAAGGGCGAGTCGGCCACGCGAGCGTTGTGCTGTCGAGCACGCAACCCTTGAAGATGGGTTTGCTAAACAGATAGCCTTGCATCAGCCGCACCCCAAGGTCTTGCAGGCACTTGCATTCCAGATCAGTCTCCACCCCCTCGGCGATGACGTCGATGTTCAAGTCCCGACAGATGGAGAGGATGCCCCGGACGATCGATTGGCGGGGCCAGTTGGCATCGATGCCGCGCACCAAGGCCATGTCCAGCTTGATGATGTCGGGTTGAAAATCCGCAAGGAGAGCAAGACCAGCAAACCCGGCACCAAAGTCATCGATCGCGGTCTTGAATCCCTGCCGCCGGTACTCCTTGAAGATCTCAGCCAGCCAGACGGCATCATTGATTCGTTCACCCTCGACGGTCTCGAAGATGATCCGGTCCACCGCAAAGTCAAATTTGGAGGCTGAGGCAAGCGTCGTGCGGATGCACACTTCCGGCTTGTAGATCGCGTTGGGCAGGAAATTGATCGACAGCTTCGAGCGCATCTCCAACTCCGCAGCAGTCTTGATCGCCTTGACCCGGCACGCCTGGTCGAACCGGTAACGGTTTTCTTCGGTGACCTGTTCAAGAATCGTCGAGGCCGGCTCGCCCTCGGCTCCACGGACCAGTGCTTCATGCGCGAAGATCGTCTGGTCAAGAACATCGACAATCGGCTGGAATGCATAGCTAAATTGGAAGCCTAATCGCCTGGAGTCCCCACAGGCGCCACATTCTTCAAGAATTTCGCTCTCTGCATCCTGCAGGAAGGACGAGGCTCGCAAATTGTGGGGGATATCCATTCCATGCGCCTCCAGATCACCATAGAAGACCGGCCCCAGTCCCAGGCTGAACGCTCTCCCAATCGAAAGCGCAGGTCAGTGCTTGAGCATTTGTTGCTCCGGCTTCGACCTCTATCCCGCCCTATACCATCGGCCTGGACCGCCTTACTTCACGGACGATCCAGAAAAAGTCACCTACCCTGAGTGTACACGTCAGTAGCCGCGCGCCAGCGGGCGCGGCTCACCCGTTTGCTCATCCGTTCGGCATCTTTATCGAGATGGCGAGATCCCTCGCGCGCGCGTGTGCGCCGTCGCTCCCCGGAGAAGGCGCGTGCGCTGGCTTGCTGAGCACACCGGGTGCGAGGCGGCATAGCCGTCCGTCCCGGATGCCGCGACATCCCCCGCCCTGCGTGGGAACGGTCCGGGTCCAGACCTCCCCCGCGCGTCATTGGACTTCAACATGGCCCGCGGGTTCAGGTCCGTACTGCCATCGTTGAGGGGAAGCAAGCCGCTACGGTGGGTTCGGCAGCCAAACATCCGGGGGCTCACCTTGCATCCCGAGAACCTGCTCGGGCGAGCCCAGGCCAAGGCCTTGAGTCGCCGATCGGCCAGGCGCCCGCGGCGCTCAGGGTTCCCGCCGGCATCACGTCTCACCCTTGGGGGACTGACGCTCGTCAAAGGCCCGCCGCGCGCTTTCAATGGAAGCAATGTGCGCAAAAGCCCAATTTCCAAGGCCTTCGACAGGCTCGCGCAGCGAGTGCCCAAGCGGCGTGAGTTCGTAGTCGACCCGCGGCGGGACCGTTGCAAAGACGGTCCTGGTCACGAGGCCATCGCGCTCGAGTCCCCGCAGCGTGAAGGTCAGCATGCGTTGCGAGATACCCCCGATCTCGCGCTTGAGTTCGTTAAACCGGCGCGGCCCCTTGCGCAGCAGCATGACCGTCAAAACGCTCCATTTGTCGCCGATGCGCGCAAGGACCTCACCGACGCGCCGGCAGTCGGTGTGCAGGTGGTCGAGACCCGGATCGGCCGGTGCGTTCTTGCTCGGTATCAACGGTGTGCCTTCTTGACGATCAAGTTGAAGGTGTCATTTAATTCCTGGGTATCAACTTTATACCGAAGGGAAACTTCATGTCCACAAAACTCCTCCATCTCGACTCGAGCATCCTCGGCGAACACTCGGTGAGCCGCGCGCTTTCCGGCGCCATCGTCAAGAGACTACAGCAAAGCAACCCAGGCCTCGAGATCACCTACCGTGACCTTGCCGCCGGTCCGATTCCTCACCTGTCAGGCACCTACCTCGCCGCGGCCCAGTCGCAAGCGGGCAGTCCTGACCCCGACCTGCAGGCCGATCTCGCGTTGGGTCGCGCAGTGCTTGCCGAGTTTCTCGCGGCCGACATCGTCGTGCTCGGGCTTGGCTTCTACAACTTCAGCATTCCGAGCCAGGTGAAGGCCTGGATTGACCGCGTGGCCGTCGTCGGCCAGACCTTCCGTTACACCGCGAAGGGGCCAGAGGGCCTTGCGGGCGGCAAGCGCCTCATCCTCGCGATCGCGCGTGGAGGCTTCTACGGACCCGATTCGCCCTCCCACGCGTTCGAACATGCGGAGTCGTACCTGCGTGGGGTGTTCACGTTTCTGGGCATCACGGACATCGAAGTCGTCGCCGCCGAGGGCATCGCAGTGAGCCCCGCCGTTCGCGAAAGCGGGATCGCCCAGGCCCAGGAGAAGATCGCGGCGCTCGCAGCCTAGGAGCCCGCGGCAGTCGCAGGCACAGCCTGCGACTGCCCGCTCCGATGCGCAGACAGGCGGCCCAAGGGCGAGCGTTTGCCGTACTATCAGCACACTCGTCCCCGGCCCGTTTCAGCATAGCGGCGCGGGCAACCCTCTCCCCTCGTGTCCGACGCCACTGCACGGGCAAAGGAGCGCTGGCCACATGACCCACTACCTCTACGACAAGCATGGTGTCGCGGTTGGTTTCCTACGGGGCCGCTATATCCACGACCTGCATGGCAACGCTATCGGCCAGGTCCGCGGTACGCATGTCCATCGCCTGGCAGGCTCCTATGTCGGCGAACTGCACCTGGACATGGTGGTCGACAAGCACCTCGGCAGCCTCGGCAACATCGGACATCCTGGCAACCCGGGAAATCCGGGCAGCCCCGGCAGCCCGCCACGACGGCCTGCAGCAAGTCATGCCTTTCGGGATGTCTTTCCGGAACTCGTACGCTGACAGCACGCTGAGCCAGCGCTGACGGGGGACGGGTTGTCCAAGCTTCAGCGCAGCCGGGCCGGTGGCCCTAGAATACAAACGAATCCCGATCCTTTCCGGAGCGAACCATGCTTCATACTCTGCGCCGCCTGCTCCTCGTCTCGCTCGCCTTGGTCACCGTCTGGCTCGCCACCGGCTGTGCCGACGTTCCACCCGCGAGCGGTCCCTACTACCGCGACAACGACCATGACCGCTACTGGAGCCCGCAGGGGTAGGCAGTATGTCGGGGCACGGTGCCGTGCGTCGCCAGCCGCTCGGCCGGCTGCTGCCCGCTCCCGTGTCCCCGTGTTGATCGAGACACATTCCTAGCTCACTTTAGATCATCGTCCTAAGCGCATCACCGTGCCCGACCTATGGTCGGCACGGCGCCCCGCGTGGCACGATCTTCGGGTGATCAGTGACCTGCTGGTCCGTGGCACCCGCGGACCCTCCCCCGCCCCCTCGAGGCCGTGCGCTCGCTCTGCGGCCCCCGCACGCGCGCCGTTCACACCCGCTGCAGCATGTTCGCATCGCGGCACGCCGCACTCGGGCGGCCCGCGTCCAGCGCACATGAACTTCCCTGAAGGGGTGCGCCCGTGAAACTATCCACCCTGCTCGTGTCAAGCCTTCTGACCTGGAGCGCATCGCCCTGTGGGGCCGCACTGACCGAGACCGGCGCTAGCGTGGCTGAGGACGCCCGCTTTCTCCAGGGCGGCGAGCACGCCGAGCAGCAACTCGGCTATTCGGTCCATCACATCACGCTTGCCGGCGGCACTGAGGTGCGCGAGTTTGTCGCCAACAACACGGTTTTCGGGGTGGCCTGGTCGGGGCCCTTAAAGCCGGACCTGCGCAAGATCCTGGGACCCCACTTCAATACCCTGGTCTTCGAGGCTTCGCGGCACCCCCTCGCGGGCCATTCACAGCTGCACGCCGTGCGCACCGATCTCGTCCTCGACACTACCGGACACGCAAGATACTACGCGGGCCGCGCCTTTGTGCCGGCACTTGTGCCACCTGGCGTGGCCGCCGCCACGGTCGTCCACTAGGGGCGCCGATGCGATTTTTCATGCGGGTTCTGGCTTCTGGGCTTCGGAGCGCAACGCTCGTCGTGAGCGTCGGGCTGTGCGCCTGCGGAGGCGGTGGTGGCGGATCGGGTCCATCGAGCGCGGCTGCAGCAAACGCCGGATCGGCAACGAGCGCAGCTGTGCCGGTGGTCCATCTTGAAGTCAGCGCACCGAGCGTGGCGGTCGGTCAGCCTGAGGCGCTGCTCTGGTCGACCACCAACGCCAGCAGTTGCATCGCATCCGGGGCCTGGGCGGGCCCGCAGGCGAGCGCCGGTCAGCTAACGCTTAGCACCGCCACCGTCGGGACCTACACCTATGCATTGACCTGCACGAACGATGCCGGCAGCCAGGCGGCGAGTGCCACTTATGCCGTGACCGCGGCCGTCCCGGGAGTTGCCATCGCTGTGACACCCCCCACGGTGACGCTCGGTACCAGCGCGACACTCGCCTGGAGCGCGACCCATGCGAGCGCCTGCGCCGCCTCGGGCTCATGGTCGGGCAAACAGGCCAGCACCGGATCGACCGTCCTGACCCCGGCTGCGACCGGCGCCTCGACCTATACCCTGACGTGCACCGGCCCCGGCGGCCAGACCACGGCGAGCACGGTGCTCATGGTGAGCGCGACCGGCGCTGTCCAGAACCAGATCGGCGTCGTCCTCGACAACGGGCCCGCCAATGCCCGCGGCGTCCTTAATGTGCCCTACGTCTCCGTGACCCTCTGCGTGCCGGGTACGTCGCAGTGCGCGACCATCGACCATGTCTTTCTCGACACCGGATCGTATGGGTTACGGCTGCTCTCGAGCACCGCGCTGCCAGGCGGCTTTGCCTATATTCCGGGCAGTGCGCCTGGCACCCTGCTCGCCGAATGCGCTCAGTTCGTGAGCGGCTACACCTGGGGATCGGTCGCACAGTTCGATGTCAAGATGGCCGGCGAGCTCGCCTCCGCGGTGCCGGTCCAGATCATCGCCGACAGCACGGCCAATTTCTCGCAGGCACCCTTAGGCTGCTCGTCCTCAGGCACCAACGTCGGCTCGGTCGCAGCGCTGGGCGCCAACGGCATTATCGGCGTGGGACTCGGCACCCAGGACTGCGGCTCGTACTGCGTCACGCAATCGGCCCTGAGTCCGTATTACGAGTGCACCGCTGGCAACGCCTGCACCGAGACCACTGCGAGCCTGGCGAATCAGGTTGCCAATCCGGTTGCTGGTTTCGCCGTCGACAACGACGGCGTCGTGCTTAGCCTGCCTGCGGTCCCGCCAGCAGGTGCGAGCTCGCTCACCGGGACCCTGACGTTCGGCGTCAACACACAGGGCAACAACCAGCTCACGAGCCAGGCGGTGTATCTCGCGAATCCCTCGACCTACAACTTCACCACCACCTACAACAGCCAGACGCTGACCGACAGCTTCATCGACAGCGGCTCGAACGTGCTCTATTTCAACGACCCGAGCATTCCCGCCTGCTCGAGTCCTAACTACTTCGACTGTCCGGCCACGACGTTGTACCTGACGGCGACCAATGCCTCCTATACCGGTTCGGTGTCCGCAGCCGTTGCCTTCACGGTAGCCAACCTCGATGCACTCCAGAGCGACATCGTCGTCGCACCGATTGCCGGACCAAATTCACTCAGCCTGTCTTTCGACTGGGGGCTTCCGTTCTTCTTTGGCCGGCCGATCTATGTCGTCATAGACGGCCACACCACCGCGTCGGGCAGGGGGCCCTTCTGGGCCTACTAGGCCCGACCGATCGCAGCGCTCCTCGAGGCGGGCAGGAATGCTCAGGGACCCTCCGAGAATTCCTGGTGGTCCCGGTCGCGGATGTTCTTCTGCACCGACACCGCCGCGAACAGGCTCAGGACGAAGGACATGGCGTAGAAGCCCTTCTCGGAGTGAAGCAGGGTTGCATTCCAGAGTCCGGTCACGAGCAGCAGGATTGACAGCACGAGTGCAGCCCAGCTGATCCCGTAGTAAATGCCGGTCACGGGTATGCCTTCGAGGCGATCGCGCACCGCCTTTTGCAGCGACACCGCGGCATAAAGTCCGAAACTGAGGACCGTGAAGTAATAGCCCTTTTCATTAAGCTGCATGGCGGCGTTCCACAGGCCAACGATGTAGGCGATGACTCCGGAGAAGAGCGCGGCCCACGACGCAGCGACGAAGGCTGGTGAGGGTGAACTTCCCCGTGCGGTCGAGTGTGAATTCAAGGGCGACAGGGCGTGGTTGGACATGGGGACTCCTTGATTGTTGGATCCCAGTCTAGCAGGCGCAAAAGTGTCCTCCGGCGGTTCCGACCAGCCATGGCCAGTCCTTGCGCGGTCCGAGCGAAGATCCTCCTATCTCCTTGATCGGAAGGAAATTTCTTGGCGCCATGACAGCACCCCGGGGCGCATCCCGACGGCCCGGCACCCCGCTTCTGAACGCCCATTTCAGACCATGGATTCAAGCTGACGTGGCACGCGACGGTACCGAAGGTAGCGCCGGCGCGACGGTGGACGGCTAGTAGCGTGCCGACCGGAGTGTCGGGCTCGGGCGCATCGCGCGTGTCAGGCGCGCTCGCACACCCCTCTCACATTGCAGCCCGGTAACCTGAACACCAGCCAGCCGCGCGTACCAACCGGGCGTCAAACAGGCTGCAGGCGCCCCCCACGGACCCCGGTTGCGGCTCGAAGAGCTGGCAGTTGGCGCAGTTCTGCGCCTCGTCATACTGGGGAAACTTCGCGCGATCGGTCCGCTTTGCATCGCCGACATAACCCAGGGCGCGGGCCTTGGGATCATCCTCGCTGAGCTCGGGCGGTGCCGCCCGTCCGCGCGCAGCCAGGACCAGGAGCGCAAGCCCTGGTGCGTGATAGGTAAACACACGACGAGATCGATCCACCATGGTCTCCGGTTGTGAAAGGAACAGCGCGCGAGAGCCTGCTGCGGGAGGACGCGCGAACCCGCATCATCGGGCAGATTCTAACCAGTATGGGAAATCGCTGCGGATGGATCCGCGGGAACCGCTCGCTGGCACGGCTTGGACGGAGCGGTCACAGGCACCGGTCACAGGCACCGGTCACGAGCGTCTGTAACTCGCGCCTGTCACTCGCGCCTGTCACAAGCGCACAGGTCTCGCCCGGGCGCTGCCTAAGCCTGGATGGCGGCGCGGTGGCCGAGAGTCGCGTCGATGGGAACACCGCGCGGCAGGCCTGCAGGGGCGGTGGAGTCCGGGGAGTCCGGGGAGTCCGAGAGCAACTGATCAGCGAGCGCCCGCTCCAAGGGATTGCGCGGCGCGAACTCCATGAGCAGCTTGCGAAACACGTGATAAACCAGCACACGCGCGACGACGGCCACATCATGATCCCGGGCCAGCTCCTTCGCCTCGATGAGGCAGGCACGCGTGGCGCGCGCCCCGAGGTGGCGGGCCTCATCGAGCAGCGCTCCAACGCGGTTAAGAACCTCGTAGTCACGTGCAGATAACAGGCGGTTGATCATGTGCGCTCGCGGGGGTGGCAGACTAGACAATATTCTGGACAGGCGCCGCCGGCCTGTATAGGACTTTTCGCGCATCCATCCACCCTGTTGTTTCCACATGAACGCGGCGATCGCCGATTGACGTTCCTTAACAATAACCCTAACCCCGCAGATTCAACTTTTGATCCCGGCCGCATGAACGGAACACTGCGAGGACGGCGCTGGGACCTCCCCAGGGCCACGCCGATGTCAGCACCCGCGGGCACCGCATGCCGGTCAAGCACCTGCCCTTCGAGGCTGAAGAGTTCGGCTGGCGTGCGCTGGCGATTTCGCGCGCGGCACCAGCCGCCGGGCCTGCGGCGGCTCGGACAAGGTGCGGCGCTCGAAGCAGCACACCCAACTGGCGACGTTTGCCACGGGCAAGCAGTACAACGCGGACCTGAACGGGGCGCTGAATATCGCGGCCCGTGGTCTTACCCTGCGGCTCGGATTGGATCATCCGAGCGACGAACCACAAGCGGGGAAAGTCCAGAATTCCTGCTCCGCAACGAGAATGCCGTTGGTACTTGCGGATGTCTGCGCTCACGCTCGGGCTTCTCGGGGGTCCTCCAACCGCCCGGACCTGCCGGTGGGCGCCTGAGCTAGAGTATGGGCTCCAGCTCAGATGCTCCGACTCGAGCGCGCTGCGCTCAGTCGAGGGAGCATTCACCATCATTCACCATCATTGCTCGACAATCCCACGAGGGCGCAATACCATCCTCGACGGATGCGGACGGCCGCGCCAGCCTGCCGCCACCCGAGCGGCAAGGCTCGCGAACGGGACACCGACCCGGGCGGATAAGAACAACAGGAAATTTCAAATGCACGTAGCGAAGTCCTCAATGGCGGATGGGTTCATCGAGATCGAGATGCGGCGGGACCTGCGGACCTGGCTCGCAGTGGGACTGGTCGTCCTCGCTGCAGCCGTGGGAGCGGCCGACGCACAGGAGGCCGCAAAACCGTCTGCGCCGGGTGCTGAAGCCAAGCCCTCAGCCCCCGATCAACGCGGGCCTTTCGCGGTGACCTATCGTGTGCGCGGCGACGTCCGCACATTTCGCGGCCAAGACCAGGTCGGCCATCCCCTGCGCCAGGGTGAGATCACCTATGTCGGAGACGTGATCCGCGCCGGCCCCGATGGCGAGGCGGTCCTGAAAACTGACGATGCCGGCATGATCGGGATACGCTCGAACACCGAGTTCCTGGCCGAACGCTTCCAGGCCCAGGCCCTCGATTCAGACCGGATGACGCTGCGTATCCTGAAGGGCTCGTTGCGCGTCATCTCGGGCTGGATCGGTCGCCTGCGCAGCGAGAACTACGAGATCCGTACGCCCACTGCGACGATCGGAGTACGCGGCACGGATCACGAGCCCTACGTCCTGCCCGGCGAGCGGGCCAGCGGCACACCCTACCAGGCCGGCTCCTATGACAAGGTGAATTCGGGCGAGACCTACATCCAGGTCGGCAGCGAAAAGACACCGGTCAAGGCGGGCCAGGTGGGCTTTGCGCGGGCCGCGTCCTCCAATGGGCTGCAGACGCGAGGCCTGTTCACGCTGGTTCTGCCTGTCATCCTCGACCGGGTTCCGGACTTCTATGTCGGTGGCAGCTTCGAGAACGATCTTGACGAATACGCCAAGACGGCCAACGCCACGAGCACACAGAGGTTCAAGACCCAGCAGACCGAACCGGCCAGTCCGATTGGGGCTTGCAATCCGGCCGCGATTGGCAAGGATTGGGTGTCCCGCTTCGATACGGGGGTCGCGCAGCAGGATACCGCGGCGATCCTCAGCCTGTTCGCCGACGATGCGGTGATCGAGGTGATCGTGCGCGACAAGAGCGGCCAGCTCAGCACCTTCACGCTCAGCCGCCAGGAATTTGCGAGCAGCACCGCTGATGCCATGCGCGACCTCAAGAACTACACCCAGCGGCGCCTGAGCCTCGATGCGCACGCCATGCCGGGCGCCAACGACGCGCCTTGCTCAAGGCTCTTTGTGCAGTCGGAGGTGATCGAGCAGGGGCGGCAGAACGGCAAGGCTTACCGGGCCGAGTCGAAGGAGGAATACACTTTGGAGCTGCACGACGGACAATGGCGTGCCGTGCACGCGATTGTGACCCAGCACTAGCTCGGCCGCTTGCAGGGGCGCTGCGGCCCGCCACGGCGCGAAGGCCATCAGTGCCGGGCCTGGTCAGCCCACGGCGCGCCGCATCATAAGACCAGTGGAGACGTCGCATGAGAGATCCCGCGCTCGCGCGCCAGAATCTTGCCGATCTGCTGCGCCGCACGGCGAGGCGCACCCCGCACAAGCCCGCGATCCGCTGCGGCGCCGTGCAGTGGACGTACGCAGAATTTGATGCGCTGTGCGCGCGCCTGGCCGCAGGCCTCGCCCAGCATGGGGTTGGCCCGGGCGAGCGTATCGCGATCCTCGCCCGCAATTCACACGCCTTCGCTGCGCTGCGCTTTGCCTTGCCACAGCTGGGGGCGGTGCTGGTGCCGGTCAACTTCATGCTCAATGCTGGCGAGATCGCCTATATCCTGCGCCATGCCGGCGCCACACTGCTGTGCGTCGACCATGAGTTTCTCGAGACCGGGCGCGCCGCCTGCGCCCTGGATACGGCGGTCAAGGCCCTGATCGGTTTGCCGAGCGAAGCCGATGCGGGCACGCCACCGGGATGCCTGTCCTTCGATGCACTCGCCGCCTGTGATACCCCTGCCGAACTGACCCCGGCGGGCGCTGATGACCTCGCTCAGATCATCTATACGAGCGGCACCGAGTCGCTGCCCAAGGGGGCCATGCTCACGCATTCGGCCATCATCTGGCAGTACGTGAGCTGCATCGTCGATGGCGAGATCAGCGAGCACGATACGCTGCTGCATGCGATGCCGCTCTTCCATTGCGCGCAGCTTGACGTGTTCCTGGGACCCGGCATCTATGTCGGAGCGAGCCACGTCATCACGAGCCGTCCTGCTCCCGAGCAGGTCCTGCCGCGCCTCGCAGCGCATGCTGTGAATTCCTTCTTCGCGCCACCTTCGGTCTGGATCGGACTGATGCGCTCGCCGCTGTTCGCGGCGACCGATCTTGCGCATCTGAGAAAAGGTTACTACGGCGCCTCGATCATGCCGGTCGAGGTGCTCCTCGAACTGCAGGGGCTGCTGCCCGGTGTCAGGCTGTGGAACTTCTATGGACAGACCGAGATCGCCCCGCTCGCGACGGTTCTAAAGCCTGAAGACCAGCTCCGCCGCGCGGGCTCCGCCGGCCGCGCCGTCCTCAATGTCGAGACCCGGGTCGTGCGCGACGATGGCACACCGGTTGGCGTCGGTGAAATCGGTGAGATCGTGCACCGCTCCCCACAGCTTCTGACGGGCTACTTCCACGACGCGGAACGCACCGCCCAGGCGTTCGAAGGCGGCTGGTTCCACAGCGGCGATCTGGCCACGCTCGATGCAGACGGCTACATCACCGTGGTCGACCGTAAGAAGGACATGATCAAGACCGGCGGCGAGAACGTCGCAAGCCGCGAAGTGGAAGAAGCCATCTACCGGCTGCCCGGGGTCTCCGAGGTCGCTGTGGTCGGTATCAGCCACCCGCACTGGATCGAGGCCGTGACCGCGATCGTCGTCAAGAAGAGCGACGCGACGCTGGCGGAGGCACAGGTGCTTGAGTTCTGCCGGGGCGCGCTCGCCCACTTCAAGATTCCCAAGAGGGTGGTGTTCGTTGACAGTCTGCCCAAGAACCCGAGCGGCAAGCTCCTCAAACGCGAACTGCGCGAGCGCTATCAGACCCTGTATCAGGCGGCAGGCGCGGGCGCCGACCCAACTTAGATGATTTCAGATGCGGTGCGGCCGTATCCGGCCGGCCGCGCTTCCGGGCGGACGCCCGTGCCGAGCGGTTCGACGGCCTGCCTGGCGAGAAGGTCGGTCGCAAGGGCCGCGGCCAGCGCTTTGGAAAACAGATATCCCTGGCCGGCCTCGCACTGCAGACGCTTGAGGCACTCGAGCTGCACCGGGGTCTCGACGCCTTCGGCGACAACCTTCACGGCCAATGCGTGGGCCATGGAGATGATGGCGCGCACGAACACCTCGCCCTCGGAGGAGTCCTGCATCTTGGAGATGAAGCTGCGATCGATCTTGATCGCATCCACTCGCAGCTGCTGCAGCTGCGAGAGCGACGAGTAGCCGGTGCCGAAGTCATCGACGGAGATGCGGATGCCCAGGTGGCGGATGTGCTGCAAGAGTTCGCCGACCTCGGGCCCGATCATCGACGACTCGGTGATCTCCATCTGGAGGAGACCGGCCGGAATGCGGTAGCGCGTCAAGGCCCGCTCGAACGTCTGGCGGATGTCGGACTGGCGCAGCTGGATGGCCGAGACATTGACCGATACCGGCACGGCCGGCAGCTGCAGCGCGCGCCAGCTGGCGAGCTGCTGGCAGGCCTTCTCGATGACCTGCTCGCCAAGCCGCGTGATGAGCCCGGCCTCTTCAGCCACAGCCACGAAATCGCCCGGCAGGACGATCCCAACACCGGGACGCAGCCAGCGCAGGAGTGCCTCGAAGCCGACCAGCGCGCCGGTCTCGATGGCAAATTGTGGCTGGAAATGCAACACGAATTCGTCACGATCGAGTGCGTTACGGATCGCGGCCTCCATCTCGAAGCGCTGCTTCACGGCCGAGAACAGCTCCGGCCTGAAGAAGCTGAAGCGGCCCCGGCGCCGTGCCTTTTCCTCGTACATCGCGATGTCGGCGTTACGCAGCAACTCCTCCGTCGTCTGGCCATGCTGCGGATACAGGCAGATCCCGATGGAGACACCGATCCGGATCTCGCCATCGGGCAGATCGAAGGGCACGCCAAAGTCCCGCACGAGCCGGCCCGCGAGCTCAGCAAGGGCCTCCTCGGTGGTTCCCGAGGTGACCAGGACCACGAACTCGTCGCCGCCCAGGCGCACCACGGAGTCGCCTTCAGCCAGCGCGTCTCCGAGGCGACGTGCCGCCTCGCGCAGCAGCAGATCGCCAGCCGAATGACCCATCGAATCGTTGACCCGCTTAAAGCCGTCGAAGTCCACGAAGAGGAGCGCGAATTCTCGGGACGCGCGCGGTGCTGTGCCGGGCTGGATCAGACGCGCCACTTCGGTCTCCAGCCAGTTGCGGTTCGGCAGCCCCGTTAGCCGGTCCTCGTTGGCCATCTGCTCGAGTTGCTCGCGATGCACCACCGCCTCGGTCACATCGCGCAGCGTGACTGCGAAGCCCAGGCCGGTGCGCACGATGCGGTGCTCGACCCAGAGCATGCCCATGACGAGCGGCCCGAGGGCGCAGCCCGAGCGTACCGACTCGAGCCGACCTTGGGCGGCCGCCTCCTCGAACAGGCGCAGCGCCGGCTCGAGCTCGGCCGGCGCCAGAAGCTCAGAGCATCGCCGCCCGACCAGTTGCGCGCGCGTCATCCCCAGCATGCTGGCCGCAGCCTCGTTGCAGTCGGCAAACGTCAGGTCGATGATCCGCCGCGCGGCGTCGTGGCGCGGCTCCAGAAAGGACAGGCCATCGCGCGTGCCTTCGGTCGCCACACGATAGGCGGCGCGCACGCGCTCTTCGCGCACGCGCCGCGACACGACCCGCAGGATCATGACGCTCGCGGCCCAGCCCAGCCCGAGGAGCACCAGTGTCCAGAACAGGGCCGCCCTGAGGGCAGTCTCGCGCGCCGCTGCCCAGGAAGCGAGGACCCGATCTTCGGACAGGCCCACCAGCGCGATCAGCGGATAGTGCTCGAGCGCCTTCCAGGCAACGAGGCTCGCCTCGGGCGAGAGCGACCACTCGCCGCCCGCGAGGCGGGCTGCACCCGAGGTGCCCGAGACCGCCCGCGGTCCGGCGATCGGGTAAGACCCGGTGCTGATGTCGTTGGCGCCGATGCGCAGGGCCCGGGCGTTGCCGTCACTGCCGATGAGACCGACGATATCCGGCTCGGCCGGCCGTGATCCCCGGAAGAACTCCGTAAAGTACGGCTCCTCGAGAGGCAGCACGACCACGCCGTCGAAGCGGCCGCTGGCATCGACCAGCCGGCGGCTCAGGTGGACAAGCGTCCGACGACTCGCCCGTCCATTGACGGCGCCCACAGCCGGCCCCAGGTGCGCGACGTCTTCGGGATGATCACGGTGAAACCGGAAGTACTCCCGGTATTCGAAGCTCTGGTTCGGCGTGCAGCCCAACGAGGCGGAGACGCAATCGCCGCTCGCATCGAGGATCGTCGCACCGAGCCCGTCCTGGCCGGCGAAAGCGCCGTTCTCCCGCAGGGCCTCTAGACTGACGCCCCCGTGCGACCAACGGTAGCGGACCACCTGGAGCAACTGGTCCGAATGCTCGATCGAGCGCTCCAGGTACCCTTGGTAGGCCGCAGCGCTGGTGCGCGCTTCCTGGGTGGCGCGCGCGATGGCCTCCATGCGGCCGCCCTCGATATGTTCAAACGTGGCGACCCACAGGACCACGATGGCCACGAGGCAGGCGCCGAGCCACAGGACCGCGAGCAGCCAGGAGCGTGCCGCCGTCCCCCTCCAGCGCGCCGGCAGCGGCAGGCAGGCCTCGCCTGGGTCCTGCGTGGCGCTAGCCACCGCGTGCCTTGCGCCTGGCCGCCCGGCTCTGGCGGCGCTTGTGTCGATACATGTCCGCATCGGCCTCGTGGAGCAGCTCAGCGGCGCTCTGGCCCCCTTCCGGAAACATCGCAACGCCCGCCGAGGCCGAGCATTCGAGCACTGCCGCACCCCACGCCAGCGGCTCCTGGATCGCAACCATGAGTCGTTCCACGCCAGCCCTCGCCGCGACGCTGTCCTTGGCCTCATACATGAGCACCGCAAATTCGTCACCACCCAGTCTCGCCACCACGTCGCCCGGCTCAAGGCTCGCCTCGAGGCGTCGCCCCACTTCCGCAAGCAGGGCATCGCCTGCCGGATGCCCGTAGGTGTCATTGACCGATTTGAAGCGGTCCAGGTCCAGGTAGGCGATCGCAAATCGCAGCCCCGACTCGGCGGACTCCTCGAGTGCCGTTGCGAGCCGCTGCAGGAAATGGCGCCGGTTATAAAGCCCGGTCAGGGCATCGCGGGTCGCCTCGCGCTGGAGGTTTTCCTGGAGCCGGTGCAACAGGGCGTTGGAGGCCTGCAGGACCTCCATCTTCTGGCGTCCGCGTTCGGCCAGATCGCGCAATTGATCAATTTCGAATTCGACTGCCAGCACTTCAGTGCGGCGGCTCAGGCGCTCGACGTGCACGTGTTCCTGGAGCTTTAGCACCGTCTGCGCATAGCCGAGCGCCGCTTCGAATTGGCCAAGCGCCTGATGCAGGACCATGAGCGAGCGACTGGCCCGGGCCTGCAGCGCAAGGGAGCTGGCCTGAGCACAGCGCCGCACCGCCTCCTCGAGCACACCGAGCGCGTCGGCATGGCGGCCTGCAGCGTGATACGCCTCACCCAGGCTCACGAGCGGCACGCAGATATCGTGGAAATCACCCAGCCGGCGTCCTGCGGCCACCGCCGCCTCGAGATCGGCCACGGCCTCGTGTGCCTGGCCAAGTCCAAGCTTTGCCGCACCCGACTGGGCGAGGAGGAGCGCCTCCTGCACGTGCAAACCGTGCCGCCTCGCCTGGGCACGCCAGGACTCGGAGATGCCGAGGGCAAGTGCAAACGCGCTCCGGCCCAGGTGCGCTTCGGCCACATTGGTCGCTGCGACGACGCACAGGAGCGGGCGCCCCAGCTGACGGCCGAGTTCGAGCACCTGCTCGGCAATCTCAAGCGAGCGCTCAAGCTCGCCCATCTCCTGGAACAGCAATCCGATATTGCCGAGCGCCCGTGCCTCGGCCACCTTGTCCCGATACTCGCGGGCGTACAGGAGATAGCTGTGGTAACGGGAGAAGGCCCGGCCGTAGTGGCCGCGCCGGTGGGCGTTGGCCCCCAGCCCATTGATGGCCCGATACTGCAAATCCGGCTGGCCTGCCTGGGCGGCGAGCTTCTGCGCCTCCTCGAGAAGTGCGTCGCTCTCGTCCATCTGCTCGAGCAGGCCGAGCGCAATCCCCTGGACCCAGAGGCTCGTGGCCAGCGGCGCGGTGATGCCCAGGCTCTGCGCCTCTTCGAATGCCGAACGGGCGAGCGCCAGGGCCTCGCGCGGATTGGCTGCGATCAGCTCCTCGGCGCGCACATTTTGCTGCTCCAAACGCGTCAGCGGATCAGTCGAAGTCGAAGTGGGGCTGGACATGGTTCGTTTCTTCGCGCAAAGGCCGCTTAAGGACGCTCGGACCCCGGGACCCCGGAAGGACCCCGGACAGGCCGCGTAGAGCACCATCCATCGGCTCGGACCCCGAACCGGCCGGCTCGCGCATGGCGCGAGAGTCCGCCAGGCCGACGATCGGAGCGCCCCGGGGTCAGAAGGGGAAGCAGTAGCGTCGCGTCGCCAAATCTTGGTCCCGCCCGCCGGCCAGGGCGGCCGTTGTGCGGACCACCCGGCCGCGCTCGCTGCGCCGCTTTACTCTTTGTGCGTGGTGGCGATGACGCGCTCGAGCGCCGTTTGCATCTGCTGGGCGACGATCACATTACGCGACATCATCTGGGAGATATCCTTGGGTGGCGATGTCGGGGACGCGAGCTGCGCGATCGAGAGCTCAACGGCGGCGTCCATGACGCGCGCAAGACGGATCATCTTGTTGATCGTCGGATCAGCGGTGGTTGGCACGCGCAGGAGGACTGCAGCCAGCGTGTTGAAGTCGGCCGATGACTTGATGAGTGCTTCCACGGTTGCCTGATCGCGTTCGCCGTACATTGAAACCTCCAAGTTGCGCCACAGGCGACCTCCCCCACCAGCTGGGAGTGGGAGGGGATCGCTTGGGCAGGCGCCCAATCTTGTCGCTTTTGGACGCGTTACGTAAAAAAAATGTCACTTGCAGACGGCGCGATTGTCAATTACCAAAATTCACGCGTCAGCCAGTTGCCTGGTGACTCCTTGAGCAAAATCAGGGCCAGTTGAGCAAACCCGAGGCGGAATGATCGAGGCAGCATGACCGAGCCAGCATTTCTGCGGCTCGTGCGCGCCTCGGTCCGCAGGGCGTGACCGGCTGCAACTCCTTCGCTACACTTCGCAACGGGGACGCCAGACGGAATCGTGCAGGTTCGCGCCGGATCGGTCGGGGCGCGACCGAGTTCTAGGAGTCCCGGCAGAGGCACCGGCGGGCTTTGCGCCCTGCCACCCACACCATCCAGAAAGGTTGACCGATGGCCCAGCATCCCGACCCCAGCGCCACGCTTCTGGCCTCGAGCCGCCGGCCCCAAGGCGCCGGGGCCCGGGTCCTCCGCGCGGCCCTCCTCGCCCTGCTGCCCGCGCTCGGTCCGTGCGCCCACGCGCAGGTCTACAAGTGGGTGGACGACCAGGGAGTAACCCACTACTCGCAATCCCCGCCGCCCGGGGGCCCGGCCAAGGGCGCGGTACTCAACCTCCCGGGGGCAGCGACGAACCCCGATGCCGCAGGGGCCGGCGGCAATGACAACTGGCAGGACCAGGAACGCGCCTTTCGGGAACGTCAGGCGAAGCAGGCCGATGCCAGGAAAATCGAAGAGGAACGGGCCCAGAAGGAGGCGGCCAGTCGGCGCACGGCCTGCCTGCGGGCGCGCGAAGCGCTCGATCTGCTCGGCCGCCAGATGCGTCTCTACAACCTCAACGAACGCGGCGAGAAGGTCTACCTGAGCGATGACGAGCGCGCACGCGAGACCCAGCGGGCCAGTCAGCAGGCTGCGGAGAACTGCCAATCCTAGCCGCCTGGGCTAGCTCTGGTGGCGGGCCCGATGAGGTGCCCGCTGGCGACCGGATGGCCGGCCGGGGAACTCCGTGGCGCGCCACCCCCGCCGGGGACGGGCCATGTTTTTCGCACGCCACACGCAGCAGCACCCATGCGCGACGCCCTGATTCCAGAAAACACTTTAACCATAAAATTTAAGTGATTGACCTGCAAGGAATTTCTTCCATAATTCCGAGACAGCACGCGCCTGGCAGACCAACGCGGATCGGGCGCGCCTCGAACTATTCGATGAAACGCGACCCAAACCCGACAGAGTGCGGCGCGCGCCGGAATCGAAGGCCCGATGAATTCACCGCGGCCCCGGGTTGCCTGCACGGCCCACGCGGGGCGGGCGGCCCACCGGACGCTCCCCCGACAATGCAACCCACAAAGGAGAACGACATGGACAGAAGACTTTTGATGACCGGCGCCCTGGCATCCCTCGGCCTCATTTCGAGCGGCTGCACAACCACCACGAGCGGCGCAGTCGAACCCGCCGAAAAACGTCGCCAGCTTGACGTCTCCTCGACCGAGGCGCTGGCACGGCTCTACGCCAATGCGCGCGGTTCGCGCGAACTCGTCGCCAAGGCGCGCGGCATCCTGGTGTTCCCCTCTGTGATCGCCGCAGGACTGGGCGTGGGTGGCGAGTTTGGCGAGGGCGAACTGCGTATCGGGGGCGCGCCGCTGTCCTATTACAGCACCACGAGCGCATCTCTCGGGCTGCAGGTCGGAGCCCAGTCGAAGGCCGTCTTCTTCCTCTTCATGACCCAGGACTCACTGGATCGATTCCGGGCTGGCAACGGCTGGACAGCCGGTGCCGATGCATCGGTGGCACTCCTGAAGACCGGCGCGAACGGCGACATCGACCTCACCACGGCACAGGCACCGGTGATCGGATTCGTCGTGACCAACTCGGGCCTCATGGCCAATGCGACGATCGAGGGCACCAAGGTATCCCGTCTGAACCTTTGAGGCGCGCGTTCGGGCATGCCGCCCGTGCACTGTACGTCAGCGCACCTTGCCTTAGGATCAGGGTGGACCCAGGCCACGCGGATGGCCCGCTTCGGGACGATTCATCCCAACATGGCGGAGCGGCATTTGTAACGGGATCCGGGCCCGACTGGCCGGGCGGCCGCGGCGCGGTCGACCGCCGCCGCGCGTGGCGCGCGCAGAGTCAGGCTGACCGTGGACTTGCCGACCCAGTGCAAGAGCAGCATAATGCGGACGGCCTAGAAGCAAGAACCATTCATTGAAGATGGCCCTGCCCTGTCCCTCAGCATCTGGCGCAAGCGTACGCGGCGCGAGCGCTACACTGCGGGGCTGGCGATAGCAACGTCAACCGCACCGGGAATATAATCGTTATAGGCGTGTGCCTTTGACAAGACCTGTCGATCGCATCTGCTTTGAAGTCTTAGAAGTATCCGGGCCTGCTCAGAACGAGCTTCGGTTTTGAAACACCATAACGGGAGAAACACTTGAAAGCCATTTCCATACTGCTGCCTGCAACGATCTTCGCACTTGTGTCGGTTCAACCGGCGCTCGCGCAAGATGATTCAGCTGCCCCGAAGACCCGCGCCGAAGTCAAGGCCGAAACCAAAGATGCCGTGAAGTCGGGTGCCATCCCCCGCGGCGATGCCTCGCCCACGATGAATAAGGACTCCACCAAGTCCACGGCAAGCCGTCCTGCCGTCAAGGCTGAGACCAAGGCTGCGGAAAAGTCGGGTGCTATTCCCCGTGGCGATGCCTCGGACACGATGAACAAGGACACTTCCAAGTCGACCGCGAGCCGGCCTGCTGTCAAGGCGGAGACCAAGGCTGCAGAGAAGGCCGGCGAGATTCCTCGCGGCGAAGCACAGCCCAAGCCCTAAGCATCCGTCTGACCCTAGATCGGCCCGCAATGCGGGCCGATTTTTTTGGCGCGGCGAAAGCGCCGCGAACACCGGACTGCGTCTTAGCCCCTGTGCCCCGGGGCGCGCGCCTCGACGAGGCACAATTGGTCCTCAAGGGCCTGGATGCGAGCGAGCAGCTGGATCGCGACCGCGAGCGCCGAGAGGTCGAGTTCAAAATCCCTGCGCAGACGCTGGGCGCTTTGAACCGCGCGCAGGCTCGCTGCCGAGAAGACCCAATCGGGCCCGGGCCCCAAGGGCTGCAACACGCCGATGTCCGTCAACTCGCCCAGCTCAGCCTCCGACACACCGCACGAGCGCGCGAGTTCGGGCAGGGAGTAGTGATGCAGTTCTTCCACGACGGTGGTGTGAATGATCTCGAGATGCATCGAGCCTCCTACGGGAAATGGGCCCGCGGCTTGAAGTCGGAGAGGGC
Source organism: Burkholderiales bacterium (assembly GCA_003136595.1). Classification (GTDB taxonomy): domain Bacteria; phylum Pseudomonadota; class Gammaproteobacteria; order Burkholderiales; family Burkholderiaceae_D; genus BOG-994. Next base: position 32,217 of record PLEY01000018.1, read on the forward strand.
CTGAAGCTGGCGGTAGAGGTCGCGCTCGGCCTCCGAGGGCGCCTGCGGGACGACGATCTGCACGACGGCAAACAGATTGCCCGCACCGCCCGCATGCGGCATGCCCTTGCCCGTCAAGCGCAGACTCTGCCCGGCGCGCGTCCCGGCTCGCACCTTCAGCTCGACCGACCCCGACAGCGTCGGTACTTCCACATCGGCTCCCAGCACGGCCTCGGACGGCGTGAGCGGCAAATCCAGGTACAGATCCTTGCCCGACACCCGGAACAGCGGATGCGGCTTGAGCACGAGATTCACATACAGGTCGCCTGCACGACCCCCGTGCTGGCCGGGGGCGCCCTTGCCGGCAAGGCGCAATCGCTGTCCGTCGACAGCACCTTTCGGAACGCGGATCCGAAAGCGCCGCGACACACGCTGCGTCATGCCTTGATCATCGACTTCCGGCATGACGAGATCAAGGTCAATCTCGTTGCCCTGGAACGCGTCGAGCAGCGAGATCTCGGTCTTCGTCTCGTAGTCCGCGCCCGGCCGGGCCGCGGGCGCGCGTCGCGCGCGTCCCTGCCCGCGGTTAAGACCCGCAAGGATGTCGCCCAGATCAAAGTTCTCGAATCCGCCGGCACCGAATTGCTCGCCCCAATCGGGGGGCGGCTGAAAATCCTGGCCCGCCGGATGACGCCCCAACTCGTCGTACGCGGCACGCTTTTCGGGATCCTTCAGGGTCTCGTAGGCCTCGCCGACCTCCTTGAATTTCTCTTCGGCACCGGCGAGCTTTGAGACATCCGGATGATAGCGATGCGCGAGCTTGCGATAGGCCTTCTTGATCTCCGCGGCGGTTGCGGTCCTCTCGACCCCGAGCACAGCGTAGTAGTCTTTGAATTTCATGAATACCCGTTTCCGTTCGGCCAAGCGCCAGGTCATCTTGCGCGAGACGCGGCCCTGATCGGGCTCGGGGCCTGGCGCCGGCCCGGCCGCGGATTTGAGGCCTTCCTGCCGCTACGTGGCGACGATCAGCGGGAAATCAAGCCACCTGAGGAAGGCCGATCGGCGCCCTAGGACTTCAGGAATCGCAGGGCAAACTTGTCTGAGGGGGTCTTCATGTCGAAGAACGCAACGCTGCGCGGATCTTCAGGATGGCGCAGGTAATCGCTCTGGCCCTCGAGCCGAAACCCGGCCCGGGTGAACTCCTCGATCACCAGCGCCTCATCGATGCGATGCAGCCTCGGGCTGTCGCTCGTGCCGCTGCCCGCTCGTGCCGCATGGTCAATCACCACCAGGTGACCGCCGTGCTTGAGCGCGGCATAGAGCCTTGCATCGAGTTGCCCGCGATCGACGGGTAGCGCTGCGATGTCGTGATAGGACATGACGATGGTGACCAGATCAAGCGGCGGCAGGCCCGGGGGAACCGGATTGTCGTAGGCCTCGATCACCGGCTCGAGATTGGCCTGCGGGGCCGTCAGCAGCCGCTCGGCGAGCCGCTTGGAGGGCTTGTCGTTCTGGGACCAGACGTGGCCGGTGGCGCCCACCTCAAGGGCGAGCAACTCGGAGGTGTAGCCGCCCCCTGACCAGATATCGAGCACCTGCATGCCCGGACGCGCCCGGGCAAAGCGCAGGAATTCGACAGGCAGGCGTTGCGCATCTTCGGCCCTGTCCTGTGCGCGCAGGGGACTTGCGACCACCGCCTCGTAGGCGCTTTGCTCCTCGGGCGCAGGTACCATGGCACAGGCGGCGAGAATCAGGGCGAGCGCAGTGGGGAGGAGGGATGGGACCAGGCGAGAGCGCATACGGGAAACCTCGGAAGCAGCATTGCGCAGGTGCGGCCAGACCGACGACGGCAAAACCGGCCAAACCAAGACAAGGCCCGCCGGGATGACGCATGACCGCAGCGGGCCGGGGCGCGGGCGGGACCCGCCCACGGCGTTAACCCACGATGCTACTGCTAAACGCACCCCTGCGCCCTGCCCCCCCCCCGCGAACCTGCCCTGAAGCCCCCGGCCCGGGGTTGTATCCCGGCTTGCGGACCCTACTCCGCCAGGGCGCAAGTCTTTGCGCCGGCTAGACGAGGGTCAGCGTCACGTTGACGTTGCCGCGCGTCGCGTTCGAGTAGGGGCAGACCTGGTGCGCCTTGTGCACCAGATCCTCGGCGACCGCCTTGTCAAGCCCGGGCAGGCTGATCTTGAGCTCGACCTCGATCCCGAAACCATGCGGGATGGGTCCGATGCCGACGGTCCCGGTGATCGCGGTTTCAGCGGGCAAGGCCACCTTGGACTGGCCGGCGACGACCTTCAGGGCGCCGATGAAGCAGGCCGAGTAACCGGCTGCGAACAGCTGCTCGGGGTTGGTCCCGACCGCCCCGGCTCCCCCCAACTCCTTCGGCGTGGTGAGCTTGACGTCGAGCACGCCGTCCGAGGAAATGGCGCGACCCTCACGGCCACCCGTGGCGGTAGCCTGCGCCCGGTACAGAGTTTTTTCAAGATTCATGAGAGACCTTTCAAAGTGTGATGAGTGATCGAGAACTGCTCCAACAGGGGACCCTGTGCGCGGTGCGTACCGCGCCGGCCGTCCCGGGCCGATATCAACCGACGGCGTCGACCGGACTGCCGATGAGATGCTCGCGCAGCGTCTCAAGACGCGCCTTGATGAGCGCGATCTCCTCGGGCGAACAACCGGTCGCGCAGAACACCTGGTAGGGAAGGGCCTGGGCACGACGCCTCAGGCTTCGTCCTGTGCCGGTCAGGGACACGATCACCTGCCTCTCGTCGTCCTCGGAGCGTGCCCGGGCCACGAATCCCTGCGCCTCTAGGCGCTTTAACATGGGCGTGAGCGTTGCGGAATCGAGATACAGGCGCGCGCCGATCTCCGAGACGGTCTGGCGATCGGCCTGCCAGAGCACCAGCATGACGAGGTATTGCGGATAGGTGAGGCCCAGCGGCTCGAGCAGCGGGCGATACGCCTGGGTCATCTTCAGCGCCGTCGAGTGCAGCGCGAAGCAGAGCTGGTCCTCGAGTCGCAGCGAGAGCGGCGCGTTGGCTTCCGGGGCTGCGGTTTTCATGTACCCAGTTTATATCGTACCCAATTCAATAGCAAGCTACTTAATTGTCTGAATTTGCGGACGGCGCGCGCGCCGGCCACACACCTAGACCTCCAGGAGATCGCGCCCGACGATGATCTCGCCGGCGAAATAGGGACGGACCGCGTCGAGCCAGACCGCATCCTCAAGATACGGGTAGCCTCCAGGGACGAAATGCGAGAGCACCAGCGTTCTGACGCCCGCCGCGGTCGCGATGCGGCCGACGTCCTCGCAGGACGTATGCGCTGCCAGGAGGTGCTCCTTCAGGCGCACGGCATTGGGCTCAGAGGCGATCAGCTTCTCGAGAGACGGCAGATGCATGACCTCGTGCACCAGCACGTCCGCGCCCTTGGCGAGCGCCACCAGGTTATCCGAGGGCGCGGTGTCGCCCGAGATCACGATCGAGCGCTCGGCCGTGTCGAAGCGCAAGGCGAAGGCCGGCACCACGGGCGGATGCTGAACCAGCGCCGCGGTGACCTTGACGCGCTCGTCTTGCATGACCACTCCAGGCGCGCTGATCTCGTGCGGCACGATGAGGGGCGCAAAGGGCACCCGCCCCTCATCTGCCGTGCGGATCCGGATGTCGTAGTCATTCAACTCCAGGAAGGCTTTTGTCATCTTCGCCAGGGGCGGCGGGCCCCAGGTGTCGACGGGATGGGTGAGATCCGACTCCCAGGCCAGGAGGAGGAGATTGCCGTAGTCGGCATTGTGGTCTGAATGCTGGTGGGTGATGAAGACATCGCGGATGGCAGAGAACTTGACTCCCGCCAGCGCGAGCTGCCGGCCGACGCCGTTGCCACAATCGACGACGTAGGCGACCCCGTCGACCAGGATCACCTGGGCCGGTGCCGAGCGGTTCTTCTTCGGGGTGGGACCGCCACCGGTGCCAAGGAGGATGAGCCGCGTATGGCGCGAGGGCAGCTGCGCGCGCGCGCGATTCCAGGTTGCCGACAAGGCCAGAGAACTGAGGGCCGAACCCAGGACGAGCCGGCGGCGCATGCTATCGATCATCGGTCTTCTCTTTCTCGCCCAGGACTACGGGCAGATGGACGGCGCCCCGTCGGACGCACGCGGTCACTGCGGTACGGGGAGCGTGGTCCGGTGGGCGAGCATGCTCAGCTCGACGCCGGCACGCCGGAACGTCTGGCGCGAGTCGGGCTCGGCAGCCATGCCCAGGCGCGCGTAGAAACCACCCACGCGCCGGTGCTCGCACAACAGCCGGGGCATGACGCACGCAAAGCCGCCGGCCTGAAGCCCGGCGTTAGCCCCTTCCCCAAGGAGGCGCCCAACCTCCCGGCCCCAGCAAGCTGCCAGGACATGGAGTGCCGGGATCTCGGGGCTGCCACGCTCGCACGCTGGCGCCCACATCCTCGCCCAGATCCGGGCGCACATCCCGGCCCGCTCGCAGACCAAGAGCAATGCGCGATACGCCACCGGGAGCGGGCTTGCATCCGCGCCCTGTCCGGACGCCACATGGACTTCGGCCAGCGCCATGGCATCGGCGTCCTGCGCTAGCGCAGCCATGCACCCTCGGTCGCATCAAGGGTGCCGTTACTTTGCTCCAGATGCAGCCATTGATCGACGTAGTCCTTGAAGGCCGCATCGCCCTGTGGCACGAGGTAGGCCTTCTCCCCGTACTGCAGCGGCCGGTCCAGATGCACCGGACAAAGTTCGGCATGGAGCTTGTGCTGCAGGAGCGTTTCCGAGTGGTCGGTGATCATGACGTCGGCGCGCCCGGCGATGATCTCAGCAAACACCGACAGGTTGTCGGTATGCACGTGCAGCTGGGCATTCTTCAGATGCGTGCGCGCGAAGCGCTCGTTGGTCCCGCCCGGGTTCTCGATGACCCGCACCCCGGGCTCATCGATGGCGGAAAGCGAATCGAAACGGGCTGCATCGGTACAGCGGGCGATCGCCCACTTGCCATCGACCAGATATGGGCTCGAGAACGCTGCCTGCTTTTGGCGCTCGAGGGACACCGAGATGCCCCCGGCGGCCAGCTCGCATTTGCCCGCCTGGAAATCCTGGATCAGGTGCGGCCAGCTGGTCGCGACGTACTGAACCTGGGCGCCCAGCGCCTGGGCAAGGCGCCCGACGAGCTCGATGTCCAGGCCTTCATACGAGCCGTCGTCCCGCAAGAACGAGAAGGGGCGGTAGTCCCCGGTGGTGCAGACCCTAAGGGTGTGGCTCGTCAACACCCTGTCGAGGACGGACTCGGCACCTGCAGCCCATCCCGGTGCCGTGCCGAAGGCACACGCGAGCATCAGGACCGATGCGCTTAGCGCGGAGCACAGGGTCCGGACGCACCGGGCCCTCATGGTGCCGGCGTTGCGAGCGGCTGTCCCTTCTCGACGACGTAGACGCCGACCAGTTTCATCGGCTGCGAGCCGGTATTGCGTGCATCGTGTTTGACGCCTGCAGGCACGACGAAGGCATCGCCGGCCTTGACCACCTGCGGAGGCTTGCCCTCTACGAGCAGTTCACCCTCGCCCTCCAGGACGTAGCTGACCTCGTCACCCGGATGGGTGTGGCGCCCGGCGATCACGCCCGGCCCGATCTCGACGCGCGCGACCACGGCCTCCCGTCCTGGCACCGAAACATCGGCGCGCTGCACGATGGTGCGCTGCAACCCCGGATTCTGCGCATACAGGATGCCAGCGGAGAACGCGCCGGCGACGACGGCTGCATGCAATCCCCGTCGTCCCCACCGCCCCCACGCTCCTGGTCCTCCCCACTGCGCCCATTTCTCGATTGGTTTCATGATTCCGGTCTCCTCTTCAGGTTCGTCTTCTGTACGTGCTGCAGCGCGGTCAGCCGCGCGCCACGCTGTTCAGGCCGGGCTACACCCTTCGGCCGAGTGCGAGCTTAGCACTGCGCGCCGCCCCTGAGGAAACGGGGTGCACGAGTCACCCAGGCTCGGGGGTGGCAGAGGCGCACCGGTATGCCCTTCGACACTGGGTGCTGGGCGATGATAACCTCATGCCGTGGACTTCATGAATTGAACCTGACGGAGAAGCGGTGCCGGCGGCGCTCGGTCCGAACAGGCGGGGGCAGACAGATGACCGATGACAAGGCGGTGTTGGTGGTCGGCGCGGGCGACGCCACCGGCGGCGCGATCGCAAGGCGCTTTGCGCGTGCCGGCTATATCGCCTGCGTGACGCGCCGTGATGCAGCACGGCTTGGCGATCTGGTGGCGAGCATCGAGGCCGAGGGAGGTGCGGCCCACCCGTTTGGCTCGGACGCGCGCGAGGAACAGCAGGTCGTCGAACTGTTCGAGAAGATCGAGACCGACATCGCGCCCCTTGAGGTGGTGGTGTTCAACATCGGCGCGAACGTGCGTTTTCCGATCCGCGAGACCACGGCGCGCGTGTATCGCAAGGTCTGGGAGATGGCGGCCTTTGCCGGTTTTCTTGTCGGTCGCGAGGCGGCGCGCGTGATGGTGCCGCGTGGGCACGGCTCGATCTTCTTCACCGGGGCGACCGCGAGCCTGCGGGGTCGCGAGGGCTTTGCCGCCTTCGCCGGCGCCAAGCATGCCCTGCGGGCGCTTGCGCAGAGCATGGCGCGCGAACTCGGTCCGCAGGGGATCCACGTGGTCCACCCGGTGATCGACGGCGCGATCGACACCGCCTGGATCAAGGAGAATTTCCCGGAACGCTATGCCCTCAAGGACCAGGACGGCATTCTCGAGCCCGACGCCATCGCCGAGGCCTACTGGCAGCTGCACGCCCAGGCCCGCTGCGCCTGGACGCACGAACTGGATCTGCGCCCCTGGAGCGAGAACTGGTAGCAAGAGGGCCTGGCCCCGAACCGACCACCCGTCCTGAACGCGGAGACCGCCATGCAGAAAACCGTCGAATTCCTCTTCGATTTCGGCAGCCCGTATACCTATCTCGCCTACCATGAGGTCAGACGCATCGCCCAGGCGCAGGATGCCTTGCTGGTGTGGACCCCGATGCTCTTGGGCGGAGTGTTCCAGGCAACCGGCAACCACAGCCCCGCGCAGGTGCCTGCCAAGGGTGCCTGGATGCAGGGTGACTTAAGGCGCTGGGCGGCGCGCTTTGGCGTGGTGTTCCGGGACAATCCCCACTTCCCGATCAACACCCTCACCCTCATGCGTGGCGCGGTCGGCTACCAGGCGCTGGGCGGGCGCTTTCTCGATTACGTCGAACTGGCGTTCCGGGGGATGTGGGTGGATGCCGAAAACCTGGGCGATCCGGCAGTCCTCGCCGCAGTGCTGGCACGCGCGGGCTTTGCGCCCGAGGAGTTTCAGGCCATGGTCGCCGACCCGGCCGTCAAGGCGCGCTTGAAGGAGAACACCGACGCCGCGATTGCGCGGGGCGTGTTCGGCGCACCCAGCTTCATTGTCGACGGGCAACTCTACTGGGGCCAGGACCGGCTCAGCTTCGTCGAGGAGGCGTTGGCCAGCGCCTAGGCAGGGTACGCGGCGGCCACGACCCTACCGGCGGGTGCGCCGGTCGAGCACGCGGCGCGCCTTGCCCACCGCGGTGCGCTCGATGCCGCCGGGCGCGACCGGCGTCACCGTGGCGCTCACGCCGATGTACGATTTCACGTGATGCTGCAGTTCCCGCGCGAGCGCCACGCGCTCGGACTCCGCCAGCCCGCTCCAGGCCTCAGGGCGCACCTCGACCACGATCTCCAGCGCATCCAGCAGACCCTCCCGGGTGACGATCAGCTGATAGTGCGGTGCGAGCCTTGGCGTGCGCAGGATCAGGTCCTCGACCTGGGTGGGAAAGAGGTTGACCCCGCGGATGATGAGCATGTCATCCGAGCGCCCGGTGATCTTGTCCATGCGCCGCATCGAGCGGGCCGTGGGCGGCAGCAGCCGTGTCAGGTCGCGCGTGCGATAACGGATCACGGGCAGGGCCTCCTTGGTCAGGGAGGTGAAAACCAGCTCGCCCTCTGCGCCATCGGGCAGTACGCGACCGGTGTCGGGATCGATGATCTCAGGATAGAAGTGGTCCTCCCAGATGACAGGACCATCCTTGGTCTCCACGCACTCGCTGGCAACGCCTGGACCCATCACCTCCGAGAGGCCATAGATGTCGACCGCATCCATGCCGCTGGCCTGCTCGATCTCAGAGCGCATCGCATTGGTCCAGGGCTCCGCCCCGAAGATGCCGATGCGCAGCGAGCTCGCGCGGGGATCCAGACCCTGCCGCACCATCTCCTCGAGCAGCACCAGCATGTACGAGGGTGTGACCATGATGATGCTGGGCTTGAAGTCGGCGATCAGCTGCACCTGCTTCTCGGTCTGGCCCCCTGACATCGGGATGACCGTGCAGCCGAGGCGCTCGGCACCGTAGTGGGCGCCGAGGCCGCCGGTGAACAGTCCGTAACCATAGGCGATGTGGATCATGTCCCCGGCGCGCCCGCCCGCCGCACGGATCGAGCGCGCGACGAGCCCCGCCCATACATCAAGATCGGCCGCGGTGTAGCCGACCACGGTCGGCTTGCCGGTCGTGCCGCTCGAGGCATGGATGCGCAGCACCTGCTCGCGCGGCACGGCGAACAGGCCAAACGGATAGTTGTCGCGCAGATCGCTCTTCGTGAGCAGCGGAAAGTGCGCGAGGTCCGAGAGCTCCTTGAGCGCGTCCGGATGGACACCGGCCGCATCGAAGCTGCGCCGGTAGTGGGGCACGTTCTCATAGGCGCGCTTAAGCGAGGTGCGCAGCCGCTCAAGTTGCAGCGCTGCCAGTTCGTCGCGGCTGGCCGTCTCGATCGGCTCGAGTCGCGCAGGGGTGCCGGTGGGATTGAGCATGGGGGTTGTCTCCTTCTGTCCTCGATGGTGCACAGCGCAGCGGGCCCCGGCTAGGCGGCAAGCCCCGTGCTGCCGGGATCGATCACGGTACCCGCGATGCGGTGCGACTTGCCCCTGAAGAGGGCGATCCGCTGTCCGTCCGCGCGCGTCACGACGATGTCATACACGCCGGTGCGCCCGGCCAGGGCCTGTTCGGTAGCCAGCGCGGTCAAAACGTCCCCTTCGGCGGCCGGCGCGAGAAAGTCAATCATGCAGGCAGCCGCCACGGTGTTCTGGTTGTGGCTGTTGCAGGCGAAGGCAAAGCAGCTGTCGGCGAGGGTGAAGATGAAGCCGCCGTGACAGATGGCATGGCCGTTGAGCATGTCGCCACGCACCCGCATCGACAGCCGCGCGCTGCCGGGTCCGATGGCCTCGATCTGGATCCCCAGCATCTGCGTGGCGCGGTCACGGGCGTACATCGCCGCGCCCACCGCCCGGGCCAGCGCACCCGGATCGCCTGACGGATCCACCACCTCATCCTTAGCCAATGCACTCTCCTCTCGAGGCGCAGGGCGCCCGTGGCCCACAGCAACGCCGGTTCTGCGCTCGCGCGCCTAGGTCTCGCAATCGAAATCGAGGACCAGCTGGTCGGAGACCGGATAACTCTGGCAGGCCAGCACGAACCCCCGCTCGAGTTCATAGTCCTCGAGCGCGAAATTCGCGTCCATGTCGAGTTCGCCTGCGAGTCGCTTGCAGCGGCAGGTCGAGCACACGCCGGCCTTGCAGGAATAGGGCAGCTCGATGCCCTGGGCGAGCGCCNNACATCGGTACCGGCCCCCGGATGTGGGCGCGCCGCCGTGCGCACCCCGGCGCGGGGCCCCGCGGCGCTCGTGGCGAAGAGCTCGACCCGGATCTGCTCCGGCGCAAAACCGTGTCCCAGAAGCGCATCGCGCACCGCCTCNNAACAGCGCCGTAACCTTGTCCGCGTCGATCCGGCCGTTGAAGAGCTCCATGTCCTGGCGCTCGCGGGAGAGCACGAACACGAGGTTGAACCGCCCGAGGTAGCGGTCCTTCAGATCGATCAGCTCCTCCTTGAAGAGGACCGTGCCCGAGGCCCGGTTACCATACACCAGCGTGACGCGGCTGCCCGGCTCGAGCGCGAGCGTGGTCTTGATGATCGAGAGAATCGGCGTGATGCCGCTGCCGGCTGCAAAGGCGATGTAGTGCCGCGCGTGCTCGGCCGAAGGGGGCATGCCGAAATGCCCGGCCGGGGGCAGCGTGTCGATGAGGAGCCCGGCAGCCAGATGGTCCTGGGCCCAGTTCGAGAACAGTCCGCCGGGCACGCGCTTGATGGCGATGCGCGGTGCGGGATCACCCACCGCCGAGCAGATCGAATACGAGCGCCTGACCTCGGTCCCGTCGATGTCGGCGCGCAGGGTCAGGTGCTGGCCGGCGTTGAAGCGGTAGGCGTCACGTAGTTCGGCAGGCACGTCGAAGACCACGGCGAGGGCATCGCGCGTCGGGCGCTCCACGCGGGCGATGCGCAAGGGGTGGAATCTGCTCATGCGCCGCGCCCCCTAATGGCACTTGAAGTAATCGAAGGGCTCACGGCAATCCTGGCAGCGGTACAGGGCCTTGCACGCGGTCGAGCCGAACTGGCTGATGACCTGCGTGTGGCGCGAACCGCAGCGCGGACAAGTCACGTCCGGCGGCACTGCCCGACGGCCGAGGCCCGAGATGTCGATGACCTGCTGGGCTGGCGGCGCGATGCCGTACGCGTTAAGCTTCGCGCGCCCCGCGGCGCTCATCCACTCGGTCGTCCAGGCGGGCGCCAAGCGCGTCTGGATGCGGCAGCCGGTGATGCCGAGCGCCTCGACCGCGGCCAGGATGCCCGCTTCGATCACCTTCACGGCCGGACAGCCCGAGTAGGTGGGGGTGATCGTGACGGTCACCGTGCCGGCGCATTCCTCGACCGAGCGCACGATGCCCAGATCGAGGACCGAGAGCACTGGAATCTCGGGATCGCAAACCGATGCAAGCGCCGTCCACACGGCGGCGAGTGGGGCAGCGGCGGGCTGCTCCACATCGGGCGGCACTACCACTGTGCCCCCGGATAGGCGCGCTGCAGGAACTGCATCTGGGCAAGGATGTATCCGAGGTGCTCGGTATGGCGTCCGCGGCGACCGCCCTCTTGCATCCATTCTCCCGTGGGCATGGCGAGCGTGGCCTCGTCGAGGACTCGGGCGAGATGCTCCTGCCAGGGCGCTTTGAGCGTTTCGCGTAGCGGCGCCCACCCCGCGGCCGCACACAGCCGGTCGCCGGCGTCGTCCCGGAACAGCTCGCCGGTGTAGGGCCACAGGCGCTCGAGGGCGTCTTGTGTGCGCTCGTGACTCAGGGCCGTGCCATCACCGAGACGCACCACCAGGTCCGCGCTGCGGCGCGCGTGATAGGTCACCTCCTTCAAGGATTTCGCGGCGATCGCGGCGATGCGCGCATCGCTGCTCGCACAGAGCTTCTCGAGAAAGAGGTAATGCCAGGTGTCAAAGAGCAGCTGGCGGACCATGGTGTCGGCGTAGTTGCCGTTGGGCAGTTCGACCAGAAGCAGGTTGCGCCACAGCGGCGCATCGCGCAGGAAGGCAAGATCATCTTCGCTGCGCCCCCGGCCCTCGAGTTCGCCTGCATAGCCGTACCACAGGCGCGTCTGGCCGATCAGATCGAGCGCCACGTTGGAGACGGCCATATCCTCCTCCAGCGCCGGCCCGTGGCCGCACCACTCGACGAGGCGCTGGGCGAGGATCAGCGTGGTGTCGCCCAGGTGCAGCAGGAACTCGACCTGGGCGGCCCTGGCATCGATCGGCAGGTCCATGATCGACTAGAGATGCTTGACTTCTGCGGGCATGGGAAAAAACGTTGGGTGCCGGTAGACCTTGTCGTGGGCCGGTTCGAACAACGAACTCTTGTCGTCGGGATTGCTTGCGAGGATCGCGGCGGCAGGCACCACCCAGATGCTCACACCCTCGTTGCGCCGGGTGTAGACGTCGCGCGCATTATTGATGGCCATCTGCGCGTCGGCCGCGTGCAGGCTGCCCACGTGCTTGTGCGCAAGCCCATGCTGGCTGCGAATGAAAATCTCCCAGAGCGGCCACTCGTTCATCGTCATCTCTCCGGATCAGGCGGCCTGTGCCCCGGCCTTGGCGGCCGTGGCTTTCTTGGCTGCATGGGCGACGAGTGCCTCACGCACCCAGGCCCCTTCTTCCCACGCCTCGTTGCGGGCCGCAAGACGCTCCCGGTTGCAGGGCCCGCGGCCCTGCACGACATTGTAGAACTCGTCCCAGTCGATCGGCCCGAACTCGTAGTGCTGGCTCGTCTCGTTCCACTTCAGGTGCTCATCAGGGATGGTGAGCCCCAGGTACAGCGCCTGCGGCACGGCCTGGTCGACCATGCGCTGACGCAGTTCGTCATTGCTGTAGAGCTTGATCCCCCAGCGCGTCGATTGCGCGCTGTTGACCGACTCGGCGTCAGACGGCCCGAACATCATGAGCGAGGGCCACCACCAGCGGTTCAGGGCGTCTTGCGCCATCTCCTTCTGCGCGGCTGTGCCGCGGCACAGCTTGAGCATGATGTCGTAACCCTGGCGCTGGTGGAACGCCTCCTCCTTGCAGATGCGGACCATGGCGCGCGCGTAGGGGCCGTAGGAGCAGCGGCACAGCGGAATCTGGTTGATGATCGCCGAGCCGTCGACGAGCCAGCCGATGGCACCGATGTCGGCCCAGCTGAGCGTCGGGTAGTTGAAGATGCTCGAATACTTGGCCCGTCCGGCATGCAGGTCCTCGGTCAACTGGTCGCGCGACACGCCGAGCGTCTCGGCGGCGCTGTAGAGGTACAGTCCGTGACCGGCCTCATCCTGGACCTTGGCCAGCAGGATCGCCTTGCGCTCGAGCGTGGGCGCACGCGTCAACCAGTTGCCCTCGGGCAGCATGCCGACGATCTCCGAATGGGCGTGCTGCGAGATCTGACGCACCAGGGTCTTGCGGTAGGCCGCTGGCATCCAGTCCTTGGCCTCGATCTTGATTCCGGCGTCGATACGCTCCTGGAATGCGCGCTCCTGCGCGTCCATGTCCTCGGTCGCGCGAACGCTCGCAAGGCCTGTCTCGACCAGCTGTGCATACATGGCGTGCTCCTCCGCAAGCCCTCATGATTCGATACAAAAAAACTTTTGTCAAATGAGAATCAGTGTCATATCATGACACGTGTTCCCGAAGGTCCCGTATCACTTTCGCAACTCATGCCGCCCACCTGCCCCCTCCTCCGTTACGCGCCGCCCGCGCGCCGAGCGTGAGCCCTCTGGCTTTCGACACCTGGCTTAACGACTACCTGGCCGAGGAGGCGATCCGGGCCAAGTCGCTGCTTGTGACGATCCTTGGCGACAGCGTGGCGCCGCATGGAGGGGGAATCTGGCTGGGTGCGCTGATCGGGCTCCTTGCCCCGTTTGGCGTCAACGAGCGTCTGGTGCGCACCAGCGTGTTCCGGCTTGCCGCCGAGGGCTGGCTGGTGGCCGAGCGCCAGGGCCGGCGCAGCCTCTACACCCTGAGTCCTGCAGGCCGGCGCCGGATCGAGAATGCCGACCGGCGCATCTACCGACAACCCGAAAAAAGCTGGGATGGCCGCTGGACCCTGGTGCTGAGCACGGGCGCGCGCTCGGATGCGCGCCAGCGGGACCTCAAGCGTGACCTGCTCTGGGAAGGCTATGCCCTGCTCGCACCCGGACTCTATGGCCATCCCGGCAAGGGACCCGGGGCGCTGCCTGACATCGTTCACGGATTGGACCTCGCCAAAGAGGTCGCCCTCTTCGAGGCCAGCACCGTGCCCGGCTCGACCGGCATCCCGGACGCGCAGCTGGTCCGCAACCACTGGCCCTTGGACTCGATCGCGCAGCGCTATCAGGCCTTCCGGCAGCGCTTTGCACCCTTCGCGCACGGCGCAGCGGTGGGACTCGACGCCAAGCGCGCCTTCCAGCTTTGCACGCTGCTCGTGCACGCCTATCGCCGAGTGGTGCTTCATGACCCGCAGCTGCCCGCGAGCCTCCTGCCGCCAGACTGGCCCGGCCATGAGGCCTTCGTCGAATGCGGCGCGATCTACCGCACCGCGGAGCAGCGCGCCGAGGAGCACTTCCTATCGGTCGTGACGGCGCCGGGCGCACCCCTGACGCGCGAGACGGTCCAACTCATGCGCCGCTTTGCCGAAGCGCTTGCGCCCCTGGCGCAGGACGGCCCTGTCTAGTAGTGCCAGTAGTAGTACGGACGCGGCGCGACCACCACGGCCGCAGGCGGCGCAACGTAGGCCCGTCCATAGTAGGGCGCGGGATAGACGACACAACCCGAGAGGGTGAGCGCGAGCGCGGCAAGGGCGATGGTCTTCTTCATGCAAGCCTCCAGTGGGGTTATCCAGATTGGACACCCCCGGGGCGCTTGCGTCTTCGCCATTGTGTTACGAGACTTTGCAGCGGGCTGCGCACCTGCCGGCGACACGCGTGCTACTTCGACTGTGACCCCGGCCGGTTGCTGTTACGTCCGGTTACGAATCCGCCCGATCGGTCTAGTGCAGCGACGTCGGATCGTCCGTGCCGCGGCCGTGCTCATGATCGTGATCGTGGTCATGCTCGTACTCGTGATCATGGTCGTGGTCATGAGCACTGCCGTGGGCATGCTCGTGCGCAATTTCCTCATCGCTTGCGGCCCGGACATCGAGGACCTCGACCGCAAAGCGCAGTGCAACACCGGCCAGCGGATGATTGGCATCAAGGACCACCGTGTCCTCGGTCAGGTCGGTGACCGTCAGGATCTCGGTATCCTCGTCAGGATCTTCAGGGACGCCCTCGAAACGCATGCCGACCTCGATCGGTTCGGGAAATTTCGAGCGGGGCTCGACGCGCACCTGCTCGGCGTCGTACTCGCCAAACGCCTCCTCCGGTTCCAGATGCAGGTTCGACTTGTAGCCCTGCTCCTGCCCTTCGAGCGCCGCCTCGATGCGCGGAAAGATACCGTCGTAGCCCCCATGCAGATACACCATCGGCTCGTCGGTCTGCTCGATGAACTCGCCCTGCGCGTCGGTCAGCCGGTAGGTCAGAGTGACGACGGTGTTCTTGGCTATCTTCATGATCTGGCGACCCCCTAGACGGTCTCCTGATTATACGCAATTCGCTTTGGCCAACCCTGCCCCGATGGCATAATAACGCCATGGCCGCCGTGACCCGACGCAACAATCCGAACCTCGGATCTCTCTCGGCAAGGCGCTTTCTGCAGGACTACTGGCAGAAAAAGCCGCTGCTCATCCGGCGCGCCTTCGGCAATTTTGAACCGCTCGTCTCGCTCACCGAACTCGCAGCGCTCGCGCGCCGCGACGACGTCGAGGCTCGCCTCGTGACCTTCTTCGAGGGGCGCTGGGGCGTGCGCGACGGCCCGTTTGCGCGCCTGCCGGCACGGCGCTCCGACTGGACGCTGCTCGTCCAAGGCGTGAATCTCTATGTCCCGGCTGTCGATGCCTTGCTGCAACGCTTCGCCTTTCTGCCCTACACGCGCCTCGATGACATCATGGTGAGCTATGCCGTCGAGGGCGGCTCGGTCGGTCCGCATTTCGATTCCTACGACGTCTTTCTGCTACAGGCCGAGGGACGCCGGCGCTGGCGGATTGGCAGCCAGAAGGATCTCGAACTGGAGGACGACGTGCCCCTGAAGATACTGCGGCGTTTCGCTGCGACCGAGGAGTGGGTCCTTGAGCCCGGCGACATGCTGTACCTGCCGCCGCACATCGCGCACGAGGGCGTCGCCCTCGAGCCCGGAATGACCTACTCGATCGGTTTTCGGGCGCCCAGCTTCACCGAAATTGCCCGTGAGTTCCTGTTTTCGATGGCCGAGACGACCAGCCTCGAGGGTCGCTATCAGGACGCAAGCCGCAAGCCCGTTGCGCGTCCCGCCCGCCTCGAGCGCGAGCTTCTGCGGCAGGTCGGCGCGCAATTGGGCCGCATCCGCTGGAGCCCCAAGGACGTGGAGCACTTTGTGGGTCGCTACTTTTCAGAGCCGAAAGCGCATGTCTATTTCGAGCCCCCGGCCCACCGCACCCGGGAGCGCTTTGGCGCCCTTGCCCTGCGCCACGGTCTCATCGTCGATCCGCGCACCCGGCTGCTGTATCGCGACCGGGACTTCTACATCAATGGGGAGTGCGTGCGCGTGAGCAAGAGCGCGCATGACTGGCTGGCCACGCTCGCCGATCAGCGCCGCGCCAACCGTGCGGCGTGCCGCGCCGGCCTTCTGCAGGACGAACTGCTCACGCTCCTGCACGAGTGGTACGAAGCCGGCTGGATCATCAAGGGAGAAAGTACCCGTGTCGCACAATGAACCCCTCGCGGGCGATGCCTTTCCGGCGATCCGCTTCGACTCGCGCGCGGAGTTCGACGCCCACCTGTTGGCGGCCATCGGCAACGCCCAGCGCGAGGTCTGGCTGGCTGACGCGAACTTCTCGCGCTGGCCCCTGAACTCGCCGGCCTTCGAGGAAGCCCTGCAACGGTTCCTTCTTGCCAGTCGCGCCAACCGCGTGCATCTGATCGCCGCCACCCCGCATCATCTGGCCGGTCAGGCACCACGGTTCATGCGGCTGTTGCGTCTGTTCGGTCACGCGCTGCTGTGCAGGCAGGTCCCGGAACAGGTCGCGCTGCGCTTTGCCGAGGACTGCAGCTTTGGCATCATCGACCGGGCACGGATGGTGCGCCGCTTCCATCGCGACACGATGCGTGGCGTGGCGGAGTTCCATCCCAATGAGGTCGGCCCATGGGTCGAACAGTTCCAGTCCCTCTGGGACGAATCGACACCGGGCGTGTCGGCCACGACCCTCGGTTTGTAGGCCTGCTGCCTGTGTGCGGTGGAGCACCGTGTGCGGTGGGTGTACCCGATTTTGAGCGCACCTTTGCTTGCCCTATAATGAACGATTGGGTGAAAACCGCATCAATTGTTCTGCGTCTCGCATGAGATGCGCATGGGATGCAGCACTCTCCCAAATGGCCAACTGGCAACAACAAAATTGTCCGGCTCTCTACTTCCGCCCCATCCCACCTTGAAGGAAAAATCATGAACAAGTCGCTTCTCGTCGCCTCGCTGCTTGCGCTTGGCCTGTCGGCCTGCAGCAAGACCGAGGCTCCGGCCCCCGCACCTGTGGCCGAACCGGCTCCGATGGCCGCACCCGCGCCTGCACCGGCAGCGCCTGCGGACGCGAGCACCCCAGCCGCAGCGCCCGCTCCGGCTCCGGATGCAACACCGGCTCCAAGCAAGTAATCCCTCGCGGCCCGGGTGCTGCAGGCCCGGGTGCGTGAAAGGTAAGCTACGGAAGAGGACCCAAGGGTCCTCTTTGTTTCCAGGCTCCCCCGAACGCTGCGAACCCCGCGAACACGGCAATGGGTGCCGCGACACGCTCGCTTCTCGCGCCCCTCAGCGTACTCAGCGTACTCAGCGTATCTAGACGGCAGTCCAGTCCCACCCCGCATCCTGATCGGCCACCCGGACCCAGCCGGTGCTGGAGCCCAAGACCGAAGCGAGTGCAGCCTGCGCGAGCGCTGGGCTGTTGTTGGTCCGGGACAGGTGTGCCGCGATGACCACGCCCAACACCGAGCGATCAATGCGGCCGAGGATCTCGGCGGCGATATCGTTGGCGAGATGCCCGTAAGGGCCGGCGATACGCGCCTTGAGCGACGGCGGATAGTTCGACTGGCGCAGCAGATCACGGTCGTGATTGCACTCAAGGACAAGCGCATGGCAGCCGCTTAGCCTCTCGACGATGTGGGCCGTGGGAGATCCCGCATCGGTGAGTACACCCAGGCGCCGGCGGCCATTGGAGAACAGGTACTGGACCGGTTCGCGCGCATCATGCGGCACGGCATAGGGTGTGACCACGAGCGAGCCGATCGCAAAATCCCGTCCGGGCACGCAGTAGTGCAGATCGACGCCGTCGATCTCATGCTGATCGGACGAGCGCACCGTGCCATGCGTGGCAAAGACCGGCAGCGCATAGCGTCGCGCGAGCTTGAAGACACCCGAGATGTGGTCGCCATGCTCGTGGGTCACGACGATTGCGCTCAGCGCCGCGGGGCCAAGGCCGAGCCGCGCTAAGCGGCGCTCGGTCTCCTTGAGCGAGAAGCCGCAGTCGAGCAGCACCCGGGACGGTCTCTCCGGGCCGTCCTCCTCGACCACCAGCGCATTGCCCTCACTGCCGCTGCCCAGGGAGGCAAAGCGCATCGGTCTATTTGAGCTGGTCGTTGAGGAGCGCGAGGATGCGCGTCCCCGCGTCGCCCGCCTCGGGGGCTCCGTCCTTGTTCTGGATCGTGATCCGGCTCGTGGCCGAGCCGCTCTGGGTCTTCACCACGATGCGGTACTGTTCGGCGAGCTTGGACTTCTCATCAGAGGAGAAGAGCCGCGTCATGAGCCCGGCCTTCTCCCTGTCGTCATTCTTCGGATCGACATAGCGCACGAAGTAGATGCCCTGTGAGCGGTCCCGGTCGACCACCGTGAAACTCACGCGATCGAGCGCGAGGCCCACCCGGCGCCAGGCCCGGTCGAACGGATCGGGAATCTCGACGTAGCTCAGCCCCGCGGGCTGTGTCACCAGTTGGGAACGCGCCACCGCGCCCGCGCCGGCCTCCCCAGCCGCAGGACTCGGGCCGCCGCTGGCCACGATCGCCTTGGCCTTCTCCTGCTCTGCCCCCAGACGGACCAGGAGACGACGCAGGAATTCGGCCTCGAGCTCCGGGTCCGAGGGGCGCTGGGTCCACACGGTGGTCTGGTTCTGCTGGCTGGTGACGACTTCGACCATGCCCCGGTGGCTGATGTAGATCTCAGTCCCGCCGTCGCTGCGACGCTCAAGGCGGGTACGGAATTTGTCGCGCTCGCCCGTGTCATAAATGCTGTCGAGGGCCCGTCCGAGGTTGCGACGCACGAAATCAAGCGGGAGCTTGGCGCGGTTCTCGGCCCAGTCGGTCTCCATGATCCCCGTCGAAGGAGAATCGAGCTTGATGAGGAAACCATTCTCCTGCCAGAAGTCCTGGAGGATCGGCCACAGTTCCTCGGGGGACTGCTTGACCACCAGCCAGCGCTGCCCTCCCGCGCGCTCCAGATGCGCGCCATCCACGGCCGGCAAGACGCCCACCGACGAGTTCACCGGTTTACCGGCCTGCTCGGCCCGCTCCGAAGTGTAGGCAGACAGCGTCTTCGACTTCACGTCAGGCATCGTGAACCGGTCGTCCTTGGGCAACGTGCTCAGGTCCGGGGGCACCTCGAGCTTGTTGCGCAGCGGCTGCTCCGAGGCGCTTTTGTAGTCGACCTTGTCCCCCGAAAAGATGTCGGTAACGGAACTGCAGCCGGCCACCCACAGAAGGGGCAGCGCGGCGGCAAGTATTCGGGAAATCCGGGAATTCATCATGCGGTTGGAGTCCAGTTTCAATTCAGAGGGCGATGCCGGCCTCGCGCAGCGCACTGCGCACCGGATCGTGGAACGCACCCGAGAGCGGCACGAGTGGCAACCGGATACCCGAGGGGATCTTGCCCATCTGGTGCAGTGCCCACTTGACGGGAATCGGGTTCGCTTCGAGAAACAATGTCTTGTGCAACGCGAGCGTCTTGAAGTGCCACTTGCGCGCGGCCGCCACATCGCCCGCGAGCGCGGCTTTGCACAGTTCGCTGATGGCGCGCGGCGCGACGTTCGCGGTCACCGAAATATTGCCGCGTGCCCCGAGCAGCATGAGGGCCACCGCGCTCAGGTCATCGCCACTGTAGACGGCAAACTCGGGCGGCGCGGCGGCAAGCAGGGCCGTGCCGCGGCCGATGTCACCCGTCGCATCCTTGATGCCGACGATCCCCGGCACGCGGGACAGTCGAAGCACGGTGTCGTTGCTTGCATCGGCGACGGTCCGTCCGGGCACGTTGTAGAGGATGAGGGGCAGCTCGACCGCCTCGGCGATGGTGCGAAAGTGTCGATAGATGCCTTCCTGCGTCGGGCGATTGTAATAGGGCACGACCGACAGGGAGGCATCAGCCCCGACCCGCTTGGCATAACGGGTCAGCTCGACCGCCTCGGCGGTGGAGTTACCGCCTGCCCCGGCGATGATCGGGATGCGTCCCGCAGCATGCTCGACCGCAACCCGGATCAACTCGCAGTGCTCCTCGACGCTCACGGTCGGCGACTCTCCGGTCGTGCCTACCGCGACGATGCCGCCGGTGCCTTCGCTGATATGCCAATCGATGAGGGCCCGAAAGCCTTCGAAATCCAGAGTGTTATCTGGATGCATGGGTGTGACCAGGGCAACCAGGCTGCCTTCTATCATGAGCGCAACGGATCCGGGGAAAACAGCGATTCTAGCGGATTTGGGGGGGTATGGGCGGCGCGCGGGGTCACAACTTATAGCGCCGGGTGTCTGCCAAAGCCCTCGTCTGCACTGCACAGATGCGCTGCACCATCGCGGGCCTGGGCTGCTCGACATAGCCGTCCTCGTAGGCCAGCACCCGCAGGCCCCGGCTGAGCTTGAGGAGTTCGCCTGGCTCGAGCAGGAAGTCGGGATTGGCGGGCCGACCGAGCGCCCCGTTGCCGTGCGCAAACGTTTCGTAGATGAGCAGCCCCTCGTCTTCGAGTGCGTCGAGGAGCCGGGGAAACAGCGGTCGATGCAGGTAGTTCGTGACGACGACCGCATCGAAGCGCCGCCCCGCGAGCGGCCAGGGGCCATCCTCGAGGTCAGCCAGCAGTTTTTCGTGCGCCGCACACTGCGCAAGGGCCGCGGCATCGCGATCGACGGCGACGACCTTAAGCCCGGAACGCGCGAGCACGAGCGTGTGGCGCCCCCGGCCACAGGCCAGATCGAGCACGCGGCCACCGGCGCGAATCAGTGGGACAAAGCGCAGCACCCACGGGGACGCCTCCGGCGCTCCAGCAGGGTCTGCGGTACTCATCTCACGAATAGGCCAGGCCCATCGCCTCGCGCACGTCGCGCATGGTCTCCTGGGCCGCCTTGCGCGCGCGGTCGCAGCCATCGGCAACGATGTTGCGCAAGAGCGTCGGGTCGTCCAGATAGACCTGGGCCCGCTCCCGTATCGGCACCTGTTCCCGCAAGATGGCGTCGATCACCGGTTGTTTGCAGTCGAGACAGCCGATAGCGGCCGTGCGGCAGCCACTTTGTACCCATTGCCGGGTCGGCTCGTCGCTGTAGACCAGATGTAGCTGCCACACCGTACAGCGCTCGGGCTCGCCCGGATCAGTACGCCGCACGCGCGCCGGATCGGTCGGCATGGTCCTGATCTTGCGCGTCACCTCGGCGGGCTCCTCGCGCATCGCGAGCGCGTTGCCGTAGCTCTTGCTCATCTTCTGGCCGTCAAGCCCAGGCAGGCGTGGGGCGGCCGACAGGCGCGCATGCGGCTCGACCAGGATGAGCTTGCGCGAGCCCGCGAGAAAACCGAACAGCCGCTCGCGATCGCCCATCGAGACGCTCTGGGCGTCTGCCAGGAGCGCCCGACCCTGCTCGAGGGCATCCTCGTCCCCGTGCTGCTGGTAGCGCGTGCGCAGCTCCTCATAGAGCTTGGCGCGCTTGCCACCGAGCTTCTTGACGGCCTCGCGCGCCTTCTGCTCGAATCCGGGCTCGCGGCCGAAGAGGTGGTTGAAGCGGCGTGCGATCTCGCGCGTCATCTCGATGTGCGGCACCTGATCCTCACCCACGGGGACGAGACTCGCCCGGTAGAGGAGGATGTCGGCAGCCTGCATCAGGGGATAGCCCAGAAAGCCGTAGGTCGTCAGGTCCTTGTGGGCGAGCCGCTCGAGCTGGTCCTTGTAGGTCGGCACGCGCTCGAGCCAGCCGAGCGGCGTGGACATGCCCAAAAGCAGTGTCAACTCCGCATGTTCGGGCACGCGCGACTGGATGAAGATCGTCGACTGGTTCGGATCGACCCCGGCCGCGAGCCAGTCGATCAGCATCTCCCAGACGTTCTTGCCGATGAGTTCGGTCTCGTCATAGACCGTGGTCAGCGCATGCCAGTCGGCCACGAAGAAAAAACACGGAAATTCATTTTGCAACTGCACCCAGTTCTTCAAGGCACCATGATAGTGGCCTATGTGCAGCGCACCGGTTGGGCGCATACCGGAGAGGACCCGATCAGGATACATAGATGGAAGGAGGTATGTTGAAAAGGAATTGGAGCAGCCCGTCTGCTCCGGCGAGCAGCGGCCCGAGCACCACCGACAGGAGGCCCGGGGCGGAGAAGAGGCCCGGGATGATGACAAGGGCAAACAGGATGAACAATCCGTAGGGTTCGAGCTGCGCGAAGCGAAAGGCCGCCTTGGGCGGCAGCAGGCTGACCACGATCCGCCCGCCGTCCAAGGGCAGGATCGGCAGCAGATTGAGCAGCATGAACATGAGGTTGATCCGCACGCCGCCTTGCGCCATCTCGAGGAAGAACACTTCCTCCATGTGCGTGGAGAGCTGGATCTTCAGGAATGCCTCCCAGACCAGCGCCATGAGGAGATTCATGGCGGGCCCGGCGAGCGCGACCCACATCATGTCGCTCTTGGGATTGCGCAGATTCCCAAAACTCACCGGCACCGGCTTGGCCCAGCCGAAGAGGAACGCCGAACCCGGCGACACTGCGGCGATCATGAGCGTCACGATCGGCAGCACGACGGTGCCGATCGGATCGATGTGACGCATCGGGTTCAGGCTGATCCGGCCCTGCAGGTAGGCGGTGGAGTCGCCGAAATAGCGGGCGACATACCCGTGGGCGGCTTCGTGCAGGGTGATCGCAAAGATGATCGGCAAAATATAGACGGCGACGAGTTGCACCGCCCGGACGGTTTGTTCCATGGATCCGATTGTAACAGCGCTAGTAGCCGGTCCCGGCGCCTGGATTCCCCGGAAAACCGAAGGGCTCGAGGGCACCGCGGCCGGCGCGCACCAGGGCCGGAGCCGCGCCGGTCAGATCGACCACCGTGGTCGGCTCGAGCCCGCAGGCGCCACCGTCGATGATCAGATCGACCACCGGCTCGAGTTCCTCGCGGATCTCCCAGCCGGTGGTGAGAGGCTCCGATCGACCCGGCAGGATCAGGGTCGTGCCCAGGAGCGGCTGGCCGAGTTCCTCGAGCAGCGCGCGGGCGATCGGATTCTCCGGCACGCGCAGACCGATTGTCTTGCGCGACGGATGCGACAGCCGCTTGGGCACCTCGCGCGTCGCCTCGAGGATGAACGTGTACGGTCCCGGCGTGGTCGCCTTGAGCAGCCGGTATTGGCGGTTGTCGATCTGCGCGTACTGGGCGATCTCGGAGAGGTCCCGGCACAACAGGGTCAGGTGATGTTTCTCGTCGACGGCGCGGATACGTCTTAGGCGCGTGACGGCCTCGCGGTCGTCGAGGTGGCAGCACAGCGCATAACAGGAGTCCGTGGGCACGGCGATGACGCCGCCGCGCCGCACGATCTCGACCGCCTGGCGCACCAGCCTTGGCTGGGGATTGTCTGGGTGGATGACAAAGTATTGGGACATGGGCGGATCGGCGCGCGCTTAGCGGCATCACGCCGCGCACGAGCAGGCCGACGCATCAGAACCAGTCGTGCCAGATGGGCGTGAGCGAGTCGGGCAAAGCCGGCAGCATGCCGAGCTCGGTGTGACTCTCGCCCGGACCGTGGAAATCCGAACCCCGCGAGGCCAGGAAGCCGAATTCGCGCGCAATGGCCGCGTATTCGCGGTACTGATCGACGCTATGACTGCCGGTCACCACTTCAAGCCCCTGGCCGCCGCGCTCCTTGAACTCTCCTAACATCTCATGCAGCGCGGTACGGCTCAGGTGATAGCGCCCGGGGTGGGCAACGACCGCGGCGCCCCCGGCCGCCTGGATCCAGCCCAGGGCATCGCCAAGGCTGGCCCAGGTGATGGGCACATAACCCGGGCGCCCCTTCACGAGATAGTTGGAGAACACCGCATGCACGTCGGGGCACACGCCGCTCTCGACGAGAAAGCGGGCGAAGTGCGTGCGGCTGATGAGGTCCGGATTGCCCACAAACCCGAGCGCACCCTCGAAGGCACCGGGAATACCGACTGCGGCCAGCTGCTCGGCGATGGCGCGCGCGCGCCGGGCCCGGCCGCTGCGAACCGACTCGAGACCCTCGGTGAGCACAGCCGACTCCCAATCGATACGCAATCCGACGATGTGCAGGGTCTCCCCGGCCCAGGTCACGGAAATCTCGACCCCGGCGACGTAGCGCAACCCCAGTGCCTCGGCGGCCCGCGCCGCCTCCGCCTGCCCTCTGATCTCGTCGTGATCAGTCAGGGACCACAGCTCGACACCGTGGCGGCAGGCACGCTCGGCCAGTGCGGCCGGCGAGAGCGTGCCGTCCGATACCGTCGAATGGCAGTGCAGGTCGGCATTTAAGGTGCGCACATCGCATGAGAGCTCAGTCATCCAGCCATTTTACCCGGTTACGCGCCCGGACATGGNNGGACTTCGCGATCCGGACTTCGCCTCCCGGGGCCGGCGTGCCTAGGCCAGGGGCGGGGCCGCGCTTGCCGCGAAAAACGCTTCGATGTGGCCGGCGAGGACGGCCGGCTGGTCATGATGCATCATGTGTCCGGCTCCCTCGATCCAGGCCCGCTTCACCTGGGGGATCAAGGCGATGCGCTCGGCATAGCCGGGATAGGCCGCCATGCGCTGGGCGTAGTCGGACTCGCGTGCCATGAGCCAGAGCACAGGCGCTGTGATCGCGCTCCAGATGGCCGCTGCCTCGTCGGCCCGATACAGGTACGGATTGACCACCTTGTGGGCCGGATCGCCCAGGATCTCGTAACGCCCGTCGGGGCCGGGTCGTGACCAGTTCTCGGCAAGATATCCCGCGCGCAGGTCAGTGAGGCGGGGATTGGTCTTCTGCAGGCGGGCCACCACGCCGGCCAGCGAGTCGTAAGTGCCGAGCGTCGGGGGAGCGCGCATCTCGTCGAGCCACTTGGCGAGCCGTCCCGAGGCCTTCTCGGGGGCATCGCCGGGAAGGCCGAGTCCCTCGAGGTTGACGAGGCAGCGGATGCGCTCCGGACGCACGCCCGCATACAGCGTCGCGATGTTGCCGCCCATGCTGTGACCGACCAGTCGCACGGGTTCAGCGGGCGCGTAAAGGTCCAGCAGCGCCTCGAGATCGGCAAGATAGTCCGGCATCCAGTAGCACTTCTGCCCGCTCCAGTCCGTCTGGCCGTAGCCGCGCCAGTCCGGGGCCACGACATGCCACTCGTGCTGGAATTCATCGACCAGGAACTGGAACGAGGCCGCCACGTCCATCCAGCCATGCACCATGACGACGAGCGGCAAGGTGGGATCGCCCCACTCGCGCACGTGATAGTTCAGGCCATTGATCCGGTGAAAGATGGAACGGCAGTGGCGGGTTGGACAATAGGCGGGCGCATCGGGGACAGTCGGGAGCATGGAGGCGGGCAATGACGGGGCTGCGGATCGGAAACCAGGACTAGCGATAGCAGCACAATTGTAGGCTCTTGTGCGGGGCGCCCCAAGTTCTGGGACGGCAAGGATGCACGGGCGTGACGGCGCCGGTATCGATGCACGCCACCGCCGGTATCGAGCGCAAGACCCCTGGCACCTGGCGCTGCGCGCGCCTTTGGGGTTTGCAATACTGCCCCCTTGCCGCCCCGATGGTCTCTGAAATCTAAGCCGAGGAGTCAAGCATGACCGCATCATGGGAAGCCGCGCTGATCCGCTGGACCGCTTCGGGGCTCATCGAGGATTCGACGGCCCTGCGCATCCGCGACTGGGAGGCGGGACAGGTCCGGCCCGACTCGCACCGGTTCGCGGCGCTGGCCTTTGGATTGGGCGGGCTGCTCCTCGCAGCGGGCTTCCTGCTCTTCATCGCGGCCCACTGGGACGCCCTCGGAGCGGGGGCGCGCTTTGGGCTCGTGCTCGGCTGCGTAGCGCTCCTGCATGGCGGGGCCACCGCGTCGGCCGAGCGCATCCCCCTGCTCGCCCGCACGCTGCACGCTGCAGGCACCGGGGCGCTGGGTGCCGGGATTTTCCTCTGCGGTCAAATTTTTAACCTTGCCGAACACTGGCCAAGTGGCCTCCTGCTCTGGGCTCTCGGTGCCGCGGGCAGCTACCTCGTGCTGCGCGACTGGCCCGATCTCATCTGGACCGCGATCCTGGTGCCGGCCTGGCTCTGGGGGGAGTGGAGCGAGACGCACTGGAGGCTCGCCAACGCCTGGGATGGCGCGCCGCCCCTCATCGGCACGCTGCTCCTCGCCCTGGCCTATCTGGCCGCGCCCGACCCGGGCGACCACTCTGTGGCGCGCCGGGCGTTGGCGCGGCTTGGCGCAATCATGCTCTATCCGGCTCTCATCGCGCTCGCCATCGGCAGCCACGCAGGGCCCGGCAGCGCCGGCAGCACCGACGCGCCGCCGGCCCTGGCGCTGGCGCTCGCCTGGACGGTGGCGCTTGCCACCCCCCTCGGGCTCGCGCTGCTGTTGCGCGGGCGCGGCGCACTTCACCTCGCACCTCACCTCGAGCTTCGCCTCTTTATCGCGCTCCTCTGGAGTCTGGTCGCGATCGGGTGCGACACGCACGCGGCGCCCCCTGGTGTCGCCTTTTTTGGCGTCTACGCGCTGGGGGGCGTAGGCCTTGCCGCCTGGGGCATCCGTGAACGCCGCCGACTCCTCTTCAACCTGGGTGTTGGACTTGTCGCGCTGGCCCTGGCCGGGTTCTATTTTTCGAATGTCTTTGACGCGCTTGGCCGATCGCTTGGCCTCTTCGGCCTTGGTATCCTGTTGTTGGGAGGGGGCTTTCTGCTCGAGCGCACACGACGCCGTGTTCTCGCTCGAATGGGAGTGTGATGATGCGAGGCGCAACCCTGAAGGGACTGGCTGTCCTGGTCCTGCAACTCCTCCTCCTTGGCAGCGTCGGCGCGAAGTTCATGCTCGAGCGGATTCAGTATCCGCGCGCCTGGCTTTTGACCGTGCCCTACGATCCCAGCCTGCCGATCCGTGGCCGGTACGTGAGACTTGCCGCCGTCGTACCGATCGAAGAGCCGGTTTCGGATACCGCAACCCTCTTGCGCGTGCATCTGGTCGTGCACGAGGGGCACGTGCTTGCGATCCCCGACGAAAATGGTCATGAGCGCGCGCGTCGTACGCGCTGCGCTGGTGCGCCCTGCTGGGTTCTCGACGAGCCGCTCGCCTATTTCATTCCCGAGCATGCCGTCGATCCCTCACGGGCAAAGCCCGGGGAGGCACTCTGGGTCGAGGCGAGCATTCCGCCCCAAGGGCCGCCTCGTCCGCTTGGCCTTGGCCGAAAGACACCCGAGGGACTCGTTCCGCTCGTCCTCGATTGACGGGGATGCGGCAGCGCTCAACGCCCAACACAGCTGTCCGACGACCGCGCCGCTTGGTCCGGGGATGGCGCTCGTAGGAGATGGAATTGAAAGCACCACGGCGGGGGCCGATTTACGCGCGGCCCTAAGCCTGGTGAGACTCGCGGGACGCCGCGGCAGGGATCGACTCCTTAGCGCCTAGGTGGCGGCCGATGAACTCGAGGATGGTCTCATACCATGCGACGACGTTCTGGGGTTTCAGGATCCAGTGATTCTCGTCCGGGAAGATCAGCAGTTCAGAGGGCACCCCGTGATACTGCAAGGCCTCGAACAGGTTCAGCCCCTCGTTGATCGGGCACCGATAGTCGCGCTCGCCATGGATGATGAGGACCGGCGAGCGCCAGCGCTGGACCTGGCGGATCGGCGCGTAGCGGTCGAACCGCTCCATGTCGGCGTACGGGTTCTCGCCGCCCATCTCCAGATACCACCATCCCGGATGATCGGTCGTCCCGGTGAACTGGGCCATGGTCGCGATGCTCGCATGAGTCACAAGACAGGTGAAGCGCTCGGTCTGGGTGCCAATCCAGTTGGTCATGTAGCCCCCAAACGAGCCGCCCATGGCCACCGTGCGCGCCGCATCGATCTCCGGCCGTGCGGTCAGCGCATCGGTGACGCTCATCAAGTCCCGGTAGCATTGGGCGCCCCACACGTTCCCCCAGATGCCTTGGACGAAGTCCTGCCCAAAGCCGGTCGAGCCGCGCGGATTGGGGAGCGCCACGGCATAACCCTGGGCCACCATCACGAGGGGGTTCCAGCGCCAGTGCCAGCCGTCCTGGTAGCTGCCCAGAGGTCCGCCATGGATCCAGATCAGGAGCGGCAATGCAAAGGACTTGGGCGCCGCCGCGCCGCGCGGCTTGACCAGAAAGCTCTGGATCGGCGTGCCGTCATCGGAGAGCACGGTGCAGTTCTCGACTTCAGCCCATTCGTGGGCGCCGGCAAAACCGCTCAGAGGGGCAAGCGCGCAAGGGGCCGCATCCGGCGTGGGCGCGCTGACAAAGCACTCGGGCGCCTGAAGTAGCGTCGAGCGGATGCCGGCGATGCGGCCATCGGCCAGCACCACGAGCCCGGCATGGGCACCGCCTGCACGCGCGGGCGTGATGCGCTCGACCGAGTCGCTCTCGAGGTCGATACGAAAGACCGGCGCGTGGCCGGCATCATCGGCACACACGAACAAGGCGTCGCCGTCCGGACTCCAGCAGGGCGTCGTCGGCCAGCGATCCCAGCCCCCCGCCAGTTCGCGCAGGCCACCCCCGGCGGTGTCGATGATCGTCACGAGCGGCCGGATCACGTCAACCGGACTGCGCTGACTGCGCACGGCGGCGATCGCACGCCCATCAGGCGAAAACACCGGTGACTCGAAGGTGACGCACTCGGCTGCTCCGAGGATCCGGCTCGCGCCGCTTTTCAGGTCGATGAGGAGGAGCGCCGTGTCGAGCTCCCGGTCTGGACCCGGCGCCTGACGGGTCGCGACCACCCAACGGCCGTCGGCAGAGACGTCGAAGGCGGGCTCGATGGCAAACTCGCGGCGCGCATCCGGGGTGAGATCGGTGCGCCCCAGGCCGGCGCCGTCGCAGGCCACGAGATGGGTCACGGGCAGCTGCGGATTCTCGTGCAGCCAGTGATCCCAGTGACGGACCGGCTGTTGCGTGAAGCGGCGCGCGGAGGGGCCGCGCTTGTCGCGCAACGCTGCCACCTCGCGCTGCCTGGCCGGCTCGACCCCGACCAGCACGGGCGCAAAGAGCACGAGCCGGTCGGCCGCACGAGCAAAGCGAAACGCCTCGACCCCGAGCGGCTCGTCGGTAATCTGGCAGGGCTCCCCCCCTTCAGGGGGAAGGATCCAGACCTGCATGCGCTGGTCCGCGTCGTCCTCGGCCTTCAGTTCGGTCGGCGCACGGTTCGACAGGAATCCGAGGGCGCCATCCTGCCGAAAACAGGGCGCAGTGTCCCTGCAGTCGCCGCGCGTGAGCTGGACCGCCGCGCTGCCGTCGGTGGGCACCCGCCAGATATCGCTCACGTACCGGGCCAGATCCCGGTCCAGCCGTTGCACAGTCACGGCAAGCCAGGTCCCGCAAGGCGCGGCTGCGAGGCCCGACACCCGCCCCAGCCCAATGTGCTCTTCGCTGCTATAGCTCACGCAATCCTCCACTCGTCCGATCCTTCGAGCCTCCAAGTGTCCTTCATCGGCTGCACCCGGCCCCGGAACCGGACCGCCGCGAGCGCGGATTATCACATGGCGCGCGCGCAACCCGGGAGCGCGCCGCGTCCGCGGCGGCCCGCTCGCAATCCCGGCCGATCGGCTATGCTTTTGCCAAGCCGCCTACCGGAGAGATGCGCCATGTTCCCCTCGCCCCGCACAGCCGCCTTGGCTCTCGCTCTCGTCCTCGCGGCTTGGGCNNCCAGCCGGCCCAAGCCGACCCTGCGTCCGATGCGGCGCTCCTTCTGGCGGCCGAGCAGGAACAAGGCGCGCTGGTCGAGACGCTGCGCACGCTCGTTTTGATCGAGACAGGCAGCGCAGACGTCGCCGGTCTGGACCGGCTCGCCGGGGTTGTCGCTGCGCGCCTTGCGGCGCTCGGGTTTCACGTCGAGCGCCGCAAGGCGAGCGCGGGAGCAGGTGCCGATCTGGTGATCGGCACGCTTGCCGGGACCGGGCGTCAGCGTGTCATGCTGCAGGCCCACATGGACACGGTCTATGGAGCCGGCATCCTCGAGACGCAACCCTACAAGCAGGACGGCAACAAGCTCTACGGCCCAGGCATCGCCGATGACAAGGGTGGCATCGCGGTCATCCTGCATTCCTTAAAGATCCTGCTGGGGACGGGTTGGCGCGACTTCGCAACGCTGACCGTGCTCTTTAATCCCGACGAGGAAGTGGGCTCGCCCGGCTCGGGTGAGACGATCGCGGCGCTCGCCGACCAGAACGACACGGTGCTGTCGTTCGAGCCCACGGGGGCCAAGGCGGTCTACAAGAACGAGTCGCTGCTGCTCGGCGCCTCGGGTACCGCAACCGTGACTCTCGAGGTCAAGGGTCGCGCCTCACATGCCGGTGCCGCCCCGGAACTGGGACGCAATGCGATCATCGAGATCGCCCATGAACTGCTCGAGACGCGCGATATAGCCAAGGGCATCCCTGGCGTGCAGCTGAACTGGACCAACGTCGTCTCCAACAAGGCGACCAATCAGATCCCTGAGCTCGCGACGGCGCTTGGCGATGTGCGCATCACCGTGCCCGGGGCGGAGCAGAAACTCCTTGCCGCTCTCGAGGCGAAGGTCGCAGGCAGCCGGCTGGTACCCGACACCGAGACGCGTGTCACGCTGCAGCTCGGTCGGCCCGCTTTCCTCGCGGGCCCGAAGGCCATGGCGCTCGCCACACGCGCGCAGGCGATCTACGGAGAGCTCGGCCGCGACCTCATCCTCGTGCCGATGACCGGCGCGGGCACGGACGCCGGGTATGCGAGCCGCTCGGGCCACGCCACGGTGGTCGAGAGCTTCGGTCTTGCGGGCTTTGGCTATCACGCCCGTGACGAATATATAGAACTCGATTCGATCGCGCCGCGCCTGTACCTGACCACGCGCCTTCTGATGGAACTCGGCAAGGAATCGGACTGAACCGATCTGGACCGGGGCGCCTTCCTGTTTGCTCTACAGATAGACCGCCGGATCCGCCGTCAGCCCACGCTTGATCTGGCGCGAGCGCTCGTCGGCCGTGACCTCGGAGGCACCGGCCTCGAGCGCGGCGAAGGCCTCATCGACGATGCTCTGGGGAGACACCTTCGCGACCTCGAAGCCGCGCGTCATGTCGGTATCGACGAAGCCCATGTGCAGCGCCAGCACCTGGGTGTTCTGGGCGCGCAACTCGTTGCGCAGCCCATTCGTGAGGCTCCAGGCGGCAGCCTTGGAGATGCCGTAGCCCGTCAATGCGCCGGTGTTGATCCAACTCGCCACCGAGAGCACGTTCAGGAACGCGCCCCCGCCGTGGGCCGCGAGGATCGGCGCGAAGGCCTGCATCATGCGCAGCACGCCAAAGAGGTTGGTCTCGAGATGGGAGCGCAGGATCTCGAGACTGTCGGCCACGAGCAGCGGCCCGGGTCGCGCGATGCCCGCGTTGTTCACGACCAGGGTGACATCCTGGCAGCGTGCAGCGAGCTCCGCGACCTCGGCGTCGGATCTGACATCGAGCCGGCAGGCTTCCACACCCGGCAGCAGGATGTCATCCGGATTGCGCGCGGCGGCATAGACCTTGCGCGCCCCACGGGCGAGCGCCCCCTGCGCGAAGGCGAGCCCGATGCCCCGGTTGGCTCCGCTGATGAGTACGACTGCGTCCTTGATATGCATGGTGGAGGCTCCTCTCGTGAGAATTAGTTGGCCGGCCGGGACCTCCAGCACTGGCCAGCCCGGGCCCATCAATCGACGCTTGCGGCATTTTCGCACCGGCGCAACAAGTCTACCCGGTCTGCCGCTGCGAGTCTGAATCTCGCCCCCGGGCCGGATAGCCGCGCGTGCGCCACCGCATTCGTCGTCGTAGCGTGCTCAATATGAGCCCGGTCATCATCTGGGATTTTCGGCAACAACTGGATATAGTGGCAGCTACACGCTCGCATCCCCGGGCATGGCCGTGAGGCAGGCCGCCGCCATGGGGGGCCGTGGGGACGTGGGGNNGCCGCGCGCCCGCCCCCGCCCCCCAACCACGGAGCGCACTGGCTCACCGAAAGGACCCCGACGATGAAGCAATCCGCGCTCTGGGCGCTAACGCTAGGCCTGCTGTTCGCCGCAACCGGCTCAGAGGCCCAAGACAAGGTGCTGCGCTGGTCCTCCGCAGGCGATGTGCAGAGCATCGATCCGGAGGCCATCAACGAGACGCTCACGAACAATCTGAACACCCTGATCTACGACCCCCTGGTTCAGACCAGTGCCGAGATGAAGATCGAACCGGCGCTCGCCAGCTCGTGGCAGCGGGTCAATGACAACACCTGGCGCGTCAAGCTGCGCGGTGGCGCCCTGTTCCATGACGGCACGCCGGTGACCACCGAGGATGTCGTGTTCTCAGTCGAGCGCGCCCAGGATCCGCTGTCGGCCATCGGCCAGTTCGCGAAGGCGGTCGGCCATGCCAGCCGGATTGATGACACCACCGTCGAATTTCACCAGGAGCGGCCGGATCCGCTCTTCCTGTGGCACCTCGGGTCGATCTTCATCATGAGCCGGGCGTGGTGTATCGCGCATCACGTCGAGCACCCGGTCGACTACAAGCAGAAGCAGGAATCCTTCGCGTCCACCCACGAGAATGGCAGCGGACCTTTCATCCTCCAGTCGCGCGAACCCGGGGTCAAGACGGTCTATACGATCAACCCGAAATGGTGGGGCCATCCGAGCGGAAACGTCACCCAGGTGGTGTTCACGCCGATCGCCAACACTCCCACGCGGCTGGCCGCGCTGCTCTCGGGCGATGTCAATTTCGTCAGTGATCCGGCGCCGCAGGACGTCGCGCGGGTCTCGGCCAATCCGGACATCCGCGTCACCAAGGCCCTCGAGCGGCGGGTGCTCTTCATGGGCATGGACCAGAACCGCAACGAGCTGCTGTACTCGAGCGTCAAGGGCAAGAACCCGTTCAAGGACGAGCGCGTGCGCGAGGCGTTCTATCGGGCGATTGACATGGACCTGATCGTCAAGAAGATCATGCACGGGGAGGCAGAGGGGACCGGCTGCATGACGATGGGCCACGACGATTGCCTCGATCCCGACCTCGAGCCGCATGGCGCGGCGGACGTCGCCCGCGCGAAGGCGCTCCTTGCCCAGGCCGGCTATCCGAACGGCTTTCAGGTGACACTGGACTGCCCGAACAACCGCTATGTCTCGGACGCGGAAATCTGCCAGGCCCTGGTGGGCATGTTCGCGCGCATCGGGGTGACGGTGGAGCTGAACGCGCAGCCGAAGACGCTCTTTTTCCCGAAGGTCTACAAGCAGGACACCAGTTTTTTCATGTACGGCTGGGGTGGGGCCACCCCGGACGCGGGACTGGTGCTCGATCCCCTGGTGCACAGCTATGAGCAGGCGACCTCGCTTGGCCTGAACAACGATGGGCGCTTTTCAGACCCCGAGCTCGACCGCCTCGTCGAGACCGCCGGCCGGACCATGGACGAGAAGGTGCGCCGCGTCTACATCATCCAGGCACTCGATCGGCTGCGCAGCCAGTACTACTATCTGCCCCTGTTGCGCCCGGGGATCAACTGGCTGTCGGCCAAGAACGTCAGGCCCGTGATCCTGCCGCACAACTGGGTCAACCCGCACTGGTTCATGATCGACTAGCGCGCAAAACGCCCGGCCAGGGGGACTTGGACCCTGGGGTGGGCGCGGCGGCAGGCCCTGCCGGGCGGCGCAGCCAAAGCGCCGCGGTCGAACCGATGATCGGGTCTCGGAGGTCCGCCGCCTTGGCTCGCGGACTTCAGGGATCAGGGCGCCCACCCACGCACCGACGCTCCGACGCTCCGACGCNNCCGACGCTCCGACGCTCCGACGCTCCGACGCTCCGACGCCGCCAACGAAAGTTTAGTCCGGCGCGGCCGAACCCGGGCCCGCACCCGGCGTCTGGCCCCGGCGCACGAGAGGACGGGGCTAAAGGCCCCGAGGGTGCTACGCGCTGGTATCGGCCGCGAAAATTTCCTGATAATCTAGCTTGCGATCGGGCGGCACGCTCTTCGGGCTCCCACCAAGGTACCCAAGAGTGTCTCCCAGATGGAGTCCGAGTTAGGCTCGCTCTGGGTCGCCACACCGAGCCGCCCCCCCGCGATGCGCCGGGAGTCCCGGGCGCAGACCGCTGCAGCTCTCTGGAATTTGAAATGTCTCTTAGGCTGAAATTCAACCTCGTCCTGATCCTGGTCTTTCTGGTCGGCTTCGTCGCGGCAGGGATCGTCAGTTACCAGCTCCTGCAGAACAACGCCCGCGACGAGGTGGTCCGATCAGCGCAGCTCTTGATCGAGTCGGCGCTGTCGGTCCGCAAGTACACCGTCGACCAGATCCGGGGCCCCCTGGAAGAGGCGGGCGACGCCGTCTTCAGGCCCCAGACTGTGCCGGCGTATGCGGCAACCGAGGTGTTCAGCGAGGTCCGCAAGCGCTATCCCGAATACAGCTACAAGGAAGCGACGCTCAATCCGACCAACCCGCGCGATCGCGCTGCGGATTGGGAATCCGACATCGTCAATCGCTTTCGGCAGGTCGACGACGTCAAGGAAATCATCGCGGAACGCGATGCATCGACCGGACGCCAGCTCTATCTGGCACGGCCGATTAAGATCTCCAATCCCGCATGCCTTGCCTGTCATACGACCGCGGAGACCGCCCCTCCCGCGATGGTCAAGGTGTACGGACCTGCCAATGGCTTTGGATGGAAGTTGAACGAGGTCGTCGGGGCGCAGCTGGTGGTGGTGCCGATGGAGTTGCCGCAGCGCAACGCGCAACGCGCCTTCATAACCTTCATGTCGTCACTGGCGTTGATCTTTCTGGCGGTGTTCGTGGTCATCAACGGACTGCTGAGCTTTCTCATCGTGCGCCCCATCCGCCAGCTCTCGGCGGTCGCCGACAAGGTCAGCGTCGGGGATTTCCGCGAGGCGGAGTTCTCCGAGAAGGGGCGTGACGAGATCGCCGTCCTCGCCAGTTCCTTCAACCGGATGCGCCGCAGCCTGGAGAAGGCGATCCAGATGATCGATGAGTGAATCATGACGGGCTATCGGGCCTATTACAGGTCCTGCGCCAGTAATGAACGAGCCTAGCGACCCCCAGGCGCCAGCACCACCTCCCGGGCGCGCCGCGCTGGCGCTGGCACCCGGTCACCTGGTGATGGAATACGCCATCGAGAAGGTCCTTGGCGGCGGTGGTTTTGGCATCACCTATCTTGCGCGCGATCTGAACCTGAGCCTGCTTGTTGCGCTCAAGGAATACCTGCCTGCCGATCTCGCCATGCGCGCGGCTGATGGGACGGTGACACCGCTTGGAGAGGCCTCCGCCGACGACTTCCTCTGGGGCCTTGAGCGCTTCATCGACGAGGCCCGCGCCCTGGCGACCTTTAGCCACCGCAACATCGTCAGGGTGCTGCGCTACTTCGCGGTCAATGGTACGGCCTACATCGTCATGGAGTACCAGTCCGGCTACTCGCTCAAGCAGTGGCTACCGCGCCATACGCCTCTGGGCCGCGGCGATCTCCTGAATCTGATACTGCCGCTCCTCGACGGCCTGGAGTTGATCCACCAGGCGGGCTTCCTGCACCGCGACATCAAGCCCGACAACATCTTCATGCGCGGCGACGGCACGCCGGTGCTGATCGACTTCGGCGCGGCTCGCCGCACGACCACCGGCCAGGACCTCACGAAGATCATCACCCCCGGCTTTGCGCCTTTCGAGCAATATCATTCCAAAGGCAACCAGGGTCCCTGGAGCGATCTCTATTCGCTCGCCGCTGTCATGTACTGGATCGTCTCGGGGGAGAAGCCGCTGGAGTCGGCCTCGCGCTTGAAGCGCGACNNTGCTTGGTGACACCGGGCACGAGACGCGCAAGCTCGAGGCCGACGACATGACCATTCCGCTGTCGCGCATGACCCAGGCGCGCGACATGCCACCCAGGACCGCACCCGGCGCCGGTCCCCTGACCCAGGAGGGTGCACGCGGAAATCTCGTGTGCACCGTGCTGTTCCTCGACATCGTCGCTTACTCCAAGGCGTCGGTCAGCGAGCAGTATGAGCTCAAGAACCGCTTTAACCATCTCATCGCCGCCAACCTGTCGCCGGACCGCGAAGCTGAACGCATCACGCTCGATACCGGCGACGGGGCGGCCATCTGTTTCATGGGCGACCCCGAGGAGGTGCTCGCCATTGCGCTTCGGATCCGGCGCGGCTTCACGCCGGAGGATCGTCTTAAGGTCCGGATGGGACTGCATATCGGGCCGGTGCGCGTCCTGAACGACCTCAATGGTCGTGGCAATGTGATCGGCGATGGCATCAATTCGGCCCAGCGGGTGATGAGTTTTTCCAACGAGCATTCGCTGCTGGTCTCGCGCGCCTTCTATGATGTTGTCTCCTGTCTGGCGGAGAACGGTGAGGCGGCGTTCCGCTACATCGGCGCCGAGCAGGACAAGCACGGACGTTCGCACGAACTCTACGAGGTGCTGCTCGATGATGGCCAGAGCCGGCTGTTTCAGCAGCAGCGCCGCAATGCGGACCCACTGAGCCGGGTTCGTGAGGAGATCGATCCGGGGCAGCTGGCCACCATCGAACACGATCTGGCCCAGCACATGGGTCCGCTCGCTCCGGTCCTCATCCGCAAGGTGTTGGCCCGTGCCACCGACGCCGGCCAGCTGCGCGAATTACTGGCCCCAAGCATCTCCGATCCCCAGCAGCGCGAAGCGTTCCGCATCGGCCAGCCTGCGCGGCGCCAGGAGAGTTCAAGCACGCGCCGCGCGCACGCGCCCGATCAGCCGACCTCGATGCAGCGCACGAGCGTGAAACCGACGGCGCCCACGCCGACCCAGCCGTCCCGGTCCCCGAGCACCACCGGCGCGCCCTCGCTCTCCAAGTCGAGCGCCTCCCTGAAGCCCTGGCTGTCCCCGGAAATCCTCGACGAGCTGGAAAAGCAGCTCGCGCGCGCGCTGGGCCCGGTTGCGCGCGTGCTGATCAAGAGCGAGGCCAAGAAGGCAGGCGATCTGGCAGCACTCACGCAAGCCCTGGCGGCCCACGTCGAGAATCCCGGTAGCCGCAGCCAGTTTCTGGCCGCGATCGCCGGCCTGCGTGCTCCGAGCCCGGGGCGCGAGGACCCGTCGCTGTCGCGGCGGGTGCCACAACCCGCCACCAGCCTACCCCAGAGCGCAACCAACGATGTCACGTCGCTGCTGGGTACCGACCGTGAGATCGCGACCGTGCTCATCACCGACATCTGCGACTCGACCTCACACGCCATGCGCATGGGCGATCGCCGCTGGCGCACGATTCTCACCCATCATCACGAGCTCGTCCGGGCGGAGCTTGCCCGCTTCGGAGGACGGGAGGTCGATACGGCAGGCGATGGATTCTTCGCCATCTTCCAGGGGCCGGCACGGGCGGTGCGCTGTGCCTGTACCATCCGTGACGCGGTACGCATGCTGGGCATCGAGATCCGCGCGGGCATCCATACGGGCGAGCTTGAGATGGTGGGCGAGAAGGCGGGCGGCATCGCTGTTCACATCGGGGCGCGGGTCGCAGGCCTTGCCCAGGCCAACGAGGTGCTCGTCTCAAGCACAGTGAAGGAGTTGATTGCAGGCTCCAACATCAAACTGTTCGACCATGGTCACCATCAATTGAAAGG
The DNA here is from genome assembly GCA_003136595.1 of Burkholderiales bacterium. Classification (GTDB taxonomy): domain Bacteria; phylum Pseudomonadota; class Gammaproteobacteria; order Burkholderiales; family Burkholderiaceae_D; genus BOG-994. Next base: position 69,780 of record PLEY01000018.1, read on the forward strand.
TTTGGAGGGCACCTGGCAGCTCTTCGTCGCCGAGTCGCCTGCCGCGCCCCCCTTTTCCGCGGCTTGATGGCACGGTCGGCGCGGGGCTTGGCGTACCGCCCTCACCTGACCCAACCGCAGCCACCCGGAGCCACCCGGAGCCACTGGCAATCCGATGAAGCCTTCAAGCGTCGAGCAAGAGCCCGCGCCGATGACCGTCTCGCGCCGCAAACCCCTCGCCTATCTTGGCGTCTTCCTGCCGCTCTTGGTGGCTGGGGCGGTCGCTCTCATCGGCATGAATCTGAGCCACTACGCGCACGCGAGAGCGGTACCGCGGGGCGCGGTCCCCCCACTGAACGGCCTGCTGCTGAGTCTGCCTGTGCTCTTGCTGTGGATCCCCTGCGCACTGTGGCTCTCCAACTGGATTCTTTACCTGTCGCCAGCCTTGCGTCGTATCGCCGAGCGCTACGTGCTCGAGACCGATGCCAAGGGGTTTCGTGGCTCCCAGCGCGACCTCGCAAGGCTCGCAGCGCTCGCGGCCTTACTGTGCATTCCTCTCATCATCCTCGGCTACTGGATCTGAGCGCTCATCCGCCAGGTCCGGGCGGCCACCAGGGCGCAGTAGAGCGACCCACCTTGCGTCTCGCGAGGCGACTGCCCACGTCGGCATGGACCCGCATGGATCCGCACGACTCCGCACGAATCCGCACCAAGCCACAAGCATCCGGATGCTTACTGGCGCGCCGCGGCCAGTGACGCTGCGCGCCTTAGCGTCAGGTGCAAGGCGCCCGCCGGCCCCACCTGCAGGCCTTCGCAGGAACGGGGTATCGTGGACGAGGGCGCACTCGACTCAGGGATTCGACAGGCGCGAACGTGCAGAGGTTCGGACCTCCTCGAAGGTAGCCCTTGGGGCACCGCCGCGGGCTCCAAGCGTGCCGTGGCGCAGCGCGAGACGGACGAACGGGGTCCGCTTCCGGCGATGCGCGCCACGGGGTTCCATCGGACGCGAGCGAAGTGTTCACGGCATGCTCCGCCCATCGTTAGGCGCACCCTTCACGGGCCATTCAGCTGCCCCAGGACCCGGGCGCTTCGGGGGTGCCACTCCCCGCCTTTCTCAACCGCTTCAAGCGAGCACCACTTGATCCAAGTCGTTCGGCAACGCACGGATGCCCCCGTCTTGCAGGCCTAGACTCAAGGCTCTTGATCGGGCGCTGCGCGCCCGACAACCGGGCACGCCTGTTCTCCTGGGTGCCTTGGGCATCCGAAGGCAGTATGGCATCCAATTTTCCACAGCGGCCAGGCTCATTTCAGAAGCCCTCCAGGGGGGCATGGGACCTGTTAGGCTCGGAGTGGCCGAGCAACTGTTTCCGATCGGTCGAACTACTCCTGGCCATGTTCCTGCAAAATACCAGCCCGTTCGCCGATTGGCAGGCACCGGGAGTTCGTTTCGCGTCCGAGATCCGGGAGGCCGCTCAACTGGGAGTCGATAGCCTGCTGCTCGAGTTGTGGTTCCTGGGTTTCGGGCGCCGCTTCGGGGGCGCGGCGGCGCAGGCCGCAAGGGATACCCTGTCACTGCGGTTGGAGGCGTTTAGCCGGGATGGGCCAAGGCTCAGCCGGCTGTTGCGGGGGGCCATGCCGCTGCACGAGCAAGCGTTCGAGCTCTACACCAGCACACCGCGCGAAGCCCGGTTCCGCACCATCGGCGGTGAGCGCGTCGAGCCAGACCCCGAGTACTTCGTTGCGACCTACTTTCTGACCCACCTTGAGTCCTCGGTCTATTTCAGGGCCGACGAGGCCGTCTTGGGTCTTGATGCGGCGCGTCTGTCTGAATGCCTGACCCATGCCGCAGCGCTCGCCGGCATCTATTTCATTCCCATGCTGGCGGCGCTCGACACCTTCGATACCGATGACTTTCCCGAATGGCGCTGGAGCCCCGTGCCCGGCCCGCACGAGCAGCGCCTGCAAAAGCGCCATGAGGACCTGCTGCGGGGCGCAACATCCTCGTGCGTGACTTCGGAGGAGGTCTATCTCGCCCGCACGCGCGACCTCGAGGGGGCGGCGGCGCAAGCGGCGCCTGGGGACGGACCCTGATCCGAGACCGTGTCGGCAACCGGGTGCGCCTATGCGTCATTGGGGATCAGGCGCGAATCGCTTGCGGCCAGGCGTCGGCCAAGCATGGGCCNNGGCATCGGTCAGGCGTCGGCCAGACGTCGGCCAGGCGGCAGCAGGATACGCTGGCGCGTCTTTGTGAAGCGCGCAGGAACGGGCCCCGCCCTGCGAGTGATTCGCGCGGTGGCCCGCGCCCGGGCGCTAATCCCAGGAGGTGTTGGTAAATTCGGTATTGAGCAGGTCGTTGGACAGGTCGAATTCATCGACCATCCCGGCCCGGTCTTCAGGCGCGTCCTCGCCCGCGCCCCGTGTCTGTTTGGATTGTGCATGCCCGGAGTCGTCGGCCACCTCCATCGCGCGGATCGTGCCACACATGACGTAGTCTTCGGGCCGATTGGTCAGGTCGCAAAGCTTGTCATACGACGTCCCGGATATCAGCCACGCATCGACTTCCTTGCCAAGCTCCGCGTGGGCGGCGATCCGGTATGCGCCATCGAGCGGCATCAGGGCCTCGCCGTAGCGGGCCGCCACGACCGGGGGTACGTGGCCACCTCGCTGCATGAAGTCAACCAGATCCTTCAGCTTCTCCGGCTCGAGGCCGCTTAACGTCGCCAGGACCGGAGCCACCAGCATATGCCGGGCATGGATCGTGTGCACAATCAATTCCTTCATCGGCGCGATGCGAGCCATGCTACCTCCGCTGGACTTGAATCATCGACTGCTTGCGCGCGCCGCGCGACGCCTTTGGGCGTCCTGAAGTGGGCTCGGTCGCAAGGACTTGTATGCAGCCAAGATAACGATTCGAAAGCCCTGCGACCGTGCGTTATCGAACTCAAAATCCACGCACGCTCTCACCCGTCGCGCGCTTGCCGTGCCCCCCCTGCTGTCACTGCGCAGGCGACCCGTGTTGGCAGGGCATCCGCGTGCTGACATGACGCGGGGGACGTCGGCAAACCTGGAGCCGACCCGACGGCCATGCCAGTACCGCGGGGCCGTGCCTCGAAGGGTCCGCGCGCGCAGACGTGGCGCATCAGTTGGTGTACCGCGTGGCGCATTATGCTGGCACTCCATCCTGACGGCGGTGACAACGCACTCCAGTGCAGTCAAGCTTTGTTGGGCGGCGCAGAGACACCCGGTACTAGACGGGAGGCGAAGCCAAGGGTGGGTGGACTCGCCCCCAGGGGCCGGTGTCACCGCGCGGTCCACGCCGCTCGCGGCGAATGGGCAGAGGACGGATGCGCCCGTCGAACACGCCGGCGTGGCGGCCGCCGCCCGCGGTGATCAGGACGTAGTCGGGAGCCTGGCTGCGCGAAACCTGGCCCGTCCAACTCAGGTGCAGGTCCAGAAATGCCTGCAGCCGGGCATGCACCGGAATCGAGAAATCGTTCAGTTCCGGGTTGGCAAGCCCCGCGAGACCCGCCTTGGTGAGCATGAGCGCCGGGGCGATGACCTCGTCGTTCGTGAGCGCACGCCGGAACATCAGGAAGCAGGACGCGAGCGGAACCGACCAAGAGATTCCGTTGACGAGCGTCAGGGCCTCGGACTGCGCCATCGCCGGTATCAACACGCGGGTCACAGACCAGTCGTCAATCTGCAATGCAATCGTGGTCTCGAACTCATAGAGACGCACGCCATCGAGCTCGCGGCGCAGATGCTGCAGGGCACTCGGTGCCTGCCTGGCAGACCGCCCCGCCCCCCGTCCAGTGGACGCCACTCCAATCAAGTCCATGTTTTCCAATCGAGTCAGGCGCTCTGCAGGACCCACGAGCGCGGGCCCCTGGCATCCTCTTGCGGCTTCCAGAGCATAGACCGATCCACAGGTTACGACGGTGTGCTGCGCCTCTTACGACGCCAAGGGCGGGCCGCTTTCGTCACGCACGATGATGATCATGATCGGAGCGGGCCGGGAGGGACCGCAATCTGGAACCGCTCGGCCTTGACATCGGCGCGTCGTCGAATACGAGTCCGGGGCCCGAATTTCAGCATCCACCGGAGGTGCATTTTCCCGCTGCCACAAACACCATCGAGTTGCCGACCCCGCCATTGCGCGTTGCACTGAACAGGCCACCGGAAATCGCCATGGCGGGAATCGTCGTTGGGGAATGAAGAAAGCGTGCATCCCAGATTCCGCTTTCGACTGGACCCTGGCAGCCGGCACCGGTACATGTTGCCGAGAGCGAACCGCCCCTTAGCGTGTCTCCCCCCGCAAGCGTGCCGGAGCTCGCGAGGTTGAATGTGGCGGCCCCATATCCCGCGATCGAGGGAAACGTGATAACTGTCGAGAACGATAACACGCGCGTCGCGGCGTTAAACGCGCCGGCAAACTGCGAGACCGTGCCGGAATTTCCGGCCGAATCGGCCGCGAGCCCAATGAAGCCACCGGTCGCGCCGAACGAAAAGCTTCCCGATGCAGGCAGCGCGCTGCCTGTTCCGACAAGCGGTGAATTGGTCGCCAGGTAGATCATCCCGCCCGGGCCGTTAAACGCGGCTCCAGAGGTGGCGAAGCCACCGTACGGTCCGGTCAGTTGGCCGATGAAGAGCTCACCGGCAGCGCCCAGGTTGATAAGCTGGGCATTGCTCGCAAGCGGCGCCGTGCGGATCAGGGCTTGCGGGCCGGAGGTCGAACTCCATGAAATCACCTGTCCGCCATTGAATGCAAAGGCGCTCACGCCTCCGTTGCCGCAGCCACCGCCTCCGCCATTGGGACCGCCGCCCCCGCCTCCTGTGCACGAATCGACCGTGTCCGCACTGTTGACCCCAACCGTGTACACGGCAAAAAAGCCGGCCACTCCCGAAATCGTCGGTACCAGGACTGTCGGGCTGCCCGCAGCATTCGTATTATTGGATGCGACATAGGTCACCGGCAGACTGGTCGTGAGGATGGGGTTTGAGCCACCGTAATCGCTGGTGGCGAGGGTCACCTCTGCACCGGCACTGCCGCTCCCACCCGCCGCGCCGCCGCCCCCGTTTGCACTGCTTGCGCTGCCTGCCCCACTGATGCCGCTGGCGGTGGCGTTCGCGTCGCGCGTCTGCAACTGCGCCGTGACAAATTCAGGAGCGACCAGAAGGCGCGTTGGCGCAGAGTTTCGATCGGCGACGTAGAAGGCCGTGTTGGCACCGAACTCAACTTCGGGTGCGTCATTCGTTACGGCGATCACCCCCGACTTGACCTCCCCGTAGGTACCCGGTTTGGCGCTCGTGCCGTCTGGATTCTTACACTCGTCTGCGACGCAATGCGTCGCCCCCCATACGGTGCCGCGAATGCCGATCGTCGCAGCCGGGGTCTTCACGCCATAATTTTCTTTGTGAAGGTGTCCGATGAGTCCGGTCACGGTGCGCAGCCCACCACGCAAAAGGCTAAAGAGGGCTCTCTCGGAGCCATCCTCGCCGCCATTGAAGCTGTACTCGTTGACCACGAACTCAGTCAGCGGCTTGAGCGAAACAATTGAAGCATCCTTAAAGCGAATCTGCGCGGTGCTCTCCTGGCCGGTAGAAATTCGATCCCCAACTTCAACCATCGCTCCGCTTGCAAGCGGCACCGGATGGCCGCTGCGGATCGCAAACACCTGTCCCACCGAGATCAAGACCCGCCCGGGCGAATCCGCAGCCACTGCCGGTGCGCTGCTCAGCGCCGTGATGGCGAGCACCAGCCCCGGGCACAGTGATCTCCGTTTGCAAGACATCGCAGTCCTCCTACTTGAGGTCGTAGTGCACCTTCACCGCGAGCACGTCGCGGTCATAGGCGTACAGCGCCAGGTTGGAACGATTGGTCGACACCAACGCTTCGGCACGGATCGACAGCTGCTTGGTGCACTGGTAGCTCGCCAGCAGATCAAGCGAGCCGTAGTGATCGCGCCGATTGACCAGGAGCAGCGGCTCGGGTCCGCCATAGTTGCTCTCCTGGAAGCCCAGGCCCGCAGAGACGACCCACCGCGTGAGCGGCGTGAAGCTCCCATCGATCCGCGCGCCGTAAATATGCCGCGCGAGATTGTCGGCCTGGGTGTTGCGCTCCTCGCCATACGTGGCCCCGACCGATAACACCGGGTCCCATTGGGCGCTGAACGCTCGGCGATAGGAAACATCAAGCGTGGAGAACTCGGAGTCACGGACGGTCTGCGTGGGATAGCGCAGCCGCGCGTACTGCAGCGCGCCTGTGATGCTCTGGAGCTCATCGATCTGGTGCGTCACGTCGCCAGAAATCGCCGCGATCCGGAGATAGTCGGTACCATCCAGGTCCAGCCCCGTCGCTCCGCCGATGAGGTGGAACAGGTTGTCGCCCCTCAGATAGGCGAGACCGCCCTTGCCACCGTAGCTGAGCGTGCTGTAGGCAGCGGCCGCCCGGTTGTCGTTCTCCTTGTCGTCGATGGTGGCACCGGCAAGCACCGAGAGGCCGGGCGCGAGCGCCGTGCTGAGCTGGCCGCCGGCACTAAGCGATTGATACCAGCTCCCCACTTTGAGTCCGCCGGGTTGCAGAGTCACTGACCCGAGCACCGGCACACTGATATCGGCGCTGCTCGCGCCCGAGTTCGCATTGTTGTCGAATCCCAGGCCAGCCTCGACATAGGCGCTCGACGTTGTTGCGTAGTTGGCCCTGCGCTCCTCGAGTGCCGCGAGGTACCGATCGATTACGGCCAACACATCCTCCGAGGGATTCCTCTTCTGGATATAGACGAATTCGTCACGCGCCCTGGCATCGTCGCCAAGGGCGAAGTACCCGCGAGCGAGCTGCGCCCGCGCCGAAAGATTGGCAGGAAAGAGGAGGACATAGCGCTCGAGCGCGAGCACCCCTTCGCCTGCATGACCCTGGTCGATTGCGGCAATTCCAAAATAAAAATCAAACTCAGGCTGTCCAAGTTCCTCCGAATGCGCGAGTCCAAAACTGTAGGCTGCGGCCGTCTGATTGCTCTCGACCAGCGCCTTGAGATCGTCGGCAATGGCGGCCTGCGTCGGGCGGAGCGGAAGCCCTGCGCACAGGACCAACATCAGTGTCAGCGACCGCCTTAAGTGCGCGGTTGTCTTGAATCGGCGCCCAATATCCATGTCCCCCCCGGGTGGAATTGCAGATCGGCGAGCCCAGACGCGATAGCGAGCGGATTCTCGCTGCCAACGCCGCAAGCTTGGGACACAAGTATAAGGCAGACTTTGTCCATTTGACCGAAACGCGCCGCGGCAAGCCCCTCGCTTCAGCCATGGGGCTCGAGCGGCGCACCGTAGATATACTCTGAAACCGGTCAGCGTTTGCTGTGCCCGAAGCGCTAAATAAGGATGGCCAAACGCACCACGCCGACCTTCATTGTTGAGTTGCCGCTCTCCGTCAGCCTCTTCCAATGGCATATGCGTCTGAAAGGGGTCCCGTGTTTCCAACGGCATAGGAGGGTGAGATAGGGGTTTTAGGTCGATCATCACAGGATGGTGATCGATATGAACGAATCCTCGCTCGGGACGATTAAGCAAATCCGGGAATTTCTGGCAGGCACGTCCGATGTCGAATTTGCGGAACCCAGTATTTGGGAAGGCTGCACCGTGTGGGAGCTGAGTCGGTGCGCTTCGAGTACTCGCCGCTATGGATGAAGAGTCCCCTCGCGTTCGCGCTCGACCTAGAACTGGCTCTGGGCGACGGAAGCTTCCATCCGAAGGATTCGAACTTCGGCATCTACATGGGCAATTGCCCTGACCGTTGCGGACAGGTTCTGATGAAACGGCGCGAAGTGGTCGAAACCAAGAACCAGGGGCGGGCGCGACGAGAGCCGCGCGCCTGGGATTTCTTCCTCGGGGTCCAGGATATCACCCGCATGGGAGCGCTACGGTTTTCGCCATTGCAAAGCGACAGGCAGCTTACAGGCGGTGCGCATCCGGAGTTCATTGACGGCAGCTGCCTCGCAAACGAGGCACTGGGTGCACCTGCATTGACCCACCTTGGCGAACTCCAATCCGTCGCTCTCAAGCTCACACGCAGGAATGTTGAGGACCTGGACCTGCTTGAACAAAGCGGCGCGCATTCCCCTTGCTGGGCGCTGAGCGCCAGGAAGGGGTCTAGCGACGCCCTGGGAAGCATGTGGACGACGCCACACTTGGCGTGATAGCGTCCGGTATGCGCAGGGGCCTCATGCCCACACCCTCGACAGCAGCCTTGCGGCTGGACTGCGCCAACGTTCCGCGACGCTGTAATGGATTGGTTTGGGGAGTGGTTTCAGGTAGGGGCGGGGCGCCCCGAACTGGCGTCCGGCGTGGCAACACGCCAACGCCTGTGGAAACTACGCTAAGCCGCGGCGCACACAAGCGCCCCCTCGCTCTGGTCGCAGAAGCAGGAAACCCCCACTACAAGGGCGCAAGCCGTTTAGTGGCGGTAGACTTTATGCGTCCCTACCCGCTGGGGCCTTCCGGCGGCAAAGCGCAAGGAGAACCTGATGAATGATGCGGACAAGCAAAAGGCCATCGCGGCCCTGAATGCGGTGATGGAAGCGGAGTTGGCGGGGGTCGTGCGCTATACGCACTACTCGCTCATGGTCTACGGATACAACCGCATACCCATCGTGTCCTGGCTCAAGGCCAATGCCGACGAGAGCCTGACCCACGCGCACAAGGCTGGCGAACTCGTCACCCTGCTAGGTGGCCACCCCTCTCTCAAGATCGGCCCCCTGCTCGAAACCCAAAGGCATGATATCGGCGACATCCTGCGCGAGAGCCTGGAGCAGGAAAAGATCGCGCTCGCTGCCTACTACGTCGTGCTCAAACTCGCAGAGGGAAAATCAATCCTGCTCGAGGAGTACGCGCGTGAAATGATCGTGCAAGAGGAGATGCACCTGGACGAGGTCAACAAGATGCTACGCCGCCCAGGCGAACTTGAACCTTTTCACGCCTGACTTCCGGTGTCCGCCAAACCCTCAGATGAAGGGATCAGCGCTCGAGGCTGGTCCTAGCCGCAATCAGGCAGCGGAGCCCAGGACAATCGAACACGAGCTCAATGTTAAAAAACATCGGCCGGCTAAAACAAACCGGAGGCGTCTAGGAGTCGCGGGGCTTTGCCGGTATCACTTTTCTGAGTGTAGCGATTGCAAAATCGGCTGTAACCGGACAGACAGTGGAGTACCTCGCGGCAATACGGCTCGCGCAACCCTGCGAACCGCCATCAGGCATCGAGCGCGCGATTGATCGCATCGCAGGTGGTTATAAGGCGGGGTCAGCGAGAGCCCACTCGTTGCCCGGCTGCGTGGAAAACGCCGAAACAGATCGTCCAGCAGTGGAAGCGGGCCTGGCTTTTCTCGAAGTTGGTGGAGATTTCGCTAACGGGGTGATTGCCTGCTAAGGGAATTGGCTTGGAGGCGAAACGTTTGTTTCACTCGACAAGAGGGCCGCTCGAATGGCTTCAGAGAACGGACAACGTGCTCAACTGCCCCCTAATCAGGGAGCGTCTTAGATTTCCGCTCAGCCGAGCGCAGCCAGCTCGCTGTCGTCGGAAGTTGTGGCGTTTCGGATCCGGGGCGGACTGATGCGTCGTGCATCGAATTCCCTTTACGAAGATGCGATTTACTTCACGCCTGGCAAAGCCGCTAACTCGGCTTTTTGTTGCCGAGTAAGGCCACGGCACACGAGCGCATAGGAGTCTTGCGCTAGGCGCTGCACCTCGCTAAAGGGTACGTCCGCGTCGAGGTCGATACTGATCCAAAAGCGCCGGTCTAAATGGGAGCGATGGCCAACGCCCTCGTACTGTTGGCGCAGAACGTGGGCGAGTTCAGGATCGCATTTCAAGATAACGTTCGCGATGCCTTTAATCGACAGGATGGCGAACATCTTTCCTACAACCTTGTAGATCACGACGTGAGGCGTAGATGCCCTCGGCGCAGACATTGGAGTTGATGAGGCACCAGTCATGGCGCCGAGCATATCCATTAAGTCGGCAGTTCGTTGGTTCATTTCGGACGGATGCTTCGAAGAAGTCATGGTCTTTAAGGCCCCTTCTCTTTTGAAACTCGCGGCCGCACAGCGAGGAACTCTTCCTCGTCAAAACCCGCTGCCCTTCGCGCTGGGCCACGCAAGCGCGGGGCGGCATGGTCATTGGCGAGCGTCGAATCGCTGGCTCGTCCAGCCAAAGCCAGGCCAACGGGGATCGACGCGATCAAGTTTAGTATGGAGCAAACCGGACTTAAGGCCACGGACCTGGTGCCAATCATCGGCAAACTAAAACGAGTTTATGAGATATTGAATCGGACTCGTCCTCTGACTTTAAGAATGATTCGGCGTCTTCACCGCGATCTACATATCCCTGCGGAATCGCTAGTCCGACCAGCAGATCTTTCTGAAGCAGCGTGAGGCGAAAATGCGTTACGCAGTCGTGATGGAAAAGACGATCGGAAACTACTCGGCCTATGTATCTGATCTTCCAGGTTGTATTGCGACCGGTGCAAGCCTCGCAGAAGTAGAACGTACGATCCAAGAGGCCATCGAATTTCATCTAGCTGGAATCAACCCGGATGGGATTCAACCACCCGTTCCTACTAGCCAAGTTAGCTACGTCGACGTGGCGGCCTTCTGGCAGTTTCGCTGAGTCGACTACTGGGTTTCAATCGACTGTAACGCGGCCAATTCATCCTCATCGAATCCAGCAGCCCTCCTCGCGTCAAAATTGAACGGGCCATGCAGCTTTGGCGCGCCGAATTCAATCGCGAGTGACGCGTAAGTAGAGCGGTAATCTAGTTGCCGCTCCTCACACAGCCAGCGATACCAATGATTGCCGATCGCGACGTGGCCAATCTCGTCACGCAGGATAATGTCGATGATGGCGGCAGCCGCGTGGTCTCCTGCCTGTGCCAACTTCGCCCTCATCGGTGGCGAAGCATCTAGTCCCCGTGCCTCTAGCGTTCGCGGCACCAATGCCATTCTGGCAAGCACATCACCCTTGGTTTTTTCGACGGTGTCCCAAAGTCCGTTGTGAGCCGGGAAATCTCCGTAGGCGTAGCCAAGCGTCTTGAGATGGTCGCTCAGCAAAGTGAAGTGGTAGGCCTCCTCTGCTGCAACATTGAGCCAGTCGCGGTAGTACTGTTCGGGCATGCCTGCGAACCTCCAACAGGCATCGAGGCTCAAGTTGATCGCATTGAATTCGATGTGCACGAGCGAATGCAGGAGCGCCCCGCGCCCCGCGAGGCTCAGGAGCGACCGCTGGCGTGAGCGTGGCCGTGCGACCAAGAGAGGACGAGCCGGCCGCCCGGGCAGGGGCATGTGACAATCGAGCACGCCCTGCGGCACGAGGGCGAGGTCCAGGGCCGCGATGCGGAGCGTCTCCGAGGCCTTTCTGAGAGGGTCGGGCTCGAGCAGGGCCCCAAGCGCCCCCGCGCGCAGCTCGCGCACCTCGGGCTCCGGGGGGGCCGCCATAGGGGAAACGCGTCGGTCCGCGGCCTGACGTAAAATGTCGTTGATCATTCCAAAGGGTGTCTCATGGCGGTCTACCAGCTGGGCGACAGAATACCGCGGATCGACGCCAAGGCGTGGATCCACGAGCAGGCCACCGTCATCGGCGCAGTGCAGCTGGGACCGCTCGCAAGCGTGTGGCCTCAGGCCACCCTGCGCGGGGACACCGAGCCGCTCAAGGTCGGCGCCGGCACGAATATCCAGGACGGGTCGGTCCTGCACGCCGATCCCGGCCAGCCCCTTAGACTGGGCAGCTTTGTGACCGTCGGCCACCAGGTGATGCTGCACGGCTGCACGGTGGGCGATGGCAGCCTGATCGGGATCCAGAGCGTGGTGCTCAACGGCGCGGAGATTGGCAGCAACTGCCTGGTCGGTGCCGGCTCGCTCATCACCGAGGGCAAGCGCTTTCCCGATAACACCCTCATCCTCGGCCGGCCCGCCAAGGTGGTCCGCGAACTCACCGACACCGAGATCGCCCGCCTGCGCCTGAACGCCGAGGTGTATGTCGCGCGCTCCCAGCTCTATGCGCTGGAACTGCGAAGGCTCGCCTAGTCACCATGGCTGATCAACTCTTCAAATTTCTCTTTGAGGGCCGCGAAACCGCGCGCTCCTCGGTACGTGGCGAGATCGTCTCCCTGAAGGACACCTGGCGGGAGATCCGTGCCCAGCACGACTACCCTGCTCCGGTGCTGCGCATGCTGGGGGAGCTGGTCGCCGCGAGCACTCTGCTTAGCGCCAATCTGAAGTTCAATGGCGCCCTCATCATGCAGATCCATGGGGATGGCCCGGTGACCCTTCTCGTCGTCGAGTGCAATGCCGATCTGACCGTCAGGGCGACCGCCAAGCTCGCCGAGGGCGTGACGATCGCTGAAGATGCGGGCTTTCAGGATCTCGTCAATCGCAACGGCAAGGGTCGTTTCGCCCTGACGCTCGACCCCAAAGACCGCCAGCACGGTCAGCAGCCCTATCAGGGAATCGTGCCGCTGGAGGGCGACTCGGTGGCACGCGCGCTCGAAAACTACATGCTGCGCTCAGAGCAGCTTGACACCCACCTGTGGCTGGCTGCCGACGAAGAGCGCGCCAATGGCGTGCTGCTGCAGAAGCTGCCGTTTGCCGGAGGCGACGACCTGTTCGATGCCGCGGGCACAGACCTGGTCAGCGAGCTTGAGGCGTCGCTTGAGACCTGGAACCGGGTCGTCACCTTCGCCAACACGCTCGAGCGCGCAGAGCTCCTCGAGGTCGACCCCCAGACCCTGATGCGCCGCCTCTTCTGGGAGGAAACCCTGCGGGTGTTCGAGCCGCTGCCCTGCTCGTTCCATTGCAGCTGCTCGCGCGAGCGCGTGGCAGCGATGCTGGTGACGCTCGGTCAGCGCGAGGTCGACGACACGCTGCTGGATCAGGGGTCGGTGGACGTCAACTGCGAATTCTGCAACCGGCAGTACCGCTTCGACGCCGTCGACTGCGCGCAACTGTTCGCCACCTCCAATACCGCCGACGGGGTGCGCGCGGCGACGCTGCAACGCCACTGAGGCCCACTGGTGAGGATCCCTTCCCCCTTGTTCCTTAGTGTGTGGGGGGGGTGGCGGGGGGGGTGACAGCTGATCCCCCGGGCTTCGCGACCTGGGCCGTATCCGCGAGGGCCGGTGTTCCCGGGGCCGGATGGGAAGGATCGACGATCTGCACGAAGACCTCGCCATCCTTGATCATGCCAAGCTCATAGCGCGCGCGCTCCTCGAGGGCACCGGCACCCTCCTTCAGGTCCTTGACCTCGGCGGCAAGCTTGTCGTTGCGGGCCCTCAAATCCGCATTGATCTTCTGCTCGGCTTGCAGCTGCAGTCCCATCTCGTGCACGCGCAACCACCCCCCCTTGCCGAACCACAGGGGATATTGAATCAGGACCAGGAGCACGAGAAAGACGAGCGTGATTAAGCGCATGCCGAAATCCCGGGGCGAGCCGGGTACTCTCCTTTAGGACAGGTTGTAGAAGGCAGAGCGCCCGGGATAGGCCGCGACATCGCCGAGATCCTCTTCGATGCGCAGGAGCTGATTGTACTTCGCGACCCGGTCAGTGCGGCTCATCGAGCCGGTCTTGATCTGTAAGGCATTGGTCGCGACCGCGATATCCGCGATGGTGGTGTCCTCGGTCTCGCCAGAGCGATGGCTGATGACGGCCGTGTAGCGCGCCCGCTTGGCCATTTCAATGGCGGCGAAGGTTTCCGTGAGGGTGCCGATCTGATTGATCTTGATCAGGATCGAGTTGGCCACTTTCTTCTCGATGCCCTCGCGCAGGATCTTGGTGTTGGTGACGAAAAGGTCGTCGCCGACCAGCTGCAGCTTGCTGCCGAGCAACCGGGTCAGAATGCCCCAGCCATCCCAGTCCTGTTCGCTCATGCCATCTTCGATGGAGATGATCGGATACTTGTCGGCCCACTTGGCCAGCAGATCAGCCAGTCCAGCGGCCTCGAGCACCAGGCCCTCGCCCTCCAGATGGTACTTTCCCTCGCGATAGAACTCAGAACTCGCACAATCGAGTCCGAGCGCAATCTGGCGGCCGGCCTCGTAGCCTGCCTTGTCGATCGCCTCCAGAATCAATTGGATCGCCGCCTCGTGATTTGCGACGGAGGGCGCAAACCCACCCTCGTCACCCACCGCTGTGCTCATGCCGCGGTCGTTGATGAGCTTCTTTAGCGCGTGGAACACTTCGGCACCGTACCGAACCGCCTCGCGGAAGCTCGGTGCGCCCACCGGGATGATCATGAATTCCTGCATGTCGAGGTTGTTGTTCGCGTGCATGCCGCCGTTGATGACATTCATCATCGGCACGGGCATCTGCATGGCGCCCGAGCCACCCAGATAGCGGTACAGCGGCAACCCGGACTCCTCGGCAGCGGCCTTGGCCACGGCGATCGAGACGGCGAGCGTGGCGTTGGCCCCGAGGCGTGCCTTGTTCTCGGTACCGTCCAGATCGATCAGGGTGCGATCGAGGAAGGCCTGCTCGTTGGCATCGAGGCCCATGATGGCCTCGGATATCTCGGTATTGATGTTCTCGCAGGCGCGCAGCACACCACGCCCCTGATACCGGTGCGGGTCCTTGTCGCGCAACTCGATGGCCTCGCGTGACCCGGTGGACGCGCCCGAAGGCACCGCGGCGCGTCCCATCACGCCCGATTCGAGCAGGACATCGCACTCGACGGTCGGGTTGCCGCGGCTGTCGATCACTTCGCGTCCGATGATGTCTACAATTGCGCTCATGAAGTTCCTTGTGGCGGGATGGTGGAAATGGGCTGGTCCGCAGTGCCGTCGATGAGGATCATGTTGACCATGGCCGCGTTCTGGCGCAGCGTGCGCGCTTCGAGGTATTCGGGGGACTTGTAGAAACTCTCGGCCTGTTCCAGGGTCGGAAACTCGACGACCACTAGTCGCTCTGGATCCCAGGTCCCTTCGATGACTGTCACATCACCGCCGCGCACCAGATAGCGCCCGCCGTTGCGCTCGATGGCTGCGCGCACCGCCACACGGTAGCTTTCGTAGCGCTCGCCGCTGATGATGCCGACGTCGGCGATCATGTAGGCGCTCATTGCGGCCTCATGCCGGAACGCCTTCCACGATCAGCATGTTCATGACCGCGGCACCCTCGCGCGCGCTGCGCGCGCGACCGTACTCGGGGGAATCATAGAAGGTGCGCGCCGCCTGGAATGTCGGAAAACGCAGCACGACGATGCGCCCGGGCTCACGTCCCTCGAGACGCTCGGTCGCGCCGCCCCGAGCCAGGATCTCCACGCCATGGGCCGACAGCGCGGCCGTCGCCCACTTCCGGTACTCGTCGTACTGGGTGGGATTGGTGACCTGTACATCCGCGATGATCAACGCTGTCATGATGCTTCGCCTTTGCGCCCGAGACGGCTTCACTCGCCAAAGTCGGTTTCCAGGAAGGGGCCGGCCTTCGTGCAGCGATCGAGCGCGACCAGGGTCCTCAAAAGGGCCTTCATGTGTCGTAGCGGTACGGCATTGGGTCCGTCGGACTTGGCTACGCTCGGATTCGGGTGGGTCTCCATGAAGACCCCGGCAACCCCTGCGGCGACTGCGGCCCGCGCGAGCACCGGCACGAACTCGCGCTGGCCGCCGGAACTCGTGCCCGAACCGCCTGGCAGCTGCACCGAGTGCGTGGCATCGAACACCACCGGGCAGCCTGTCTCGCGCATGATCGACAGCGAGCGCATGTCCGAGACCAGGTTGTTATAGCCGAACGACACGCCCCTCTCGCAAACCAGGATGTTCTCACCATCGCCACCGGCAAGAAGCGCCGCCGCGCGGGCCTTCGCCACGACGTTCTTCATCTCGTGGGGTGCGAGGAACTGGCCCTTCTTGATGTTGACAGGACGCCCGGCGGTCGCCGCCGCCTCGATGAAATCGGTCTGCCGGCACAGGAATGCGGGCGTTTGCAGCACATCGACCACGGCGGCCGCGGCCCCGATCTCATCGACCGTGTGCACATCGGTCAGGACCGGCACACCGATCTGTGCCTGGACTTCGGCCAAGACCTTCAGCCCGAAGTCCAGCCCGGGGCCGCGAAACGATTTGCCCGACGTCCGGTTGGCCTTGTCAAACGACGACTTGTAGATGAAAGGCACACCCAGTTCGGCCGTGATCTCGCGCAGTGTGCCGGCGGTGTCGATTGCCAGCTGCAGGGATTCGATGACGCAGGTGCCGGCGATCAGGAACAGCGGATGTTCGAGTCCGGCATCGAATCCGCACAATTTCATCAGGCGGCCTTCTTCAGGCGGGTCGCACGGTGCGCGATCGCCGCCTCGATGAAGGACTTGAAAAGCGGATGGCCGGCACGGGGTGTCGAGGTGAACTCCGGGTGGAACTGCACCCCGAGGAACCAGGGATGCGCCGGCAGTTCCATGATCTCCGGCAGATTCTCGGCGGGGGTGTGGGCACTGATCCGATAGCCGCGTGCCTCGAGCTGGGGCGCGTAATGGTTGTTGACCTCGTAGCGGTGGCGATGGCGCTCGTTGACCTCGGGACCGTAGATCTTCGCGGCGAGGGTCCCCGGCTCGACCGGACAGCGCTGACTGCCCAGGCGCATCGTGCCGCCCAGGTCTGAACTCGCATCGCGCTTCTCGACCCGGCCATCGCGATCGAGCCACTCGGTGATGAGCGCAACCACCGGATGCGGCGTGTCGGGATCGAACTCGGTGCTGTTCGCCCCGGCGAGGCCCACCACGTTGCGCGCGAATTCGATCGTGGCCAGCTGCATGCCAAGGCAGATACCGAGGTACGGGACACCCTGCTCGCGCGCGTACTGGATCGCACGGATCTTGCCCTCGGTTCCCCGCTTGCCAAAGCCGCCGGGGACCAGGATCGCATCGAGTGCGGCGAGATTCGCGGTCCCGTCCTTCTCGATCTCCTCCGAGTCGAGGTATTCGATATGCACCCGCGAATTGGTGTGGATGCCCGCGTGCACCAGCGCTTCCGTCAGGGACTTGTATGACTCGGTCAGATCGACGTACTTGCCGACCATGCCGATGGTCACCTCCGACTTGGGATGCTCCATGCCGCTCACGAGCCGGTCCCAAACCGAGAGGTCGGCCACGCGCGGATGAATCGCCAGCTTCTCGCACACCAGTTCATCGACGCGCTGATCATGCAGCATCGTCGGGATCTTGTAGATCGAGTCGGCATCCCACACGGAGATAACACCCTCGAGCGGCACGTTCGAGAACAGGGAGATCTTGGCGCGCTCGTCATCCGGGATCGGCCGGTCGGCGCGGCACAGCAGCACGTCGGCCTGGATCCCGATCTCGCGCAGTTTCTGGACGCTATGCTGCGTCGGCTTGGTTTTTAGCTCGCCTGCCGAGGCGATAAAGGGCACCAGCGTCAGGTGGATGAAGCAGGTGCTGGTACGACCCAGGCGCAGGCTCATCTGGCGGGCCGCCTCCAGGAAGGGCAGCGATTCGATGTCGCCCACCGTACCGCCGATCTCGACGATCGCGATCTCTGCGCCACCGTCATAGGCGGCCGATGCACCGCGCGCCACAAAGTCCTGGATTTCGTTGGTGATGTGCGGAATCACCTGGACCGTCTTGCCGAGGTATTCGCCGCGGCGCTCCTTGCGGATCACCGACTCGTAGATCTGGCCGGTCGTGAAATTGTTGACCCGGCGCATCTTGGCCGAGATGAAGCGTTCGTAGTGCCCCAGGTCAAGGTCGGTCTCGGCTCCATCCTCGGTGACGAACACCTCGCCATGCTGGAAGGGACTCATCGTCCCGGGATCCACATTGATGTAGGGATCGAGCTTGAGCAGGGTGACTTTGAGCCCGCGCGACTCGAGGATCGCTGCGAGGGAGGCGGCGGCTATTCCCTTGCCAAGGGAAGAAACCACGCCACCGGTGACGAACACGAATTTGGTCATTGCCATTCGTCGCGACCCGCCGCTCTTGCAACTGATCGCGGTGTGGGAAAGCCGAATTATAGCCCCAAACCGGACCGTCCGAGCCGCGGCGCAGGCATCCAGAGGAGCGCCCCGAGGACGGCGCAGGCCAGCGGGTGCCCAAAGATCCCACGCTCCCTTTCTTTGTTCCTGCGCAGTGCCCGGTACCCAGCGGAGCGTTCACGCGCCTGGCTGCCGGCGCGACGAGGACAACGCCCGCAAGGAAAGCCGCGTTTCTCCAAGGGCCTGCGCCATCCCCGCACCGCGCGGGCCTGAGAGGACCCCGGCTCGCCCGGCTACTCCGCGGCGGACCGCGCCATCTGGCGCGCAAGACGGAACTCATTTGGCGGGGTCCTCGATCCCGCTCGCCGCCGAGGAGGGGGCCTTGGAATCGCCCTTGCAAGAACCCTAAACTTCTTGAAATTCAGATATTTACGACTCTGTCCCGAGCCCGGGTTGGAATGAACACAGCGGCGCGCATTCCCCTTCCTGGGCGCTGAGCGCCAGGAAGGGGGCTAGCGACGCCCTGGGAAGCATGTGGACCACGCCGCACCTGGCGTGATAACCGCCAGTATGCGCAGGGGCCTCGTGCCCACACCCTCGACAGCAGCCTTGCGGCTGGACTGCGCCAACGTTCCGTGGCGCGGTAATGGATTGGTTTGGGGATTTGTTCGCGGATTGGTTTCAGGTAGGGGCGGGGCGCCCCGAACTGGCGTCCGGCGTGGCAACACGCCAACGCNNGCGGGGCGCCCCGAACCGGGGTTGGGCGTGGCAACACGCCAACGCCCACGACTGTGGAGACGACGCTAAGCCGCGGCGCGCAAAAGCGCCCCACGCTCTGGTCGCAGAAGCAGGAAACCCCCACTACAAGGGCGCAAGCCGGTAAGTGGCGGAAGACTTCATTCGTTGTGCACAGGCGTCGCATGCCGGCCACCGATGCGCAGTACCGGCACGTTCGTCCCGATGGCCAGGCCCGCTACTCGCGTCACCCCGATGATGTCTGCAAGTCGGCAGCCACGAGCGAGCCGCCCACGACTGCGTGGACCTGCCGGCCCAAAGGCCATGGGTGCGAGACTGTGCAAGGTGGTGCAGGATGGCAAGGGTGGTCCAAAGATCGCACGACGCCCCTTGGGGGGGGCTCGGTGCCGCTCGGTGCCGCTCCGGGCCACGATGAGGCCCCGAGGACGCCGCCACGGGCCAACAGCTTACATATCGGTGTCTGACCCGTGTCCCGATGCAGGGAGCGGCCCGCCGTCCCTTACAAGGGCGTGAAAAACACGTAGTGCGCCGTGTATTCGGTTTCGGCCGAACTGCCCACCGACTGCAGGGTGCACCCTTGATCAGGCGGTGCACCGCCGATCGTGCGCAGACGCTGCACGAAGGTGACGCGCGCCATCAAACCCGAAGCGCTGTTCGTCTGGGCTTTCAGGAGCAGCTGATCCACGCTTTTCGGGTTGGGCGAACTCGCGTGGGCCAGCACGCTGCCCGTGACTCTGCTGCCGTCCTGGTACTCCCAGGTCGGGCCGGCATAGTGCCGGCCGACCTGTTTGTCGTCGGCGTTATACAGGCGCGCCTCGGGTCCGGTGCCGACCCAGGCGGCAGCGCCGTCTTTGGCGCGGCACTCGTACTTCTGCACCCCCTCGGCCACGAACGTGAAGGCCGGACTGTTGCCCGCAGGCGGTGTGAGCTCAGCTGGGGCCGGGTCGAAGCCCATCCGCTCATGGGGATCGGGCGCATAGAGCCGCGGTATCGTCGGGGTGCGATCTAAAGTGATGCCGCAGCCGACCAGCGCCAGGGCGAGCAAGGTGCCAAGACACGCGCACCGGGCCATCCCGAGCGGCCGCTCGAGGCCGGACCGGTCAGATTTCCTCATACAGGGGCAGCGTCAGGAACTCGGCGAAATCCTCGGCCGTCGACATCTGCTCGAAAATCAGCGCCGCACGGTCGTAGGTGGCGGTCGGGCCGACGACAGACGCCTTGACCTTGGCCGTCTCCTCGGGGATGAGCTTGCGCACCAGCTCGGCGGTGACCTTGCGACCGTCCTCGAGCTTGCCCTTCGATGAGCGGATCCATTGCCACACCTGGGAACGGGAGATCTCAGCCGTCGCCGCGTCTTCCATCAGATTGTGGATCGGCACGCACCCATTGCCCGCCAGCCACGAGCCCAGATAATGCACACCGACATTGATGTTCATGCGCAAGCCCGCCTCGGTGATGGGCGTCTCCGGCTTGAAGTCGAGCAGATCCCGGGCCGAGACCGTCACGTCGGGGCGCTCCTTGGCGATCTGGTTGGGCCTCTCCCGAAGGACCTTAGTGAACTCATCCAAGGCCAGATCGACCAGACCCGGGTGCGCGACCCAGCCCCCGTCATAGCCGTCAGTCGCGTCGCGCGCCTTGTCACTGCGCACGCCCGCCATCGCCTTCTCGTTCGCCTCCGGGTCGTTCTTGATGGGGATGAGCGCGCTCATGCCGCCGATGGCCGGGGCACCGCGCCTGTGACAGGTCTTCAGGAGCAAGAGCGCGTAGGCGCGCATGAACGGCGCGGTCATGGTCACGGTGGCCCGGTTGGCAAGGCAGAAGTCACGATCAAGCTTGAATTTCTTGATGCACGAGAAGATGTAGTCCCAGCGGCCGGCGTTAAGCCCCGCCGAATGGTCGCGCAGCTCGTAGAGGATTTCATCCATCTCGAAGGCAGCGAGGATGGTCTCGATGAGCACGGTCGCGCGGATCGACCCCTGTGGAATGCCGATGTGGTCCTGGGCCATCACGAAGATGTCGTTCCACAGCCGGGCCTCCAGATGCGACTCAAGCTTGGGGAGGTAGAAATAAGGGCCGGCGCCGCGCGCGAGCAGTTCCTTGGCATTGTGGTGCAGATAGAGCGCGAAGTCGAAGATGCCACCCGAGATACGTTTGCCGTCGACGAGCACATGCTTTTCGTCGAGGTGCCAGCCGCGTGGCCGCACCAGGAGCGTCGCCGTCTTGTCATGCAGCCGGTAGGTCTTGTTGCCCTGCTCCAGGAAGATGGTACGGCGGATCGCGTCTTTGAGATTCTGCTGGCCGCTGATCTGGTTGAACCAGTTGGGCGTGTTCGAATCCTCGAAATCGCTCATGTAGGCGTCGGCACCCGAGTTCAGGGCATTGATCACCATCTTGCGGTCCACGGGCCCTGTGATCTCCACCCGGCGGCAGGCGAGCGCCTCCGGAAGCGGCGCGATCTTCCAGTCGCCCTCCCGCAGCGCCTGGGTCTCTGGGAGAAAGTCGGGACGCTCGCCGGAATCAGGCTTACGGGCGCGCTCGGCGCGCGCCGCCAGGAGCTGCTGGCGGCGCGGCTCGAAGGCGCGGGAGAGTTTGGCCACCAGCTCCAGGGCTTCAGGGGTCAGGATCTGGGCGAATTCGGGTGTGACTTCGGCGGTGATTTCAACGCCATGGGGAAGCGTGCTCATAGAGGAGTTTCTTTCATTGATGATTGAGGGCGAGCGTGCTTGACGCCCTGTCTTGTTATGTGGGTGAGGACCTCGGTCATGGTCGCGCCGCTTGCATCGGCCGTGATGCCCAGTTCTTCCGGCGGATGGCCGGCACGATTGATCCAGAAGCTCTGGTATCCAAACCAGCGCGCACCGCACGCGTCCCAGCCGTTCGACGAGACGAACAGGATCTCGCTGGCAGGAAGCCCCAGGGCATCCGGACCCAGCTGGTAGACCTCGGGCGCGGTCTTGAAACGGCACACGCGATCGGCGGACAGGACATGCGCAAAGGTTGCCGCCAGGCCGCTGTGCTGGAGCACCCGCTCGAGGAGCGCCGGCTCGCCGTTCGAGAGGATCGCCAGCGGCAGCCCCCACTCGGCCATCTGCGCGAGCGCGGCGCGGTTCTCTCCGAACACGGCAAGCCGGTCGTACTCACCCATGAGCTCTTCGAGCGTCGCGGAATCAGTGGGCAGTTGCAGCCGCGCGAGTGCGTAGCGCAGCGCGTCTAGGGTCACTTTGGAAAATGGCTGGTAGCGGCCCGACAGGGTGCGCAGCCTCGTGTAGTCGATCTGGCGCTCGCGCCACAGCTGCGCGAGCGCTTCGCCCTTTCCGGGAAAAAGCGCCTCGGCCTGGCGCGCGACGGAGTACACATCAAAGAGGGTACCGTACGCGTCGAAGATCACGGCCGCAATGGTCATGAGGCATTCTCCTCTTTCGACGGGGGAAGAGCATCAAGTGTATTCCACGTGCAAATGCCAAAAAAGATCATAATTCGTCAGTGCATTCGTGACTTTTATAGGGCTAATCAGGCGACTTGGCCTGGGACTTAACATGGATCAGTTCAAACAGATTTCGACCTTCATCGAAGTCGTGCAACGCGGCAGCCTGTCGGCTGCGGCACGCGCGCAGGGCATCGCCCCGGCCATGATCGGACGACGCCTTGACGCGCTCGAGGGACGGCTTGGCATCAAACTCCTGCGCCGCAGCACGCGTCACCTCGCGCTCACGCACGAGGGTGCATCCTTTCTCGAGGACTGCCAAAAGATCCTGGGCGATCTCGCCGCTGCCGAGGCGGCCGTCTCCGCCGGCAGCGTTGTGGCCAGCGGTCATCTGTCGATCTCGGCGCCGGCGGGCTTCGGACGGCAGCATATCGCCCCGCTGCTTGCGCCCTTCGTTCTGCTCCACCCGGCGCTCAGCCTCGCGCTCGACCTGACCGACCGCCTCGTCGATCTGGTCGCCGAGAATGTGGACGTCGCGATCCGCATCGGTGAGCCGCCGGATTCGAACCTGGTCGGCGTGCGACTTGCGGAAAACCGGCGCCTCGTGTGCGCGGCGCCTGCCTATCTGGAGCGTCACGGTCGTCCACGGCAACCGGCAGACCTGCTCGAGCACAATTGCCTCACGCTCGGACCCGACTCGGCACAGCAGCGCGGCTGGACCCTGAAGAACGGTGGCCAGACGAGTCTGGTGAAGGTGAGCGGCAATCTTGCCTGCAATGACGGTAGCGTCTTGCACCGCTGGGCCGTGGAAGGTCATGGACTCGCCTGGAGATCCCTCTGGGAGGTGGGTGAGGATCTGCGCTGCGGGCGGCTGGTCGCAGTCCTCGAGGAATTCGAGGCGCCAGGCCCCGACATCCTCGCGGTGTTTCCGCAACGGCGCCACATGCCGGTGCGGCTTCGAGCCTTCCTGGATTATCTGAAGGAGGTCTACGCTGCACAGGCCTACTGGGCCTAGGACGCACGCGGCGGCCCTCCGCACGCAAACGTGCGAGGGGCCGCCGTCAGGCTGCGCTTTGCGGTTGCCTAGGCGACCTTCTTGTCGAAGAACTGCTCGTCCTCGGTCGACCCTTTCAGGGCACCGGTCGACGCCTGGCGCTCGATGGTCGTGGTGACGGCATCAAAGTAGCCCGTGCCCACCTCGCGCTGGTGCTTGACCGCCGTGAAACCCTTCTCGGCCGCCGCGAATTCCGCCTCCTGCAGCTCGACAAAAGCGCTCATCTGCTCGCGCGCGTAGCCGTGGGCGAGATGGAACATCGAGTAGTTAAGGCTATGGAAGCCAGCCAGCGTGATGAACTGGAAGCGGTAGCCCATGGCCGCGAGTTCCTTCTGGAACTTGGCAATGGTCGAGTCGTCCAGGTTCTTCTTCCAGTTGAACGACGGCGAGCAGTTGTAGGCCAGCATCTTGCCTGGAAATTTCTGATGGATCGCCTCGGCAAACCGCTTCGCATAGGCAAGGTCGGGCTTGCCTGTCTCGCACCACACCAGGTCCGCATACGGCGCGTAGGCAAGGCCCCGCGAGATCGCCTGTTCGATGCCCGGCTTGGTCCGGAAGAAGCCTTCGATGGTCCTCTCGCCGGTCAAAAAGGGCCGGTCGTTCTCGTCAATGTCGGCGGTCACGAGATCGGCCGCCTCGGCGTCCGTACGCGCGATGAGCAGGGTCGGCGTGCCTGAGACGTCCGCGGCAAGCCGGGCTGCGACCAGCTTTGCGACGGCTTCACGCGTGGGCACGAGCACCTTGCCGCCCATGTGACCACACTTCTTCACCGAGGCCAGCTGATCCTCGAAGTGGACCCCGGCCGCGCCGGCTTCGATCATGGCCTTCATCAGTTCGAAGGCGTTCAGCACACCGCCAAAACCTGCCTCCGCATCGGCCACGATCGGCGCGAAGAAGTCGATGTCATTCTTGCCTTCTGACCACTGGATCTGATCGGCACGCTGGAACGTGTTGTTGATGCGCTTGACCACCTGCGGCACCGAATTGACCGGATAGAGCGACTGGTCGGGGTACATCTCGCCCGCACCGTTGGCATCGCCTGCAACCTGCCAGCCCGACAGGTAGATCGCCTTCAGCCCGGCCTTGACCTGCTGCATGGCCTGGTTACCGGTCAGCGCGCCCAACGCGTTGACGAACGGCTCCTCGCGCAACAGACCCCAGAGCTTCTCGGCACCGCGCTTGGCGAGCGTATGCTCGATCTGGACCGAGCCGCGCAGCCGCACCACGTCGGCCCCGCTATAGGTGCGCGTGATGCCCTTCCAGCGCGGGTTCGACTCCCATTCCTTCTCCAGCTTTTGTGCTTCCAGATCGCGTGAGCTCATGGTCATTACTCCGGTCAACATCATTAATCGAGGGTTCGAGGGTTCAAGGTTTCGAGGCCCGGGTGACCACGCTGTCCTCGCGTGCTTCCGGTGCCATTCGCATGCCTGAATGCTAATCCGGACCGGGCGGCACAACAAGTGTTATGTCTTATACAAGAGCATTTATTTAATCTTTTTATTTCATGAAGTTACGTACGATATTTTGCGATACGGAATGCGTTACCCGATTGCGAAACCCGCGTTACCCCGCGCAGCGATCAATATTTCATCATGCGAAATGACATTTCCGCCCACAAAACTGCGGCCCGGGGTAGCAGCGCGACCTTAAAGCGGGCCATACGTCGGTCATCAAACTGAAGGCCCGTCCCAAGTCGGCTCGCGCCATTTCCAAGATCGGGGGCTCACCGCTCGTATGCGTTCAGGCTCCCGCGCAGCACTCGGGGTGAGAGGCGAAGCCGCTCCCTTTGCCATCGGCCCGCGCCCGCGGGCATCAGAAGGGGTTGCAACGCCGGAGTTGACGGGGGCGCGGCTCTAGAATCCTTAAGCCCCGCCCCGGGCAAGCGTCGCACTGTGCGGACGGAACTCCGCGCCTGCCAGCCCGATCGACTCAGACTGCGCGAATCGGCCGGGCGCGGAAGGGCTGCGGGGCAGCCTAGGCGAGGCGTTGATCCGAGACCAGGATGCCGTCGCGATCGGCATAGAGCCACTCGCCGGGCTTCAGCAGCACCCCGGAGATCGCGACCGCAATGCCGCTTTCGCCGCCGCCCCGCTTGGCGCTGCGCTGGGGATGAAGGGCGAGCGCGCGGATACCCAGGGCCGCCCGGTCGAGCTCGTCGGCATCCCGCACCGCGCCATGCACGACGATGCCGGCCCAGCCGTTACGGGCCCCCAGAGCGGCCAGATTGCCGCCCACCAGGGCGCAGCGGCGGCTTGCGCCGCCATCGACGATGAGCACCCGCCCGTTCCCGGCAACTTCGAGCGTCGCACGGACCAGCACGTTGTCCTCGAAGACGCTCAGGGTGAAACACTCGCCGGAAAACGCCGGCTGCCCGCCAAAGGACAGGTAGCCTGGCGGCAGCACCCGCAGACGACCGTCGGCGAGACGGTCTTCATGGGCATCGCAGAGGTCGGTGGTGGCGGGACTTGGCATGCGGGCTCCAACAGGGTTCGCAAAGGATTCGCAAACGATTTGCAAACGATTCGCACCCCTGTCCGAGAAGGTTCACGGACGGGGGGCGCAGGCCACGAGTCTACCGCCGCGCGCGCCAGCCTGTCCTCACCCCCGTGTGCCCGCGGGGCGACTGCAAGTCTGCTCGCTCCACGCCACCTTCGCCCGCCCCTTCGCCCGTCCCTTCGCCATCTCCCCCGGGGACCGCGGCCGGGCGAGGGTTCCAGGACGACTATCGGGTCCTGCCGCCGAAGCGGAACTGCCCGTCGACGTAGTCGATGGGGATCAGGTCCTTCGGCCCATACTCGCCTTCCAGGATCATCTTCGAGAGCGGATTCTCGATCTGCTGCTGGATCGCGCGCTTCAGAGGCCGTGCCCCAAACAAGGGATCGAAGCCCGCGACCGCAAGACGCGCGAGGGCGGCGGGCGTGATCTCGAGCTGCATGTCCATCTTCAGCAGCCGCGCGCGCAGATCCTCGAGCTGGATGCCAGCGATCGAGGCGATCTGCTCCTGGTCGAGCCCGTGGAACACGACGACTTCATCGATCCGGTTCAGGAATTCCGGGCGAAACTGCTGCTTGACCTCCTGCCACACCAGGCCCTTGATGCGCTCGTAGAGCACGTCGGCCGAGGCGCGATCGCTGGCGGATCCCTCGGCCAGGATCAACTCCGAGCCGATGTTCGAGGTCATGACGATGACCGTGTTCTTGAAGTCGACCGTGCGGCCTTGCCCGTCGGTAAGGCGTCCGTCATCGAGCACCTGCAGCAGGATGTTGAAGACGTCCGGATGGGCCTTCTCGATCTCGTCCAGGAGGATCACGCAATAGGGCTTGCGACGCACCAGTTCGGTCAGGTAACCGCCCTCCTCGTAACCCACGTAGCCCGGGGGGGCGCCGATCAAGCGCGCGACGGAATGCTTCTCCATGAATTCGCTCATGTCGACGCGCACCAGCGCGTCTTCGGTGTCGAAGAGAAACGAGGCAAGCGCCTTGCACAGTTCCGTCTTGCCCACCCCGGTGGGTCCGAGGAAGAGGAATGAGCCGTACGGCCGGTTCGGATCAGACAGCCCGGCGCGTGAGCGCCGGATCGCATCGGAGACAAGGCGCACGGCCTCGTCCTGGCCGACCACGCGCTGGTGCAGCTTGTCTTCCATGCCGAGCAGCTTGTCGCGCTCGCCTTGCATCATGCGCGAGACCGGTATGCCGGTCGCCCGCGAGACCACTTCGGCGATCTCCTCGGCGCCGACCTCGGTACGCAGCAACTGGTTCGGCTGCGCCCCGGTGCCACGGGCCTCGGCCGACTTCAGTTCCGCCTCAAGCTGCGGCAGTTTGCCGTATTGCAGCTCGGCCACCTTGTCGAGCTTGCCCTCGCGGCGCAGCCGCGTGAGCTCGACCTTGACCTTGTCGATGGCCTCCTTGATGTGGGCGGTGCCCTGCACCGCGGCCTTTTCGGCCTTCCAGATCTCCTCGAGATCCGAATACTCCTGCTGCAGGCGCACGATCTCTTCCTCGATCAACGCAAGGCGGCGCCGGGAGGCCTCGTCGGACTCCTTCTTGACGGCTTCGCGCTCGATCTTCAGCTGGATGAGGCGCCGGTCAAGGCGGTCCATCACCTCGGGCTTGGAATCGATCTCCATCTTGATACGCGCTGCCGCCTCGTCGATCAGATCGATNNTCGATCGCCTTGTCCGGCAGGAAACGGTCGGTGATGTAACGCTGCGAGAGCTCCGCGGCGGCCACGATCGCCGGATCAGTGATCTCGACGCCGTGGTGGAGTTCGTATTTCTCCTTCAGTCCGCGCAGGATGGCGATGGTCGACTCGACACTCGGCTCGTCGACCAGCACCTTCTGGAAGCGGCGCTCGAGCGCAGCATCCTTCTCGATGTACTTGCGGTANNCAGTGCAGCTCGCCGCGCGCGAGTGCAGGCTTGAGCATGTTGCCGGCATCCATCGCGCCCTCGGCCTTGCCGGCGCCCACCATGGTGTGCAACTCGTCGATGAAGACGATAGTCTGTCCCTCGTCCTTGGCCAGATCGTTGAGCACGGCCTTAAGGCGTTCCTCGAATTCGCCGCGGAATTTGGCGCCCGCGAGGAGCGAGGCCATGTCGAGCGACAGCACGCGCTTGTTTTTCAGGCTGTCCGGGACCTCGCCATTGACGATGCGCTGGGCGAGCCCCTCGACGATCGCGGTCTTGCCNNCCGGGCTCGCCGATCAGGACCGGATTGTTCTTGGTGCGGCGCTGCAGGATCTGGATGGCGCGGCGAATCTCGTCATCGCGACCGATCACGGGATCGAGCTTGCCGTTGCGCGCCCTCTCCGTCAGGTCCATGGTGTATTTCTTCAGCGCCTCGCGCTGCCCTTCGGCCTCGGGGTTGGTGACGTTTTCACCGCCGCGCACCGACTCGATCGCCGCTTCCAGGGCCTTTTTCGTCAAGCCCGCCTCCTTCAGGACGCGGCCCGCCTCGCCCTTGTCGTCGGCAAGCGCAACCAGGAACATCTCGCTTGCGATGAACTCGTCGCCGCGTTTCTGGGCGGCCTTGTCGGCCAGGTTCAGAAGATTGGCGCAATCGCGCCCGAGCTGGATCTGTCCATCGGAATTCTCAACCCTCGGCAGCCGCTCCAGGACGCTCGCCAGGCCCGCGCCCAAGCGCTGGACGTTCACGCCTGCGCGCTGGAGCAGGGAGGAGGTCGAGCCGTCACTCTGCTTGAGAAGCGCGAGGAGGACATGCACGGGCTCGATGGTCGGATTGTCCTGGCCGACGGCTAGGCTCTGGGCGTCGGCCAGCGCTTCCTGGAATTTGGTCGTCAACTTGTCGGTTCGCATGATTTCAATCCCCTCGGATAGACGCACCCCAAGTGGGGACGCCCTGGTCCGCTTTCAAGCGCTTTCGGCCCGGGCGCCCGCCTGCGGGCTTGGCACGGCAGGGGTCGCCCGGGTGCCCCACGGGGGCACCTGACCGGGGCACCCTGGCTGGGCACCTCAGGGGGGTGCGCCCTCATTGTCAGCAGCGGACCTTGGGCTTAGCGCATCGCCGGCGAGCGTCAGGACGGCGAGGAGTGCATAGGCTGCGGCCAGGGCATAGACGGCCGAGGGCGTCGCCGCCGCCGGCCAGAACAACCGGCCGTCGGGAAACGGTGAATGGATCGCGCCACAAAGCGTGAGGAGGGCCGCCAGCAGGCACACCAGGGAAGCCCGGGCAAAGCGCGCGTCGATCACCCACACAAGCCAGCTCGCCCAGAGCATGGCCGTGACGATGAAGCCGTTGCCAAGCATCGTCAGCGCCTCGAATTCGTGGCGAAAGCCCGCCGAGAGATTCGCCACCTCGATCTGCGCCTCGCCGATCAAGCCATTGATCTGGATCAAGGACATGTAGGCCAGCACGGGTATCAGGGCGAGACCGAGCGCGCGGATGTGACGGGGTGCCGAGACCTGCACCGCCTGCGCGCTCATCTCGAGCCCCACGTAGATGAGGATCGGCACCACCAGGGATTCGGGCAGGAGGGTGATGAGCAGGCCCACCAGTCCCGTGGCCGCACCGATGCCGATGAAAAGCCCGGTGGCGATCGTATAGGCGGCACGGCAGCCCATCGCCTTGTAGGCCGGATGGCCGATGTAGGGCGTGGTCTGCACGACACCCCCGAGGAGCGCCTGGGCGATGGTCGAGACGGCCTCCACCAGAAGAATCGAACGGGTCGGGTAGGCATCACCGGCGAGTGCTGCAGATTCGGTGTTGTCGATGCCACCGATGACAGTGGCCAGTGCCACCGGGATTGCGAGCGGCAGATAATTCCAGGCCAGATGCATGCCGTCCAGGAGCGCCAGACTCGGGCGGGGCCAGTAGAAGCCGAGCGCACCGGCGCTGACTGTGGCCGCGGGCACGGTGTAGCCGAGCGTCCCGGCCAGGTTGATCGCGCACAGACCCGCCACCACCGAGACCAGCATCGCCGGGATGCCAAAGGGAATCCGCACCCGACCCACCAGGGTGAGCAGGACGACGCCCAGCGCCACCAGGCCGCCGACCGGTTCGCTAAACACCTTGCGAAACGGAAAGAACATGATAAGCACGAGCGCGACCGCCGAGAGCGCGCCGATGAGCGCGGTGCGCGGCAGCGCCGCGCGGATCAGCTGGCCGAAGAACGCCGCCACAAGCTTGATGCAACCCATGAGGAACAACACCGCCATGCCCACGGCCCAGGCGAGCCGGGCATCGTGGGTGGTCGCGAATGCCGGTCCGACGACACCCAGACACAGGGCGAATGTCGAGGGGGTGTCGATGCCGAGCGGCATCGCACACACGTCGCTGCGTGCCTGTCTTGCCGCCAGCCGGAACGCGAGCCAGGCGTACAGCAGATCGCCGATCAGGACGCCGCAGGCGGTCCCGGGCACCATCTGGCCGAGCACCAGGTCGCCCGGCATCTTGAAAAGACCGACCAGGATCCCGCTCATGCCCGCGAGCAGGGCGAGGTTGTCAATCGAGAGCGCGAAAAAGCCGTTCAGGTCACCCGGAGCCACCCAGCGGTAGCGGGGAGCGGCCGCGTGCGCGGCGGGCGCCCCGGCATTCACCGGCTGAGCGCGGGGTCAGCCCGCTCCACGGATCGCGGCATAGCCCAGGGCGCACAGGGCCAGTGAGCCCAAAAGGTTCAGGCCGATGTTGCCGAGCGCCCAGAGGAACTGGCCGCGCTGGATCAACACGAACGACTCGCCCGAGAAGGTGGAGAAGGTCGTCAAACCGCCCAGAAACCCGGTCTGGACCAGCAAGCGCCACTCGAGCGGCCACTCGGTGTGTTTGGAGTAGTAGCCGAGCGCCAAGCCCATCATGAGCGCCCCGCCGAGATTGGCGGCAAGGGTTCCGAGCGGCAGCATCGGCACCAGGGCGTTCCAGGCCATGGCGAGGAACCAGCGCAGCCAGCAGCCGATGACGCCACCCAGGCCCACCGCGGCCATGTTCAACCACTTCACATTCTCGAACGAGGCTATCACTTTCCCCAGCGGCCCGCGGCCAGTTGATCGCTTTCGCGGCCCTCGACCCAGCGGCTCCCGGAGGGCGTCGTCTCCTTCTTCCAGAATGGTGCCCGGGTCTTCAGATAATCCATGATGAACTCGCACGCAGAAAATGCCTCGCCGCGATGCGCGGCGAGGACCACGACCAGCACGATGGCGTCCCCGGGCAGGAGCTCGCCGACCCGGTGCACGACGAGGGCATCGATGAGGGCAAAGCGGGCACGCGCCTCGTCCAGGATCTCCTCCAGGGCGAGCTCGGTCATGCCCGGGTAGTGCTCGAGCGTGAGCGCGGCAACCGCATCGCGCGCGCCTTCCACGTCGTTGACATCGCGCACGGTCCCGATGAACGAGGCGATCGCGCCGANNCGCCGACATCGGCGCGCCCGCGCCTTAACGCCTCGATCTCAGAACCGACTTCGAAGGCCGCCGTCTGCACGCGTACCGGCACGCTAGCCCCCGGTCACGGGTGGGAAGAAGGCCACCTCGGCCCCCTCGTGGATCGGCGCGTCCTCCCTGACCAGGCGCTGGTCGAGCGCCATGCGGATCCTGCGCTCGCCGGCGAGCGCATCCGACCACACCGGGCCGCGCAGCGCGAGCCAGGCACGTAGCGCCTGCACGGTCGCGATCTCCGCGGGCACCTCGCAGCGCTCGCCCGACGAGCCAAGCCGCTCGCGCAGCGCGGCGAAATAGCGCAGTTCAACCTGCACGCGCGGCCCTCCCCTCGCGAGCGCGCATCACGAGCCCAACTCCGCAAATGGGATGAACTGGACGGTATCGCCCGGCGCGATCGCGCGGCCCGGCGGGTTCTCAACCAGCCCGTCGCCCCAGACGGTCGAGGTGAGCACGGCCGAGCCCTGGTTGGCAAAAAGCTCCAGTCCGCCCTGCTCGTTGACGCGCACCCGCAGGTACTCCTGACGCCGGTCCGGGCGCGGCCACGCAAAGTCGGCACGCAGCGCGTAGCGGCGCACCGCTAACTGGCGTGCGCCCTGCAGACGCAGCAGCACCGGTCGCACGAATATCAGAAAGGCCACGAAGCTCGAGACCGGATTGCCGGGCAGGCCGAGAAACACCGCCTCGCCGACGCGTCCGAAGGCGAGCGGCTTGCCGGGCTTGATCGCGATCTGCCACAGATCGAGTTCGCCCTCGGCCTCGACCGCGGGCTTGACGTGATCCTCCTCGCCG
>PLEY01000135.1 GCA_003136595.1 Burkholderiales bacterium
AAAAGGGTCTCAAAAGGGTCTCAAAATGGTCGCAAAACGATCGCAAACGCGCTGATTTTTCGGGCGTGTCTCCTCCCTAGGGATTAAGGTTTTGGTGGATTGCGCTCTCGGTCGAATGTGACAATCTCCCCAAGGACAAATTGTCAATGCGCCGACCAATCCGGTCACGTCGACCTAGGTCAATCCACCGATTACATTGGGAAGCCGCGTCTTTCAAGGCCCGCGTGAGGTTGTCTGAAAAACACAACACGAAGGCTTCGACCATGACGTTTTCGTGAAAAACCGCACGAAAAATAAATAGTCGTTAATAAAGTTCGCTAGACTTCGAGCGATGTATGGCGAAGCGTCCATTTCGCGATCCGAAATGACATTCGCCTACAACGANNAGCTATCGAGCTACCGCTCAATCCCGTATTTTGACTTTCCATTTGGGAGGATGTAGTCATGGTCAAAGAAGCACCCTTTGCGAGTCCGGCAAGTCGATTCAAGCGAGCACGCCTACCGGTGCTGCTGTCTGCCGCCCTGGCAACGTTTGGCGCCGCCCACGCGCAATCGGATACCTCGAGCCAGCCGCAAACGGTCGAGCGGATCACCGTTACAGGGTCGAACATCCGCCGCTCGGACACGGAAACGCCGAGCCCGGTGCAGGTGATCACGTCTGATGACCTGAAGAATTCCGGCTACACCACGGTCGCCCAGGTCCTGCAGAACATTACCGCCAACGGCCAGGGAACCCTGAGCCAGGGGTTCCCGCAGGCGTTTGCCGCGGGTGCCAGTGGCATCTCGCTGTTTGGCCTGACGACGTCGGCGACGCTCGTGCTGATCGACGGGCACCGCATGGCGCCGTACCCGCTGTCTGACGATGGACAGCGTTCCTTCGTCGACATCTCCAACATCCCGTTTGACGCAGTCGATCACATCGAAGTGCTAAAGGATGGCGCCTCCGCCGTGTACGGCTNNTCGCCGGCGTCATCAACATCATCCTGAAGAAGAACTTCATCGGTACTTCGATCACCGCCGAAGCCGGCACCTCCCAGGAAGGCGGGGGCACCACCACGCACGCGGCGCTGACGCATGGCTGGGGCGACTTCGATGCTGACGGCTACAACGCCTATTTCGGTGTCGAGTACCGCCATCAGAACGACATCACCTACCAGGAGCGCCAGGGCGCGGGCCTGTGGTCCGAGACCAACCTGACCACCATCGGCGGTATCAATCGCGATCCCGGTTCGGTCACGCCGCTCAATCCCCAACCGCCAACCTATGGCCAGCCATACCTGACCAATCCGAATCTGCCCTACGGCTCCCCAGGCTCGTATTACTTCTATCCGGGTTCCTGCACCTACGCGCGCCAGCAGGCCGAACTCTGTACCTTCCAGAACAACCACATCGAGATCGAGCCGCAGACGCAAAACGTCAACCTGCTCGCGAGTTTCACGAAGAAGCTGGGCGGTGACTGGAAACTGGACCTGAAGGCGTCGCTGTTTGACAGCCAGGCTGAGCAGTACACACCGAGCAGTTTCTCGGGTGGCCTGCAGACCTACCCGCTGTCGTTTAGTCCCTTGGTCGCAGTCTCGGCCGGCGTCACGCCGCACCTGGTGGGCACCTCGATTCCGACCGTTACGGTTCCGGCCAACTATCCGGGTAACGCGCTGGGTGTGCCCGCCGTCGTCAACGGCGTCATCATCGGTGCGCCCACGCCGCATACCGAGCTGGAATCGAAGGCCACGCGTCTGGTCGCCGATCTGACCGGCTCGCTTGCCGGCTGGGACCTGGAGACTGCGGTCGGCTACACGCACGTCGAAACCCAGCAGGACATCTATGGCTCGATCAGTGTGCCGGCCCTGAACGCGGCGCTTAACTCCACGACCAACCGGTTTCTGATCACGGGGGGCACCAGTCCTGCTCTGCTCGCTCAGATCTTCCCGGAGACCGGTGCAGACGACAATTCGTACCTGTCGTTTGCCGAGTTCCACGCCACGCGCGGGCTGTTCGCGTTGCCGGGTGGAGATTTTGGGGTCAGCGCGGGCGCTTCGTACACCGACCGGACCATGCACTCACCGGCACCGAACCTGGTGGCCGATGGTATCGTCGGCGGCAACAATGCTTACGTCTCGGGCTCGCAGACCGATACCTCGGCTTACGCCGAAATCGATGCACCGGTCCTGAAGTCCCTGGAACTGGATCTGGATGGCCGCTATGACCATTTCAACAACGCGGGCGATGCGACCACGGGCAAGTTCGGCTTCAAGTTCTCGCCGGTCGACATTTTCTCGCTGCGGGGCACGATCGGTACCGGTTTCCGCGCACCGAACGCTGCTGAAAATGGCCAGTCGGGTCAGGCATATCTGTTCAATACCGTCAACGACCCGGTGCTGTGCCCGGGGGGCGTGCCTGCGACGGGCAACATCGCCAAGGGCAGCGTCGTGGCGGCCTGTAGCTTCCAGCCGGTCTACCTGAACTCCGCCAACCCGGCTCTGAAGCCGGAGAAATCGACGTCCAAGACGCTCGGTTTCATCCTGGAGCCGATTCCAGGCTGGAGCACGACGGTTGACTTCTACGACATCGACATCAAGGAGCAGATCGTCGCCGGTACGGCCAACTTCGCCAACGCGGTGCGCGGCACGCCGGTCACCAGTCTGTGCGCGGACGGCAACGGCGGTACGGTTCCCTGTACGCCCGCCGCCGGCCCGATCCTGTACATTCCGGTCGAGTACATCAACGCCAACTCCACGATCACGAGCGGTATCCAGTTCGACAGCCGCTACAAGTGGAACCTGGGTGATTTCGGTAAGCTCACGACGGATCTTTCGTGGAACCACACGATGGGTTACGTCCTGACGGTTGCCGGCGTTCACTACCAGTTGGCCGGCACGCACGCGCCGTTCATCATCGGTGGCGATACGGGTAATCCGAAGGATCGTATCGCGGCGACGCTGACCTGGGATCGTGGTCCCTGGTCGGTGACGGGCACGGTGAACTACATCGGCGCCTATGACCTGACCGATCCGTCCCAGGGCTTGAACACCTGTGCGCTGGCCGCCGACTTCGTCGATGGCTGGTTCCCGAACAACCCGCCCCAGGATGGTTATTGCAAGGTCAAGTCCTTCACCGACACCGACGTCTCGGTGCGTTACAAGGTCGACAAGCAGCTGACGATCTTCGGTTCCATCACGAACCTGTTCAACCAGCAGCCGCCGCTCGACATTGCAACCTACGGTGGTGGTCAGCTGGCCTACAACCCCTCATTCCACCTGGTGGGTGCGGTCGGACGCTTCTTCAACGTGGGAGCGAGCTACAAGTTCTAAGCCGCAGGTCTAAGCCGGTAGCCTCTACCGGTGGCGGACGCTGCCGACCGCATTGCACCGGGTCGGAGAGCGTTTCGTGAAGTCCTCGTAAACGGGCCCTTCGGGGCCCGTTTGCCATTCTTCATGCCATTCTTCACGAGCCCCAGGCACTGCCCAGTGCGCGGCTCGAAAGGCAGGCCTTCGGGTGTGCGCACAGGCAGGCTCGCTCGTGCCATGCTGAGGACCCGCCTGGGTCGTCGTCTATTTTTTTGCGGGTAGAATTGGGACCGGCGCCCATGGGGAAACAGCCAAGACCGCCAGGTACTTGGCGGCCCGGCATCCCTAACCGTCACCCATCACTGAAGGAGCACAGTTCCATGACATTCCCATTGCGACGGCTTGCCGCGATTGCTGCACTCGCAAGCTGTTCATTCGCCAACGCACAACAGTCGCCGGCTGTGCCCGATCCGGCGTCGATCGTTATCCCCGACACGACCTGCGAGCAGCCGCCCAAGCGCCCGCCGCTGGGCGCGACCACCAGCAAGGATCTGGACCGCTTCAACAAGCAGGTCAAGGCTTATCTCGACTGCAGCCAGGCCTACGCCAAGAACATGGAGGCTGTCTCCAAGCAGTACCAGGCGATCGCCCAGAAATATATCGACGCCGGCAACAAGGTCATCAATACCGTGAACGACTATGTTGCCGAGGTCAAGAAGAACACCGACGCCGACGACTAGTTCGTTACAGGAGCTAGCACGAGGGAATTGTGCTCACTAAATCACGCGTGAAGCGCGCTGAATCAAGACGTGTGCGCGGGCTGGGCGTGGGCCAGGAATCGCGGTGGCATGCGGTAACGCGTCGCCTGCTCGAACGCATAGGCATAGCCCAGAAGCCGTGCTTCGCTGAAGGCCGGCCCGACAAAGGACAGGCCAACCGGCAGTCCCCAGACGGCGCCAGCCGGCACCGTGATGTGCGGGTAGCCTGCGACTGCGGCCGGTGAGGAGAAGCTCGCCCCGGAGTGATCGCCGTTGACGAAGTCGGTGAGCCACGCGGGGCTCCCGGTGGGCGCAATCAGGGCGTCGATCTTCTGCTCCCGAAAGGCCGCATCCAGACCCTCGATGCGCGCGAAGCGCGCGCAGTGATCCAGCGCCTCTCGATACTCGGGACTCTCAAGATCGCCCTTGGCCTGCGCTTGCTCGAGCAGTTCCTGACCGAAATACGGCAGCTCGATCGCACGGTGCGCCCGGTTCCATGCGATCAAATCGGCAAGACTATGGATCTGTGCACCGGGTGCGAATTCGGCCAGATAGCGGTTCAGTCCATCCTTGAATTCGTAGAGCAGCACGGTCAGTTCGGCGTCGCCATACCGGTCTCCATTGGGAATCGGGGTCGGGTCAACGAGGATCGCGCCCTGTGCGGCGAGCACGCCCAGCGCCCTTTCCATCAGGGAGACGACGAGATCATTGCCGCCAAAGGCTTCCCTGACGACACCCAGGCGCGCGCCCTTCAATGCACCTCGATCGAGTGCCCCCAGATAGTCGGCCACGCGCGCCCCGGCGGTGGCCGCATCCCGGGGATCGGGGCCGGCCAGCACCGAGAGCAGGACGGCCGCGTCCGCCACCGAACGCGTCATGGGGCCGGCCGTATCCTGGGTACGGGAGATCGGGATGATCCCGTCGCGGCTGACGAGACCAACGGTCGGCTTTAGACCCACGAGTCCATTGACCGCGGCCGGGGAGACGATGGAGCCGTCCGTCTCGGTCCCGACCGCAAGCGCGGCAAGACTGGCCGCCATCGCCGCGGCAGAGCCTGAACTTGAGCCGCTCGTGTTGCGATCGAGCGCATGGGGATTGCGCGTCAGGCCGCCCCGACCGCTCCAGCCGCTGGTTGAGCGCGTCGAGCGGAAATTCGCCCACTCCGAGAGATTCGTCTTGCCAAGGATGACCGCGCCCGCGGCGCGCAGGCGCTCCACCACGTGCGCGTCCCGACGCGCCGGCGCGCCGGCGAGCGCCTCTGAGCCTGCGGTCGTTTGCATCCGATCAGCGCTCGCGATGTTGTCCTTGATGAGCACAGGAACGCCGTGGAGCGGTCCGCGGCTGCCCTGACGTTGGCGTTCGCGGTCGAGATCAGCGGCAATCTGCTGTGCGTCAGGGTTCAACTCGATCACTGCACGCAGTGCCGGGCCATGGCGATCGACGGCATCGATGCGCTTCAGATAGGCGGCGACCAGGGACTTTGAGGTGAGCGTGCCGGCGTCCATGCGCTGCCCGAGTTCGGCGACGCTTGTCTCCTCGAATTCGAACGGGGTGGAGGCGGCCCTCCTTGTGCGGGCTTTCACGGGGATGACCAAAGGTGGGGCTCCGGCAAAAAGACTGAAGAAAAGAAAGCGGCGACGTTGCATGCGGTGGTCGGAGAAAGGGTCGGAGTAGGGGCGAGCCGGTGGAGTCCCCGGGCGCGCCTGCCCGGAGCATACCCATGTGCAGGTTCTCAGGGCACGGCCGCCAGCAGCATTCTCGTATGAATTTCGCGCGGCGCGGTAAACAATTCTTCCGTCGTCGCCGCTTCGATGACGGCGCCGGCTTTCATGACCAGGATCTGATGCGCAATCGCCCTTGTCAGCCCCAGGTCATGGCTGATGAAGACATAGCTGAGACCATGGCGGGCCTGCAGGCGGGCCAAGAGCTCGATCACCTGCTGCTGCACCAGGACGTCGAGCGCCGCAGTGGGCTCGTCCAATATCAGGATCTCCGGCTGGATTACGAGCGCGCGGGCGATCGCGATCCGTTGTCTCTCGCCTCCAGAGAGCTCGTGTGGGTAGCGCAGGAGAAAGTCCTCGGGACCAGACCGGCTCGCCAGGCCCACCTCGGAGAGCACATTTTCGATCCGCTCGCGCCGGGCGGTGCGCGACAGTGTCGGGGCATGCAGAATGAGACCCTCCTCGAGCAGTTCGCAGACCGTGAGCCGCGGGCTGAGCGACGCGGAGGGGTCCTGAAAGACCACCTGGATGCGGCGCCTGAACCTGTGCATCCCGGTGCCGTGGCTGTGCACGCCCCGCCCACGCCCGCCAGCCTGTACCGTCTCGCCAAAGAGAACGAGGCGTCCGCTCGAGATCGGTGCCAGCGCCGCCAGCGCCTGGCCGAGCGTGGTCTTGCCGGAGCCTGACTCGCCCACGATGCCGAGCGTCTCGCCGCGCCGCAGCTGCAAGGACACGGCGCGCACGGCCTGGATTCGCTCGCTCCTCCAACCCAGGCGCTGCGCACCGAACTCCACCGAGATACTCTCGGCACTCAATACTTCGCAGGCTTTCGCACTCACCTCGAGGACACGGCGCACGGGCCGGCTTGCGACCAGTTCGCGCGTATAGGGATGGACCGGATGAGCGAAGACCTCTGAGGTCGGGGCCGACTCGATCAGCAGTCCTTCGCGCATGACGCCCACGCGATCGGCAAAGCGGGCCGCCAGATTCAGGTCGTGTGTGATGAGGAGAATCGCCATCCCGAATTCGCGCTGCAGATCATCCAGCAGCTCCAGAATCTGCGCCTGCACAGTGACGTCGAGCGCGCTCGTGGGCTCGTCGGCGACGAGAAGCTTAGGCCGGCAGGCGAGCGCCATCGCGATCACGGCCCGCTGACACTGACCTCCGGAAAGCTCATGCGGATAGGACCTGCACTGGCGCTTCGCGGAGCCGACGGCGCAGCGCTCGAGCAGTTCCTCGGCACGCCGGCGCGCGGGCTCGCGCCCAAGCGCCAGATGCGTCATCAGGACCTCGGCGATCTGGTCACCGACCCGGTGGAGGGGATTCAACGCGGCCCGCGGTTCCTGGAAGATCATGGCGATCTCCCGGCCGCGCAGCGCGCGCATCACCTCCTCATCTGCTTGCAGCAGCTCGTGATCCTGAAAACGGATGCTGCCTGTGTAGCATGCGCCCGCAAGGAGTTGGAGCAGCGCCAAGGCCAAGATCGTCTTGCCTGAGCCCGACTCCCCGACCAGAGCGAACCTCTCGCCGGCCTCGAGCGCGAAGGAGACGTCGTGGACGACGCGTTGCACACCGAAGCTGATGCCAAGCTTCTGGAGTGCGAGCAGGCTTGCGCTCACCGGCTCACCTCTTGCCCGGGCGACGCACCGCGAAGGCCTCGCGCAGCCCTTCACCGACACAGGTCAACAGCAAGAGCGTCGTCGTCAGCACCGCAAACGAAGTTCCCGAGATCCACCAGGCGTCGAGATTCTCCCTGCCCTCGCGCAGCAGCTCCCCGAGGGATGGCATCGAGCCGGGCACGCCCAGACCGAGAAAGTCGAGAGCAGACAGTCCGAGGATGGCCTCGCCGATGCGAAAGGGAACAAACGTCAGCACGGGGGCAAGCGAGTTGGGCAGGATATGGCGACGCATGATGTACCAGCTCGAGAAACCCATCGCCCGTGCGGCGACGACGAACTCGAGGTTGCGGTTGCGCAGGAACTCCGCGCGCACGTAATCAGCCAGTCCCATCCACCCAAAAAGCGCGAAGAGCAGCACCAGGAGCGCGAGCGAGGGCACAAACAGGGCGGCCGTGATGATGAGTACGTAGAGCGCCGGCATGGCGCTCCACACGTCGATGAGACGCTGGCCCACAAGATCGATCCATCCGCCGAAGTAGCCCTGCATCGCTCCGGCTGCGAGGCCCAAAGTCGTGCTGAGGAACGTCAGAACCAGGGCGAAGCCCATGCTGACCGCAAAACCTGCAAGGAGGCGGGCGACCAGATCGCGCCCGAGGGCGTCGGTGCCGAGCCAGTTCGCAGCCGAGGGTGGCGCGGGATTGGGCGCTAGCGCGTCGAGATCTACCGTATTCGGAGAGAACCGGTCCAGGGTGAAGACGGTCCAGTTGCCGGGCTTTGCGAATTCGTCCCGGACGAACGGATCCTGCCAGTCGGTCGCAGTCCCGAAAGCGCCCCCTACGGCACTTTCGGGCGGATTGTGCAGGATCGGGAAATAGACAACCCCGTCATGGCGGGCGATGAGAGGCCGCTCGTTGCAGATGAGAGGTGACAGGGTGCCAAGAGCCAGCAAGCCTGTGAGCACGCGCAGGGCGAGGTAGCCTGCCCGATGCTGCGTAAAGCGCTCCCAGGCCCGGGCGCGCGCGAGACGCGGCGGCGTCACGGCGGCGTCACGGCGGCGATCCGNNCGATCCGCCCCGGTCCGATAGTGCCGGTGGAATGGACGCCGGGGGGTCCGCTGGGATCGGC
This sequence comes from Burkholderiales bacterium, assembly GCA_003136595.1. Classification (GTDB taxonomy): domain Bacteria; phylum Pseudomonadota; class Gammaproteobacteria; order Burkholderiales; family Burkholderiaceae_D; genus BOG-994. The sequence goes on from PLEY01000135.1 coordinate 8,508, forward strand.
GTCAGGGGGGTCCGTCACGCTACCGGGAGCAGGCTTCACTGGACCCTTCGGCCGAGCTGGATACGCGCATCCACGCTGATATAGGCCAGGTCGGCCAGGAGCTTCGCGACCAGCCCGAAGAGGGTCGATAGGTAGACGCCCGCGAGCACGACGGGGTAGTCACGCCGCACCAGCGCTTCGTAGGACAAGAGTCCGACACCATCCAAGGAGAACAGGGTCTCGATGAGCAGCGAGCCCCCGAAGAACACGGCCACCACAGCGGCGGGCAGGCCGGTCACGAGCGGCACCAGGGCATTGCGCAGGATGTGCCGATACAGGACGGCACGGTCGGGCAGGCCCTTTGCGCGCGCGACCAGGACGTACTGTTTGCCGATCTCCTCGAGCACGGCGTTGCGCGTGAGCACCGTCAGCGAGGCGATGCTGCCGAGCGCAAGGCACGTGACGGGGAGCACCAGATGCCAGAGGTAATCGAGGATGCGCGCGGTCCAGTTGAGTTCCGACCAGTTGTCGGAGAGGAGGCCCCGTAGCGGAAACCAGTTGAGAAAACTGCCCCCCGCAAAAATCACGATCAGCAGAACGCCCAACACAAACCCTGGAATCGAAAATCCCAGGATGATGAGGACGGTGGTCGAGGCATCGAAGCGCGAGCCCGCCCGCACCGCCTTGGCCACACCGAGCGGGATCGACACCAGGTAGGCCGCCAGAGACGACCAGAGTCCGAGGCTCACCGTCACGGGGAGTTTTTCCATGATGAGCGCAAACACCCCCTGGTTGGTCTTCAGGCTGCGACCGAAGTCAAACCGTGCAAAATGGGCGACAGTCTTGAGGTAGCGCTTGCCCGCCGGCTCATCGAAGCCATAAATCGCCTTGATCTGGGCGATGCGGGCGGGATCGAGCTCGGCTAAGCGTTGCGCCCCGGTCGCACTTTGCCCCCGCGTGCTGGCGAGGAGGGCCTCGACGGGTCCGCCTGGCATGCATTGGGCCAGCAAAAAGGTGACGCTCAAGACGCCGAGCAGGGTCGGGATCATGATCAGTATCCGGCTCGTGATGTAGGTCAGCATGGACCCGGTCCTCATTTCACTGCACTGATTTGTCCCACCAGGTCTCGAGCGGCCAGGGCAGCGTCCCGTAGCCCTCATCGATCGAGAAGAAGCGCGGTGCGCGCTCTGGTATTCCGAACCGGTCCCAGTAGGCGACATCGCTGAAAGGCCGGTACAGGAGGGGTATCGCGAAGTGCTCGCACACGAACACGCGGTCGAGCGCGCGCGTGGCTGTGACGAGCTCGCCCATCGTCTGTGCCTGGGACATGGCCGCCAGGGCCTGGTCGATGGCCGCATTGTGCGCACCCATGTAGTTGTTCGAGGCGGGCAGCAGCGCGTTCTGGCTGGAGAGAAACGAGTCCATGAGCGCGGCCGAGGGCACGAGGAAGTTGCCAAGGCTCATCCGGATCGCGTCGAAATCAAAGTTCTGGATACGGCTCAAGTAGACCGCGGGATCGACCACCCGGTAAGTGACATGGATCCCGAGTCGTTCGAGATTGCGTTGCCATGCAGTGATCACCTTCTCAGAGCCCAGATCGTCACCGAGAAATTCGAAGTCCAGCGTCTGCCCCTGGCGATTGCGCAGCCGTCCATCCGGACCCAGCGTCCAGCCTGCCTGGTTGAGCAGGTCGCGCGCGTGCAGGAGGTTCGCGCGCCGCGCGTAGGCGCCGGTGTCGGTGCGGGGATTCTCCGGCAACGGTCCGAAGACTGCGGCAGGGAGCTGTCCTCGATACGGCAGGAGCAGTTGCAGTTCAGCACTGCTCGGCCTGCCGGTGGCCGCAAAAGGGGAGTTCTCGAAGAGCCCCAGGACGCGGCTTGCAAGCCCGAAGCGCTGCCGGGCAAGCCACTGGCCATCGAAAGAATCGTTCAAAGCCTCCCTGACGCGGGCATCCTGGAACACGGTGCGGCGCTGGTTCAGGAGGAAACCCTCGAAGTAGACCCCGGATTGATCGGCGAGCGAGGCCTTTCTGATCCGACCCATGGCGAAGCGCTCGCCCTCGTACTGAGTGGCCCAGCGCTTCGGATCGTATTCCTTGATCAGGTCAAAATCGCCCGCCTTGAAGGCCTCAAAGCGCGTCGCGCCGTCGGCGAAATAGTGATAGATGATCCGATCGAAATTGAAAAACCCCCGGCGCACGCCCAGGTCCTGCGCCCAATATTTCGGATCGCGACGGAGCTCCAGGTATCGTCCTGCCCGGGCCTCTCCGACCGTGTAGGGACCCGTGGCAATCGGCGGCTCGGTCACGATCTGCTCGAACGGCTTGGGCCCATGGTCCGCATCTTGGCCCCACTTCCTCGAGAACACGGCGAGCGCGGTGCCGAGCAGGAAGATCTGGTCGCGACTGGGCTTCTTGAGGTCGAAACGCACGGTGCGCGGATCGAGGATGACCGCGCCGCGCACGCCGTCGAACTGGCTGGCCCAGCCCGGAGCCGCCGCGGGTCCCGTCTGGGCATCGAAGCTGTATTTGACGTCCTCGGCCGTGACGGGATCACCATTCGTGAAGTGCGCCCGTGAATCGATCTGAAATGTGATCGAGGAGAAGTCCGGCGCGATCAGCATGGCCCGGGCGAGAAGACCATACATGGTGGCCGGCTCGTCCGGACTCGGATCGGCGAGCGTCTCGAAGGTCAGGAGTTCGACGCCGCGTGGTGCCTCGCCGCTCAACGTGAACGGGTTGAACTTGTCGAAACTCGAGCGCAGATCCGGATTGCTCAGCGTCAGCGTGCCGCCCTTGGGGGCATCGGGATTGACGAAGTCGTAGTGCGGAAAGCCTTCCGGATACCGCGCCTGTCCATACAGCGCGAACGCGTAGGTCCATCGGCCTAATGTGGTCCCGGCGGTGGTCCCGGCGTTGGTCCCAGCTGTGGTCCCGGCGGTGCCCCTGGCGTGGCTCGCGGCAGGGATCGCCGGCGCGCTGACCAGCCCGAGCAAGAGCACGAGGGGTGCCGCGCCTGTGCAGCCCGAGCGTGGACTGCGCGGCTGCTGGGCTCGACCCTCCGGTGACGCGCGCCCATCCCGGAAATTGCGTAATCCCATCGGGTGCCTGCACATGACCTGCAAGAGATAGTAGGGTATTGCGCGCGAAAGCAAGATGCCGAGGTGACCAGAAAGCGCAATTGAGTTTATGCGCGATCGTGTGGCGGTTCAAGGCAGGGAGCGTCCGTCTTAAGGACGATACCCGTCTCGTCCCGGCGGAGACCTCCGCGCGGGCGGCAACCGGAACTGGACTGCTCTAGTGAGCCTGGGTTCTGGCTGGCGCCGGCGCGGACGTGGCGGCAAGCGTGGCGCCAAGCGTTGCCGGCACGCTAAGCTTCTGTCCTAGCGACAAGGACGTGGTGTCGAGACCATTTTGCGCGCGCAAGGCATCGACGCTGGTGCCAAAGTGCTTGGCGATCGAGAACAGGGAGTCGCCGCGCCGCACGCTGTAGATCGCGACGGGAGCGCGCGTCTGCGCAGGCGGTGTGAAGCTTGCCCGAACGATTTTATCCTGGAGCCTTGGGGTGGGTGCCGGGGCCATTGCCGCGACGAGAGCGGGCGCAGAGCGCCTTTGCACGAGCAGCGCCTGGCCCGGACGCAGACGGGCGCGTGCCGACAGGCTGTTCGCGTCGCACAGGCTCGCGACCGTCATGCCAAACTTGGCCGCAACGTGATCGAGGCGCTCACCGCGCTGTGCTGTATAGGTCATCCACGTCGACAGCGGTTCCGCATGTCCTTGAAGGTTGGACTCGAAGAGCTCGACGCGATCGGCCGGCAAGAGCAACGTGCTTGCGCCCGAAGCCGAGATGAGCGGTCGGTTGAAGGACGCGTTGAGCGCCTTGAAGTCCTCGATGGGCATGTTGGCAAGCTGGGCCGCGGTACGAACGTCGATGTCGCGCGTGCTGGGAACCGAGACGAAGTAAGGCTGGTTGTCGATACGCGGCAGGATGACGCCGAAGGCAGCGGGGTCGGCGATGATGTTCTTGAGAGCCTGCAGCTTCGGGTAGTAGTTGCGCGTCTCCTCAGGCATGTTCAGGCTGAGATAGTCGGTTGGCCGATTCGCTGCGGCATTGCGATCGATGGCGCGCTTGACGGCCCCCTCTCCCCAGTTGTATGAGGCCAGCGCGAGCGTCCAGTCGCCATGCATTTCGTAGAGCATCTCCAGATAGTTGAGCGCGGCGTCGGTGGAGGCGATCACGTCGCGCCGTTCGTCGTGCCACCAGTCCTGGCGCAGGTTGTAGGTCTTGCCCGTGGTGGGGATGAACTGCCACATGCCCGAGGCATGAGCCCGCGAGTAAGCCATCGGGTTGTAGTCACTCTCAACGAACGGCAGCAGCGCAAGCTCGGTGGGCAGGCCGCGCTTCTCGAGCTCCTCGACGACGTGATAAAGATAGTGGCTGGAGCGTTCCACGGCCCGTCGCAAGGATTCCTGATGACCTTGATACCAGATCTCGTGCTCGACCACGAGCGGCGAGGTCATGTTCGGAATGGCAAAGCCGGTGCGGATGCGATCCCACACATCGTCGGCGTGCGCGGTCAGATCAACCGTCTGCAGCTTCTGGGTTTTGAGTTGCACGACCTGAAGTGCTGCCGCAGGCGGCGCTGCGTTGGAGCCTTCGGATTCGGGGCCGGTGCTGACCGTGCTATTGGAGGTGGAAATGCCGGAGGCGTGGGTGCCAACGAAAGGGCCGCTGTTCGGGGAAGTCATGGCGCAGCCCCCGAGGAGCACGAGGGCGAAGCACATGAGGAGCTTTGAGTGTCGGACCATCGGACGCCTTGCCAAGACAAACCGCGATGTTACGAATGTGTGACGGGAAACGTCAAGTCGCGCAGTTTAGCAGTGGCGCCCCTGCGGCTCGTTCCGTAGGGCGGACGGGCTCCTCGTGTGGGGCGGGTTCGCGTTTGATTCGGGGCCCGGCTGGGGCATGATCTAGGCGTTGGGCGACCGTCGTCCCCCTAGAAGCGGTCCTTCCAGGCGCGGATCGCTGCGAAGGTGGCCGCAGCCGACAGTGAAGCACCCTTCACCCGCGCTTCGGCGGCGGCCTTGACGGCGGGGGCGTCCCATCTCAGGAAGGGATTGGTGGCCCGCTCCCCGACGAGCGCGAACGGAACCGTGGGCTCGGAGCGGGCGCGTCTTGCCTGGTCCTCGAGCTCTCGGCGCAGGAGGGCTGCATTGTCCGGTTCAACCGCGCGTGCAAAGCGCAGGTTGGCAAGGGTATATTCATGCGCGCAGTAGACGAGTGTGGCATCGGGCAGGGCAGCGAGCCGTGCGAGCGAGGCTTGCATCTGGACGGGGGTGCCCTCGAAGAGTCGACCGCAGCCGCCACCGAAGAGCGTATCGCCGCAAAACAGGAGCGGTCGCGGCAGGACATCAGCGTAGTAGGCGATGTGTCCGCGCGTATGACCGGGAACCGCGATCACCTGCAGCTCCAGGGCCAGCGACTCCAGTCGCACCACGGCGCCATCCTCGAGCGGAACCGTCACCCCGGCAATGGACTCGGCCGCGGGACCATAGACCGGCAACGATCCGGCGCCGTACGCTGCGCAAAGCGCCGACACCCCCCCAATATGATCGCGATGATGATGGGTGAGTACAATAGCGCAAAGGTCAAGATCCAGGCGCTCCAGGGTTGCCCTTACCGGGGCCGCATCACCGGGGTCGACGACCGCGGCGCTTTTGCCGCGCACCAGGAGCCAGAGATAGTTGTCCTGGAAAGCGGGAATCGCCACGACTGCGAGCGGCGGCAGCTTATCGTTTGGCATGGGAAAGTTGGAGTGCATGACAGCGCAACATAGCGATTCGATTATAGCCCTGTCGCGGTGGTTAAAGACCCCTGCGGGCCGCTATGCGCTCGAATGGGAGATGAGCCAGTTCGACCAGGTCGTGGCCGATATCTTCGGTTTCAATGCCGTCCAGATCGGCTTGCTCGAGATCCCGGCATTGCGCAACAATCGCATGCCATTCATCTTCGCGGCCGACGAACCGGTGCTCTCCGAGGAGCGACTGGGTGAAAAGCCGCACGCGCTGGCCGGGGTCAGGGCGGGTGCGGCTCCGGTGACAGCATCGCTCTTGACGCGCTTTGAGGAATTGCCGTTCGCCGCGCAGAGTGTCGACCTGTTGGTGTTGCCCCATGCCCTCGAGTTCGCCGACGATCCCCACCAGGTGCTGCGCGAGGTCGAGCGGGTTCTGATCCCGGAAGGGCAGGTGGTGATAACGGGATTCAATCCCGCCAGTCTCTGGGGGATCCGGCAGGTGGTCGGGCGCTCGGTCGATTCGCCTTTCCTGCCGCGCGTGGGCCAGTTTCTCGGATTGCCGCGTCTGAAGGATTGGCTAAAGCTCCTCGGGTTTGAGGTCAACAGGGGCCGTTTCGGCTGCTATCGTCCACCGTTTCGCTCCGAGAAGTGGCTCGGGCGGATGGGATTCCTCGATTACGCGGGGGACCGCTGGTGGCCGATCTGCGGGGCCATCTACATGGTCAGCGCGGTCAAGCGGGTGCCCGGCATGCGTCTCGTCGGGCCCGTCTGGAAGGATCGCAAGGCGGCCTCGACGGCACTCGCGCCCACCGCCCAACGCGGGCCCATCCATCGTGAGCGCCCACGGATTGCCGTACTTGAGGAGCAATAGGCTTGGATCAGGTCGAGATTTACACCGATGGCGCCTGCAAGGGCAATCCGGGACGGGGCGGTTGGGGCGCTCTGTTGCGCTTTTCGAGCGCCCAGGGCGTTCGAGAAAAGGAACTTTTTGGCGGCGCGCCCGAGACCACCAACAACCGCATGGAGCTGGTCGCCGTGATCGAGGCGCTGCACGCATTGAAGAGGCCGTGCGAGGTCAAGGTCTACACCGACTCGGTCTACGTGCAAAAGGGCATCACGGAGTGGATCCACACCTGGAAGAAGCGCGGCTGGACGAATGCCGCCAAGGAGCCCGTGAAGAACGCCGATCTGTGGCGCGAGCTCGAAGCGGCAACGCTTACGCACCGGATCGAATGGCGCTGGGTCAAGGGACACGCGGGTCATCCTGAAAATGAGCGGGCCGACGCGCTCGCCAATCGCGGTGTCGAGGTGGCCGCCACCGGTCCTGCAACGTGAGCGCGGCCCACGCTGTGCGCAAGGCTTTGCCGATGCCGGGCGCGATGCCCCCACGGAGGGTGCCATGAGCCTGCGACAGGTCCTGCTCGACACCGAGACCACGGGCTTGAATGCGCGGGGCGGTGATCGCATCATTGAGATCGGCTGCCTGGAACTCGTGAACCGGCGTCTGACGGGCAACTGCCTGCACCGTTACGTCAATCCCGAGCGCGAGAGTGAACCGGGCGCGCTCGCCGTGCATGGCCTGACCAGCGAGTTCCTGGCCGACAAGCCGAAGTTCGCTGAAATCGCGGCCGAGGTGCGTGAATTCGTGGCGGGGGCAGAGGTCCTGATCCACAACGCAGCGTTCGATGTCGGGTTCCTGGACGCAGAATTCGCGCGGCTGGACTTGCCAGGGCTCGCTGACTGCTGCGCGCACATCGTCGATACGCTCATGCTCGCCAAGGAGTTGCACCCCGGCAAGCGCAACTCGCTTGACGCGCTGTGCGAACGTTATGGCATCTCGAATGCGCACCGGACCCTGCACGGCGCGCTCCTCGACGCAAGCCTCTTGGCCGAGGTATACCTGGCGATGACCCGTGGCCAGGAGAGTCTCGTCATCGACATGGCTCCCGAGCGCGGCGCGCACGGGCCGCGGCTCGCTGCGCCCACGGGCGCGCATCTTCCGGTGCTTGCTGCAAGTCAGGAGGACCTGGCTTTGCACGGAGCCATTCTGGAGGCCCTGCACAGGGAGAACAAACGCGAACCGGTCTGGACCGAGTCGCCCAAGGCTTGCCCGGGGCCGGGATGATCCTTCGCGCTGCTCGGGCCGCGCCCGTGCGGACCCAGCGGATGGGGCGGGCGTGACGCCCGTACCGGTCTATTTCGTCACGCGCCAGATCCGCGAGCGCTGGGCCGATCTGGCCGGCGTGCCGCCCGAGTCGATCGATGCCGAGCGTTTTCGCTCCGGGATCGACGTCTGGATCGTGCAGACCTACCTCGAGTTGCGCGGCCACGCGGCGGAGGCAGGACTTGATCTGCGCATCACCCCGCGCTTTCCACGCGATCTGCCGGCGATCGCGCATCGCGATGACCTGCGCGTGAGTGCCCGGTACGACCGCAGTTACCTTGCCGACACCCGCGCCGACCGGGCCGCCTCGCCCGTGGCCACCTGGCATGTCGTGCAAAGCCCGGTCCAGATCGCAGAACGCTCGGTGCTGATCCCGCTGTGGCCTCAGCCGGGTCTGGTGGCGCGCGATGCGGCACGTACGGGCATGTCGACGCTCGGGTTTTTCGGGCGCAGTGGCTCAGTGCCCGGTTTCTTTCGCGACCCAGCCTTTCTCGCCGCGCTCGCTCAAAGGGGCATCACTTATCGCCTCTCGGAGCGCGACTGGCGCGACTACAGCGCCACGGACGTGTGTGTCGCGCTACGCTACGACCCGGCGATTGGCGCCTCCGCCAAGCCGTTCTCGAAACTCGTCAATGCGTGGTTTGCCGAGGTGCCCGCCCTGTTGGGTCCAGAGCCCGCCTTTCGCTGGCTGCGCCGCTCGGAACTCGACTATCTCGAGGTCAATTCGGCGCGCGACATCCTCGCCGCACTCGATCGGCTGCGCGCGACGCCAGGTCTGTACGAGGCGATGGTGGCCAACGGTATCGCGCGGCGCACGGCGTTCACCCGGGCTGCGATCGGCGCGCAGTGGATCGCATTTCTCGCAGGCCAATTCGTGCCCTCCTGGCGGGTCTGGCTGCAGGATCGTCCCGGCGAGGTGCGCCGGACCATCGATTTCGCGCGTCACCTCTGGAGCCAGCGCGCCGAGCGCAATGCCTACAAGCGCGTCGAGGCCGAGCAGCGGCGACGCATCAAGGCCGAGGGACTGGGCGAGCGCCTCGATCTGACCTGAGGGTGCCAGCCGGGTTCAGCGCAGCAGGCTGCGCTGGGGTCCGTCGCGCAGGGTCTGCATGCCAAACAGTGCGCCCAGCGCGGCCCACAAGGTCGTGGCCATCGCATAGATCAGAAAATCGTCCGAGAGGTTGCGCACCACGGCCGCAACCAGCGTCGCGACGATGCCGGCGTAGGCGATCGCGGCCACCTCGCTCTCGCTCGCGCGCCGTCGCGCGCAGCGGATCAGTTCCGCGAAGACGCCCAGGTAGAGGGCGACGCCGACCAGGCCCAGCTGCAGCCAGCTGTTCAGAAAGACGTTGTGGGCATGCGAGATCGCCGCGCGTTCCTCGCCGGCCAGGATGGGGTTGTCGCGGCTCGCGTAGGCCAGACCGGGCACCGTGCGTCCATAGCCCACGCCGACATAGGGGTGCTGCATGCCCAGGCGCAGGTACTCGCGCCACATCGCGGGCCTCGCGTCGGTCTGGGCGAGCGTCAGGGCCGCCGATCCCCAGGGCGGTGTCCTATGGGTGAGCTGGATCAGGCGCTCGCGCGATGCGGTCTCGATGGCCAGGGGAACAAAGAGGACGGTGAGGATGGCGATCGCCCAGACCGCCCGCTCGAGCCGGCTACGGATCAGGACCGCGCTCGGATCGACGGCGCTGCGCGCCCGGTCGCGCCAGGGCAGGCACAGGAAAAACGCGATCGAGGCCAGGGGCAGTACGGCGAACGAATTGCGGTTCTTGGAGATCGCGACCACGAACATCAGGGCCGCTACAAGCAGGACGCTGCGCACCCGGCGGTTGCGCCCCTTCCAGAACATCCAGCTAAGGAGAGGTCCAAGGCACAGGATCGCAAACATGCTGGCATCGCCGACCCCCGGGTACCAGTGGGGCAGGGGCCGCTCGATCGTCAGGAAACTGTCCTCGGGGATCCATGCGTCGGCAGCTCCCACGGGCAGCAGATCGAAGGCTGAGATCGCAGCCAGGACGAGCAGCCCGAGTGCCAGACCACTTAGCACCCACTTGGGCGTGCGTTCGGCCCGCGTCATGGAGTAGGCGGCGATGTACGCGCCCAAGGGGATCCACAGGTCGCTCTTGAGCTTGCCAAAGGAGATGGAGGGCTCGGCCGACCACGCGAGGGAGAGTGTCGCCCAGAGGACGTAGGCGAGGAGCACGTGACGTCCGGGAAGCTCCCGCCAGCCCGACGCGCCCGAGACCACGAGCGTAGCAAGGAGCGTCAGCACCGCCAGGCTATTGCGCAGGCCCGTCACGTGTCCGAGCGGCAGCACGATCATCCAGGCCAGCCAGAAAAGTCGCAGCAGGAGGACCGATGGAGGCGTGCGTTCGGAGGGATTCATCGGGAGGCGCACCGGTGACCGATCCCGCATCCGGGACCGGGGGAAAGATGAGACGCCCGATTTTGCCAGCTTTCCAGAATGGCCCGAGGAAAAGCCCTCACCGACCGCCGGCTGGGCGGTTTTGGAGTGCCCGACCTGCACCGCTCGGGATATGCGATAATTTTACCGGGCTCATGGGCGGTTATCTCAGCGGTAGAGCACTGCCCCCACACGGAAAAGGGCTCGCTAGGTTTCCTGCGAGTTTCCAGCCATTTTTTTGTAAATCGGTGAAGTTGCGCGGATTTTTAGTCAGATTGAGAGGGGCAGGTCGGGGTGAGTTAGCCGGCACGTCTCGCGGTTTCTGCGTTCCGGGCGGTTAGCTCAGGGGTAGAGCACGTCCTTCACACGGACGGGGTCGGGGGTTCGAAACCCTCACCGCCCACCAAACAGTCGTTCGGCCGGAGCGTGTTGACCGCTAACCGCGGCATGGTTAGCCAAGTCATCTTCGCCTAGACGCGCCAGAGGATCTTTGGGGCAGTGTAGGGATCCACGCCATCTTGCCGGGTGTTGAGACGGGTTCTGACCAGTCTGACTCCGGTCCCTAATCCATCACAACCAGGGAGGCAGATTCCCCATGGTCTTGCTGGAGAAAGTCACGAACCACTTACCGGCTTCGATGGCGATAGGGAGCCGAAAGCCGGTGGTAAGGCCGGTGGAAAGACCCGCTGGGAGGGTTCTCGAAGGCGCAGGGGGCATCTGCCAAGGGTCGCTGAATTGAGCGCAACGCAGTGCATGAACAGCTTATGGTCACCTCCTCGGTCAGCGCGTGCGCCACACGGACCTTAAGGGGCGCAAGCCTTCCTGGGAGATGTCCGACCAATGGGGCCCTCACGGCGGCGGCGCTCGATTCGATCCAGTCTTCTATGCCGTGGGCAGGATCACAGTCGGGATCGATTCGTTATCCATGACCACGCGACGCTGCGGCAGGTAATTCAGCAGCATTTCTGTTTCCTTCTTGACGACGCTGTAACACTCGCAGCTCAGTGATTCGAGCTTCGGCCGGTCGAGCACCCTGATCGAGCCGCGAGAGTAGGAAATCGCGCCCAGCTGCTGCAGTTTCAACGCGGCCACAGTGACCCCTTCACGACGAACACCGAGCATATTGGCAATGAATTCCTGCGTCATGGTCAGGTGGTTGTGTGACAGGCGGTCGATCGACAGCAGGAGCCACCGGCAAAGCTGCTGATCGATTGAATGATGGCGGTTGCAGACCGCGGTCTGAGCGACCTGGGTGATGAGGGCCTGCGTGTAACGCAGCATCAAGACCAGCAATTGCCCGTGGCGGCTGAACTCGTCCCTCACGCGCGATCGCGGAAGGCGATAAGCGTAACCGGCGCTTTGAACCAGAGACCGGCTCGGTGTGCTCTCGCCGCCCATCAGCAAGGAGATGCCGAGCAGTCCTTCGTTGCCCACCACCAGAATCGCGGTCGATGCACCGTTCTCCATCACGTACTGAAGCGAAATGATGGAGTCCGTCGGAAAATAAACGTGGCGCATGGAGCGCCCGGACTCATACATGATCGCGCGCAGAGGCAGCGGCACGAGCTCCAGATAGGGGAACAGGCGGCCCTGAACTTCAGGCGACAGGGCCGCCAGCAGATGGTTCTGCTGAGGGAAGGGATCTGGTTTGACGGGCATGGCGGCTCACCTCGGTTCGGAGTGTGGGGCAGACGAGATCGCCCCAACCGAACCGCGTGAGCACGGCTACCGTGCCTTGCGCGCTCCATGCGCCCGTCTGCAGACCGCTTCACCGACGATCCGCATGCCCCGACCTCAAGTATAGAGCGCGCAAACTCCCGCTACTTGGCGCTGACCGTGAGATTGTTGTGCACCGCTCGGACCCCGGTCACCTTGGTCGCCAGATCGGTGGCCCGCTTGGACTCATCCTTGCTTTCCACATTTCCAGTCAGATCCACAACCCCATGATCAGAACGAACACTGATGTCGCGTCCCTTGACCCATTTGTCTTCCGCAAAACTTGCCTTCACCTTGGTGGTGATGGTGGCGTCATCTATATACTGCCCACTCGTATCGGTGCTCGTATCCACCGCATAGCTGCAAAGGGGTGCAAGCAACGCCCCCGCCAGGGCCAGACTCCCGACAAATTTGAATTTCATCTCTTCAACTCCCAGATCTTTTATTCGAAGACGACTTAGAGTCGTCCAGCCAGTAGCAGAACGAGCACGATGACTACGACCAGGCCCAAGCCCCCGCTGGGGTAGTAGCCCCAATTTCTGCTGTGTGGCCAGGTCGGAATTACGCCGATCAACAACAGAACCAATACGACGAGTAAGACTGTTCCGAGCATGCTTTTCCTCTAGATCCGTGTGGGTGGGTTGACCTGCCGCGCGAAGGCTAGGAGCCCTTGATTGCCTTCTTGATGTCTTCCTTGACATCGCCAAACGTCGATTGAATCACGCCAACATTCTTTTGCACGGAGCCTTCTGCCTCGAGGTCTTCGTTGCCGACGATCTTGCCAGCCGTCTCCTTGACCTTGCCTGCGACTTCGTTCACGCGTCCCTTGACTTGATCCTTGTTCACGCCCATGACCAGTACCTCCTTGAAGTTGGGTAGACAAACTGCGACGGGTCCTGCGAAAAACGAGACGTACTGTACGGTACCGCTGCGGCCGCGTCGGTGTGCTGTCGCACCGAAGCCAGACCCGAGGTTCAGCCGTGGCGGCCTTTTCCATTTTCGACGCACCTGTCCATGATCTGCGCCACTTGTGCGCGAGTCGGGCCATCAAGCTCAGCGCCCGGCTCGACCTCGGCCCCGATGTTCTCAGTTACACAATGCTCAAGACAGCGAAGCGCCTTGTTCGCCCGCGGCTAGATGCTGCCAGAGCGGGGGTAGGGTCTGCAGTGCGAACGGGGTGCAATCCACTAGCGGTCTCTGCCGATCCCTGCACATCGGGGTCTTTAAAAATCAGATGCTTACGGTGGATAGGGGAGATTGGGCGCGCCGAACTCGTTGCGGACCGCGCAGATCACAGGGTCCATACCCGGTATCCCCCACCCAGCCGACTCCATTTCCGTCCATGACATCCCGCCACGGCCGCGCATCACTAGAGGTTGGGGGGCATCCGCGCCTTATCGGGCGCGCTGATCGGGGCGCGGCCCAGGGGGCGGATCAGAACGCCTCAGAGCGGCGGCAGGCCAAGCCCGAGCCGGCACGCCGAGTCAAATTGTTATCCCTTTCGAGCCGAATCGGCTGTAACCTCGGGGCTCCTAGAGGCGCCTCAGGTTTTCTCCGCTTGTGCCGATCTGACGGGAGGCACCTGGCGCCACGGTCCGGTTTCGAGGGGCAGCCGGGGGCCGCAGACCCCATTCGTCCACTGGCGAAGAGGCGCGCACTCGGCGGCACGGTTTGTCAAGGAAAGCCCGTGGTCTCGTCGCTTGTGACGTGAACCCAACGGGAATGGTGGATTCGGCCGGATTTGGGATCAGTTGCATCATGGATGTGAACGGGTCGCTGTCCAAGACCGGGAGATTTAGGCACAATCTCAGCGAATCTAGGGCTAAACCTTAGGACTCCGTCCATTTTCAGGGGGGCGAGCGGGTGCAAAGAGAAGTCGAGAACAGAGCCAGGGGGCGATGCGTCGCGTGGTCGTCGCGCGCCTGTGCCTTCATATTCGCAGGCCACGCGCGAGCCACCCCGCGGATCGGGAGGAGTTGCGCGGCCACTGCCGGTCTGGGTGGATTATTACTGTTGTGGGGCGCGAGCGTTCAGGCCTTGGGTCTTGGTCCCCTGCAGCTCCGCTCGGCCCTGGGGGAGCCCCTTCGCATGCGCGTGGCGGTATCCGCGGCGAGCATGGAGGAGGTCGGCTGCGTGCAGGTCAAGGCCCATGGCGACGATCTGCCGGTGCCTTCGGCCATCCGCTCCCAGGTCATCACTACGGATCGGGGCCTGTTCATCGAGATCACGACACTTGCGCCGATCAGCGACCCGGCGCTTGAACTGGTCGTGACCGCAGGCTGTTCGGGACCCGTGAGCCGCGAATATGTCCTGCTGCTGGATCCGCCACCCCTCATTCCGGTTGCCCGCGAGACACCGAGCGAAGCCATCGCCCCGCCGCAGGCGGCGAGCGAGGCGCCCCGGCCCGTGACCTCGGAGCCCCCGCGGGCCCGCCGGCCGGTCACGACCCCGTTGGCCCCGCCGCGTTCTGGCGCGGGTGCGGGTCTGCACGGCACACCTGGCGCTCCCCCGGTCAGCGCCCAGGCGGCACCGCCCCCGAAGGTACAGAACCGGACACCTCCCCCTGCAACGCCTGCAGTAGCGACCAAGTCGGGCACGAGCACGGCGAGCTCAGAACCCGGCCGGGGCGACGCACTACGCGTCACGCCGGCCCAGCCGCTTGCAGCGGAGCGCCCTGCCGCCAAACCGGCCGAAACTCCGCCAGCCGCTGTCACCTCCAACCTTGCGAGCACCGAGTCGGCCGGTGCCAATGGTTCTCCCGGCGCAGCGGCAAGCGCCGCTGCCGCTGGATCCGCAGCCGGTCCCAACCCCGCGGCCGTGCGCGAGCAGGAACTCGAGAAGCAACTGCAACTGCTCTCGACGCAGGTGGAGGCCCTGCAGCTGCAGATGCAGGCGGTCAGTGAGCGTAACCGTGAGCTGGAAAGCCGCTCGCCGAAGTCGCTCTACACCTGGCTGCTCGGGGCACTTGCGCTGGTGGCTCTGGCGCTCGCCGCCTGGTTCGGCTGGAGCTATCGCAATCTGCAGCGGCGCAGTGCCGCGCGGCCGTGGTTCGAGCAGACTCAGATGGGGCCGGTCGTAACACCACCCAGACCCGCGTCGCGCCGCGAGAGCGAGGCGCGCGACGAGAGCATCGACGAGCCCGAGTTCACCGGGACCGACGGCATCGAGGCGACTGAGATGCTGGCGTCAGATCCGTTCGGTGGCGCCGCCGCACTGGTGCGCCCACCGGTCGCACCGGTTCCTGGCCCAAGCGCACCGGTTCCAACCAGCCGTCCGTTCGTCAGTGCGGAAGCCGAGGCGACCGAACGCGCCAAGGCCCAAGCCCTCGTCCAGGCGCGGATCGCAGCGCAGGTACCCCCGCTCGCTCCAAAGGCACCGCCTCTCGCGCCGCCGCCTGCACCGACACCGGTCTCCCCGCCTGTGGCCCCGCCCGAGCTCGCGCCGCTCGCCGTGCCCCCCGAGGCACCGCTTGTCGCCGACAGTAATTTTTCTGATGAGGCCATTGAGAGCCTGCTTGGCATCTCTACGGTGGCGCTGCAAAGGACCAATCCCGGCGGGACGATCGAACCCCCGCCCTCGTTGGTCACTCCGGCTCCCGCCGCCGATGCAGGCAAGAAGGATCAGCGCCCGCTCGAGGCAATCCTTGATATCGATCTTAGCAAGACTGAGGCCGCCGCCGACTTGCGCGAATCTGTGGTCGATGCGATGAACCCGCTCGACTTCGAACTTCCGGCACTGAACCTGACCAAGACGGAGGACAAAGGCCCCGCAGAAGCGCCAGGCGCCCAGCGGATCATGAGGACCACGACTGGGTTCGAGTCCAGTTCGGTCGAGCCGGTGCAGGGCGAGCATGCCTCGGTGCAGTTCCGGCTGACCCAGTTTGCGTCAGTCGTCGATCGTGCGAAGGAGATGCAGCGCTCAGGGGATCCGACCAAGGCGATCGCTCTGTTGCGCGAGTACGTCCTGCGCGACGATCTCGCGGCAACCATGGTGTGGCTGATGCTCTTCGATCTGTATCGCCAGGTCGACAAGAAGCCGGTCTACGATGCCCTCGCGGAGAACTTCGAGCGTCGCTACAAGAGACCGATGGTCCCCTGGAAGGAACCGCTCACTGTCAAGACCCCCCAGTCGCCGCTGGCTCTGAACCAGGAACTGGATCTGCGTATCAATGCCCTGTGGGGGACGCACGAGGGCATCGAGCTGCTGCGCGATCTCACCTGCGGTGTCGATCAGCCCGATCGGATCGTGTTCAACGCGGAGTTGCAGCGCGATCTGCTACAGCTTGCCAAGGTGTTTCCGATCGACGATACCGAGTAGCGCAGCAAAGGCTCGCTGCGCAGGCGACCGACGTGAGGCTCCGACTGCGCAGGCCTCAATACGCTGCAAAGCCTCGCGGCCGTGCAGCGCGTCACGAGGTCGCCCGCCACCAAACCGCTTGCGCCATTGTAGTGGGGGTTTCCTGCTTCTGTGAGCTGAGCGTGGGACGCTTGCGGGCACCACGACTTGACATGGTCTCGAAGGCTTGGGGGACCCGCGTGTTGCAACGCAGGGCACCGGTTCGGGGTCTTCCGCCTCGACCTGAAACCAATCCCGAAAGGCCAATCCCGAGAGAATTCCACTACAGCGTCGCGGAACGTTGGTTCAGTCATGCCCTATGGCTGCTCTCGAGAGTGCGCGCACGAGGCACTTGCGCGGTGGTAAAAAGCGTATGACGCCAGGTGTGGCTCGACCACAAGCTTGCCGGGGCGGCGCGCATTCATTGGCCTGGGCACGGCGTGCCGGCCGGTGTTCAGCGCCGCTCCTCCACGTCTCCGCCCGCTGCGGGCAGCCTCACGTCGGGTGCCATTTCCAGAGAGGGATGGGTTGGAAAATGATTTGATCGTCATCGCCGGCGCCGGCACCATCGGCTGTTATCTGGGCGGGCTCTTGCAGGCTGCCGGGGCCGAGGTCGTGTTCCTCGGGCGGGCGCGGATTGCCGCTGAACTGGCCGAGTTCGGCCTGACACTTACGGACCGCGACGGGGCTCGCGCCCACCTTCCTGGAAGCGCGATCCGAGCCACAACCGAGGTGGACGTCCTCGCCCGGGCGGCCCTGGTCCTCGTCACGGTCAAAAGCGGCGGCACCGAGGAAATCGGTCGCGCCCTCGGAAGTCACGCCCAGCCGGGCACGCTCGTGGTGTCCCTGCAAAATGGCGTGGGCAATGTCGCCCTGTTGCGCTCCTTGGCCGTGAACCAAGAGGTTGTAGCCGGCATGGTCCCCTTTAACGTCGTCCACCTGGGCAAGGGGTGCTTTCATCGGGCGACGGCCGGTGCACTCGTGATCGAGTCCGGAGTGCCGGCAATAGCCGAGCGGCTTCGCACGACGGGTCTTGCGGTCATCGAGCATCCTGACATGCAGGCCGTCGCGTGGGGCAAGCTCCTCATCAACCTGAACAATGCTCTGAATGCCCTCTCTGGACTGCCGCTCGCCCAGCAACTGGCCGTGCGGGCGTGGCGTCGCGTGCTCGCCGATTGCATCGACGAGGGCCTAAGTGCCCTGAGCCGGGCCGGTATCACGCCCGCCCAGGCCGGGCCGCTTGCGCCTCGCCTCTTACCCTTCGTCATGCGCCTGCCTGACTGGCTCTTCCGCCAAGTGGCCCGTGCGCAGCTGCGGATCGATCCCCTGGCGCGTTCATCCATGTGGGAGGATCTGGAGCGGGGCAGGCCGACGGAAATCGACTATCTCCAGGGAGCGATCGTGTCCCTCGCACGCGAAGTGGGGACGGCAGCCCCCACCAACGCCCGCATCCAGGCCCTGGTGCATCGGGCCGAAAGCGCCCAGCGCGGCTCGCCCCGGCTCGATCCGGCCGCGCTCGGGTCAGAGTCAGGGTAGCCAGCCTGGGGAGGCACCGCGCCGGACCTCGCCGCGGCACGGGCGGCGGATCCAATCTCGCAGGGCGCCCAAAGCCGGAGCAAAGCGGTGGGCATCTACGTCGATTGCTGGCGGGACTTGCAGCAATGAATGGCGAGGGGGCCACTCGTCGCGGCGATGTGGGGATGGGCAGTGACCTTGGGACGCACCAACACACTGCTGCGCATCCCCCACCGAATCCCCAACGGAATTTCCAGCGGCATTTGCAACGGAGTCCCGGCTTGATAGGGTCGCCTGGCGTACACAGCATAATCATGGTCGCGCGGTTCATTGTGGATACAATGCGCGGGCGACGATCTCTGGCCCGCTTTTCGAAGCGTGTCGCGGCTTGGTGAGGCTGACTGGTGAGGCTGACTTGACAAGAATGCGGCCCTGAAGCCTACTTAGCACCGTCCAGGTCCACCAGAAGAATCAACCTGAAAAACTCTAGGAGAAAAAAGATGAAGTTGAATCAGTCGTACTGGGCCCCCCTGGCTTTGACCGCCGCGATGCTGGTTCCTTTGACGGGAGCTGCACAAAGTGCCGCCCCGGCCGGTTCCACGGGTGAATGCAAGGACGGTACCTACTCGCAAAGTCCGACGAAGAAGGGCGCTTGCAACAAGCACGGTGGAGTGAAGGAGTGGTATGCAACGCCGGCTGCCGCGGCTCCCGCTGCCGCACCTGCCGCGGCTCCTGCTGCCGCAGCTCCCGCTGCAGCGCCTGCCGCGGCCGCACCAGTGGCTGCGACACCGGCCGCAGCGCCTGCGCCCAAGGCCGCTGCAGCGACCAAGGTCGCCGCGACTCCCGCTGCCGGCGGTGGGCCGGGCCAGGTCTGGGTCAACACCAAGTCGAACGTCTATCATTGCCCGGGCACCAAGTACTACGGAACGACCAAGGAGGGCGCCTACATGTCCGAGGCTGATGCCAAAGCCAAGGGCGCTCACGCTGATCACGGCAAGGCCTGTTCCTAGCCGCGCCGCCACTTGTCCGTTCGGTCCCCTCGTAAGGAGAAATCCATGAAGCTCGTGATTGGACTTGGCGCGCTTGTACTGTTCTGCGCGTTCGGCCCGGCCGCTGCTGCGGAGAATTCGCAGCAGACCAAGATGGCCGATTGCAACCAGCAAGCGGCTGACAAGAAGGGCGACGATCGCAAGGCCTTCATGAAGCAATGCCTGAGCGCCAAGCCGGTCCCGCCGCCAAAGCCCCTGACGCCTCAGGAGCGCATGAAGCAATGCAACAAGGACGCGACGGGCAAGACGGGCGATGACCGCAAGGCGTTCATGAGTGACTGCCTGAAGGCCGACAAGTAGTCCTGGCTCCGGCTGCGGGGGCCGCCGCGCGCGGCTCCCGCAGGGTCGGCCGCCTCCGTGGCTATTGTTCCGCGCGTGCCTTCTGGGTTTCGAGACCTTCGGCGCGCCAGCGCAGCATGCCTCCGGCGAGACTCGCGCAGTCGAGGCGTCCGAGCCGGTTCAAGATGATGGTGGCCTGCGCCGAGCGGCCGCCTGCCCGGCATACCGTGACGATCGGGCAATGCGGATCCAGGAGGGCGTGGCGCTCGGCAAGCTCGCCAAGAGGTATGTGGATGGCACGGGCGATATGTCCGAGTGGCCCATTCCATTCCGAGACCTCGCGCACGTCGACGATCTGTACCCGGCCCGGGTTTTCTTCGAGCCAGCGAGGCGCCACCTCCCAGATTCCCGCCGACGAGTAGGACAGCGGTGCCCAGTTCGGCTCCTGCCCTGTGCCCGATGCGATGGTTCCGCACTGGAGGTTGGCCGGCACCGCCTCCTCGATGCGTTTCGGATGGGCCAGGCCGAGGTTGTCCATATAGCCCGTGAAGTCCTGGACGCTGATTTCACCCCCAAGACGTGGATTGAAGCGGCGTTCCTCGGCGATGCTGGTGACGCTGAACCCGCGGTAGTCGTGGCCGGGATAAACCAGGCAGGGCTCAGGAAGTGCAAACAGGATCTCGTGCACGGACTGGTATAGCCGTGCGGCGCTACCCTGCTGGAAATCAGTGCGTCCGCAGCTGCGAACCAGGAGACTGTCCCCGGTGAACACCATGCTGCCGTCATCGAGCAGATAACTCATGCAGCCGTAGGTGTGGCCAGGTGTCGCCAGCGCGCGCAGACTGCGTGCGCCAAAGGCGATCTGATCACCGTTTTCCAGATAGCGGTCGGCCCCCTTGGCGCCGCTCGCCGTGGCTATGAGGAGTGCACAGTCGGTGCGCTGGCGGATCAGACCTGCTCCGGTTATATGGTCCGCATGGACATGAGTCTCCAGGGTGGCGGTCACGATGAGGCCAAGTTCCGATGCGAGCGCGAGGTCGCGCCTGACGTGCTCGAGGACCGGGTCGATCAGCAGTGCCGCCCCGCTCACGGGATCGCCGAGGAGATAGGTGTAGGTCGAGGACTGAGGATCAAACAGCTGTCGGAATATCACCCTGGCTCCTGGTGGGTCTGGCGGGCAGAGCGCTGATCGTTCGGTGGTCACGCCAAATCAAAGGAAATAGTACGCGGCCGCCGCACAAGCCAAAAGGCGCGCGAGCCAGCCCAGCAGCTGCGCTACGATCAATGCCCAACCGAGCTTCAGGTAGAGACCGGCCTGAGCGACCAGGGGGACGACGATCGCAATCCAGCTCCCGATGGCGAACATGACTGCGGGCTGCAATGAGGACAGACCGAAGAAGCCGCACATGAACAGGAAGACCAGCGCGGTCAGGACGGCTCCGATCCGTGCGAGCACGAAGGCTGCAAGCCGGTGGCCATCGATCCACGGTCGGCGCAGCCCGCCGCTGCCGCGCATGAGCAGTCCAAAGAAGAGGCCGTCGGTGACGCTGATCGCGAGAAATGCGGCAAGAGCTGCGGGGCCATATTGGGACCAGTTCATCGATTTTTCGCCCGGATGTGATTTATCCTCGGATACTGCCCGGGTTCGGGGGCAGGGCACAAGTGGCTGCCCGCCAACCGCTGCCGACCGCTGCCAACGGCTGCCCACCGCTCCATCTGCGAAGCCGGGGAGCCCGATTGCTGAGCTTACCGGCCTGTCGAACCACTCTGTAACCGAATCGAAAGGGAAGCGAGATATGAAAAGTATCACGAAGGGTATCGTCTGCTGCGGTTTGCTGGGTCTTCTGGCCGTCGGATCCGCCGAGGCTCAGTCCGATTCCGCTTCGAAACCGCAGGCAGCCGCGAACGCGGCGGGCGGTGCGGTGCTGCTTACTGTCTTTCTGCGTCACGACCAGTCCAAGACCCTTGGGGAAATCAACCAGGAGCTGCAGCGCAATGGCTACTTCGACAAGTTTCCTCCGCAGGGCGTGGAGGTCGTATCGTGGTACGTGATGATGGGAATCGGTCAGGTCGTGACGCTGCGGGTGCCTGTGGACAAGCTGCGGGAGGTCAATGTCGCCCTTGAGAACACAGCCTGGGGTGCCTTTCGGACTGAGTTCTATCCGACTTACGACTACAGGCAGCTGGCCCAGCAGCAGCGCGAGGCGATGGCGGGCCCAAAGCCGTGAAATGAGCGCCTGTCGCAGCCGGACCTCGCAGTGCGCAACCCACGGGTGCTGCGAGCCCGCTTCGATGCGCAGGCCTCGTCCCCAATCCGGATCGCAAGACGCCCCAGGATCGGTCCCGGGCCGCACCAAAGCGGACCAAACGGTAGCGAAAACACGCCTTTGGCACCGGCACACTCGGGCGCTTGACATCGAGGTCTTCGCCACGGTCTGGGGGCGGGCGCCGATGGCGCTCCCGTCCCCTCTTAAGAGTGCGGTTCTTTGTTGAATCCGTCACAGAAGTATCGTAAGGTGAACAATCGATGGGCCGGATCGACCGGCCCAATTTTCTGCTTCCTGATCCGGCCATGAATGGAAACCTGACGCGCAGCACCATCTTTGCGCCCGTTGAAAGGGAATCCTCCGAGGCGCCCCGCAGATCGCTTTCCCGCTTTGTTTTTGATCGTCTGGCGAGCTACGGCATCACGGCGATGGTCGAGTCCTTGCGCTCGACCTCGAAGAATTTCCTTTTGATCTCGCTCGATTCTGAGGTCGCCTCGGCGACCAATGTGATGTTCGATCATGGCAACGCGGTGAGCGAACTCCTCATGCGCGAGATCCGTAGCGAGTTTGGTGAGGGGGTGAAGATGGATGGCATCTTCTGGCGAGTCGAGCCCTCCCCCGCTGACAGTGCGTCCAGCGAAGCCATGTTCCAGAAAGCCCGTCTGGAACTGGAGTTGAAGATCCGGGAGCGCCGCGCCGCGCGCGTGGCCCGAACCTCATAGACTTGCCGCGGGGTCGAACTGGCGCTCGCGGCTAGACTTTGCCGGTCCGTTCCCGATTCAGGATCAGGTCCTCAGCGTAAGCGAAGGCCGCGTCGATCGCCAATTCCCGGGTGCCATACGTCAAATCGAGCTGCTCTTCCTCCTGAAAGGGCAGGGTCACCGTCCAATCCTGGTTGGGGCGTGTAATCCGGAAGATGCCGGCCCAGCGCGTGCCCTGCGGGATGGCGCGGGCGCTGATCATGTATTCGCCAAAGCGGCCTACTTTCACAGGTTCTCCGGAAGCTGCGCTCAGATATGCATTTTGCACTGGGCTCGCGCGGTTGCGCAACCTGGCCCTTTGCGAGAAGCGCCCTCCATGAGATGCCTTATAATTGTCGATTGAGTTTCCCACCGCCCTTCACGGGCGACGCCGCGTGGCGCGAACTGCCGCCGCCGCTCTACAGAGCCCTGCGCCAAGCCCTCATGGAAAAAGCCGTCCGGACCCGCTTTGCACCCTCGCCCACCGGATTTCTGCATCTCGGGGGGGCGCGTACCGCGCTCTTCTCCTGGGCCTACGCGCGCCGCTTCGGCGGCACGTTCATTCTGCGCGTCGAGGACACTGACGTCGAACGTTCGACTCCCGCGGCTGTAGAAGCCATCCTGGACGGCATGCGCTGGCTCGATCTTGAGTACGATGAAGGGCCGTTCTATCAGATGCAGCGCATGGACCGCTACCGGCAGGTGGTGGCCGAAATGCTGGCTGACGGCCGCGCCTATCTCTGCTACACCACTCCCGCGGAACTCGAAGCCAAGCGGGCGGAACAGCGGGAACGAGGTGAGAAGCCGCGCTATGACGGTCGCTGGCGACCGGAACCGGGCAAGGTGCTACCGGTACGCCCCGAGGGCATTCGACCGGTCATCCGGTTCAGGAACCCTCTGGATGGCGACGTCGCTTGGGACGACATCATCAAGGGACCGATCGCGATTTCCAATCGGGAACTCGATGATCTCATCATCGCCCGTCCCGATGGGACCCCGACCTACAATTTCTGCGTGTGTGTGGATGATTGGGACATGGGCATCACGCATGTGATCCGTGGCGACGACCATGTCAACAACACACCGCGCCAGATCAACATCCTGCGTGCCTTGGGCGCCGCGCTGCCGCTCTATGGTCACGTACCGATGATCCTTGGGCCGGACGGTGTGAAGCTCTCCAAGCGCCATGGCGCGGTGAGCGTCATGCAGTACGAGGAGGATGGATATCTGCCCGAGGCGATGATCAACTATCTTGCCCGCCTGGGCTGGAGCCACGGCGACGATGAGGTGTTCTCGCGGCAGGAACTGGTCAGCTGGTTCGACGCCCGGCACATCTCGCATTCGCCCGCGCAGTGGGATCCGAAGAAACTCGCATGGCTGAACAACCATTACATCAAGGCGGCCTCAGACGAGCGGCTCGCAACACTGGTCGCACCGCGTATCGAGAAGCGGGGCGGGCGGATCGAAGGCGCACCGCTTGGGGGTGTGGTGGGCTTGCTGAAGGATCGTGCCGACACGCTCGAGCAACTGGCTGAGGCGAGCATGCTGTTCTACCGGCCGTACGAGCTCGATCTGGCGCTCAAGGAACTCCATGTGACCGACGCCATCAGGCCGGCACTGAAGGTCTTTGCCGAGCGCTGCATGGATCTTTCCTGGGAGCGCAGTGCCATCGGCGCCCTCATCAAGGAGATCCTTGCCCAGTTTGGCCTGAAAATGCCGCAACTCGCGGTACCGCTGCGGGTGGCTCTCGTAAGCCAGATCCAGACACCCTCCGTTGACGCCGTCGTGGAACTCCTCGGGCGGCAAACTGTGGTGGCGCGCGTCCTTGGCGCGCTCGAATGAGTGTTGCGAGATGGGTTGGGCCCGGGTATGGAACGCTAGTGGCGCAGTTTGGAATTCCCGCCTGGTAGACGCAGGGCACCTCGGGCCCTCAGGAATCAGGCTCCTCTGGCTTTCGGAGCGCAACTGACAAAGACACCGCTAGCGAGAGGGCGACCGCAACTCCACCGCCGACACAAACACTGATCCAGATCGCCAACTGATGCGCAGAGATCCCGTGCATCCAACCCTCCGATTTCCCCAGTATGGCTAGCTTACACCCGGGCGGTCCGTCGAGCCAGGGTGTCTCAGAAATAGAAATTTTCAAGCTGCGACACCCGCTATGGAACGACTGGATTTACAAGGGCCGGTAAATTTCGCTATAATCCCGCTTCTTTGTTGGGGGTATAGCTCAGCTGGGAGAGCGCTTGCATGGCATGCAAGAGGTCAGCGGTTCGATCCCGCTTACCTCCACCAACAAAATATAGGCTGTGCGAGGAGCGCTTCAGACGTTCCCGCATGACAGATCTCTGTCCCCATCGTCTAGAGGCCTAGGACATCACCCTTTCACGGTGAGTACGCGGGTTCGAATCCCGCTGGGGACGCCATTAAAATCAATTAGTTACAATTGGAATGGGCGAGGGCTGCGGAGGTGTGTCTCGGCCACGTCGGGAAGTGGTCACGGGTCGGCCGATTCTTTACATTCGCCGTGCAGGCAAAGGAAAGTCCGTTCAGCGTTTCTGGGGCTCAAATCCAGACAGCGCGCTCTGAGAGCTCCTTAGCCTTTCAGGCTGTCCGTATAGAGCGCGAGACACGGATAAGTCTGGAAGATCGCGAAATCTCTCTTCTTCTGTGCGCATTGCTTCGACAGTGGACATGACGGCGCGCCCGCGGGTTGAGAGTAGACCCTACGAGAGCCCGATCTGACTCGCCTGGAGAGCGGGGTCCAAAACGACGTGCTCTTGACGTCGCAGGTCGCCGTCCCACCTCGCAATCGTGCGGAGCGTGACGTTGTACGTTTTGCCGGTCGGCGCGACCCCTGTCCCGTCGGGCATGGTCATCTCGCCCATGAAGGTGCCGGCGGCTCTGCAGATCACGGGCGACCAGTCGTCGCTGCCAATTTGGGCGGTATGCGGGTCATTGTGGACCCGCGTGTCCGGAAGGATGCGGAGCACTCCTGCATGGCTGCGGCATGCGCGGGCTCCCCGTTTATCGGCTCCGCGCTTCCAGTCAGGTGCGCCGTCATATCCGGATGATGCGCGCGCGTCATCCCTGCGGCATCCCGCGCATTGAAGGCATCGTCGCATTTCTTCATAAGCCGCACCGTCTGCGTCGTACGCCCGTTTCGGCGTGTCTGCGCGTCCAGCGCGAGATAGGGCGCGCGCGGCAGCCTTCAGACTGCCATCAGGCAGTGCGACGAAGCCGATGGGGGTGCCGGGCGCATGCGTCTGAATCGAATCGACGATGCGCTCCAACAGTTCGATATTGGCATCCGCCTGACGCAGGCCCCGCCGATAAGCACGGCGTCATAGGTCGCGCTGACGAGTTGGGCTGTGACCGGGGCTTCGGCCGACCCGTCAAGCTTGATGATGCGGTACTCGAGCCGGTCCCCTTGGGCGGAAAACTGCCTCTGCGCGTCCTCCACAGCGGCTCAAAGCGTCTCCGCTGTCATGCCTTTGGAACGTTCGGCGCGGTGAAGTCGATTCCAGCGGGATTCAGGCCAATCAAGAAATTGCGTTTCATGGAAGTCGTCCCTGGTCCGAGACACGTGGGCGTACAACGCGCTCGCCGTGCCGAGCTTCACGGTGATTCGTCCTCAGGGATAGCTCTGTGCGCCCGTACGCATAAGGGCGCTTTCTGCGGGAATGGACACGCCGCGTCAGCAGGACCGATCGGCTCCTTCCAGCGGATACATCTTGTTCTGCGCACCGCAAACCTCGACGAAAATCTGGTAGCTCTGGAGTGGCGGCGATCTGCGTGAACTCGCCGCGCGGCAAAGGCGCCGCAGCAGTGCACGCCGTGCTATCGAGGGGTCATTCACCCGGCGAGCGGCGGATCGGAAGTCCGGTGAGCACCGTGGTTCGTCGGGAACGTGTTGTGATATCAGGGCCTTGCAGCAGGGTACCCCTTTGGTCACATCGAATTCAGGCGCAAGAAACGGCCCGGCTCGATTCTGCGGCGGGCGCGCACCGGCGAAGTCGCGACCGCAAAGCCCTGGAGATTGGAGAAAGCGGTCCCCAGCTGGGGACTCAGGGGATCCTAAGAACGCTTCAAGCTCGCGGCGAGTGACTGCTTGCCTGGACCCATACCGACCCCAGACCACCAGCGCCGCGCGCGACTCGCATCCGGCATCCGAGGACTGGTGGACCGTAACGTACCGCGCCTGGGACGGCGGCGAGCTTCAAATTGACGCGACTTTCCCCGTCTAATCCAGGTTTGTGAGGAGGATCCGTGCGGTGATACTCAGGAGTTACCTTCTTAAGGGTTAGCCATGCCCGCTGATTTGAAAACCCATGAAGAAGAATCTCGAGTCCGCTCGCTAGCAAGCCTGGACGTTCTCGACTCGGACCCCGAAGCCGAGTTTGATGCGTTGGCCAAGGCTGCCGCGATCATCTGCCGTACCCCTGTCGCCCTGGTGAGCTTGGTCGACGAGCACAGGCAATGGTTCAAAGCGAATGTTGGACTTCCTGGGCTAACCGAAACGCCCCGCGACATCGCATTCTGCGCCCACGCCATTGGTGGAGATAGCCTATTCGTGGTGCCCGATGCGACCAAGGACGGCAGGTTCGCCAACAACCCGCTGGTCATAGACGAGCCCCAGGTCCGCTTCTATGCAGGAGCTCCCCTCCGGTTGCGTGACGGCATGCGAGTGGGAACTCTGTGCGTCCTTGACCACCAGCCACGAGACCTGTCCGACCAACAGCGAGAGGGCCTCTTACAGTTATCGATCGCCGTGGCGCGGGCGCTTGAGGCGCGCGTGGCACTGCGGAAATTGGAGCAAGCGGTCCTTCAGAAGTCAGAGAGCGAACGCACCCTGCGCCTTGTTGTGGATACGGTCCCGGCCATGGTGGCCTACTGGGATCGGGACCTGCGCTGCAAGTTCGCGAATCGCGCACACGAGTCCTGGTACGGCATGAAGCCTGAGGCGCTCGTTGGAAGGCGCATCGAGGAGGTCATCGGTCCGGTACGATATGCCGTGAACAGGGAGTACATTGACGCAGCCCTGAATGGGCAAGCTCAGACATTCGAGGGCGTTGTGCCCGGTCCTGAGGATACCGAGCGAAACACCCTCGCGCACTTCGTGCCGGACATTGTCGATGGCCAGGTCGCTGGATTTCTCGCCCACCTCAGCGATGTATCCCGACTCAAAAGGTCGGAAGAGGCGCTGCGATGGGAGATGGACCAGCGGGAGCAAGCGTACGAGCTCTTGCGCGCGAGCAATGCCTCTCTGAGCGAAGCGCAGCGGCTAGGAAGAATTGGAAGCTGGGTTTGGAGTGTGGCCGATGATCTAACAAAATGGTCCGATGAGTTGCACCGGATATTTGGCCTCGATCCGAGCGCCTCGACGCCAAGCTACTCCGAGCAGGCTCGCCTCTACACCACCGAGAGCTTTGCGCGTTTAAGCGCGGCAGTTCAAGCCGCACTAACAACGGGAGATCCCTACGAAATTGAGCTACAGTTCTCGCGCGCGGATGGTTCGACAGGATGGTTGGAAGCGCATGGCGCGGCAGAGCGTAACGAAGCCGGTGTGGTCACGCACTTGCATGGCACCGTTCAGGACATCACTGAACGCCGCGCGTTGACCGAGAAATTGGACGAGCAACACGAACTCATCCGAGTCACTCTTGAGTCCATCGGGGACGCGGTCATCACCACGAATGGTTCCGGGCACGTGACCTGGCTGAATCCCGCAGCGGAACGTATAACGGGTTGGCTCAACCATGAGGCACAGGGTAAACCGATCTCGACGGTCTTTCATATCGTCCACGAGGAGACAAGAAAACCGAGTTGCAGTCCCGTTGACCTCTGTATGAGCCAGCGCGTGCCGACCAAGTTGGCTGACTGCAACATCCTCATCTCGCGAGGAGCCAACGAGTTCGGCATCCAGGGTTCCGTAGCGCCCCTCTGGGACGGACATGGCGTGCTGCTCGGAGCCGTCCTGGTCTTCCGGGATGTCACGGAACAGCGCCGCCTGAACGGTGAGATGAGCTACCGAGCGACACACGATCCCTTGACAGGCCTGACCAATCGCGCGGAGTTCGAGGCGAGGTTGCGTCACACGCTTGGACGAGCGCATCAAGAGAAAAGCGAGCACGCGCTGCTATACATCGACCTTGACCAATTCAAGCTGGTCAATGATGCCTGCGGACACAGTGCGGGTGACCAGCTTCTACAGCAACTGGCCAAGCTGCTCCGGGATACGGTACGTGCCCGGGATACACTCTCGCGAATTGGCGGCGACGAATTTGCCGTCATTCTTGAGTACTGCACGAGCGAACAGGCCGCGCATGTGGCGCAGAAAATCTGCAACCGGATGGACGAGTTCCGCTTCGTTCATGACGGGCGTCGATTTAGGGTTGGCGGAAGTATCGGCCTTGTGCCGCTGGACAATCGCTGGGCATCACCCGTCGCGGTTCTGCAAGCGGCAGACACTTCGTGCTATGCAGCGAAGGACGCAGGCAGAAATTGCGTGCACATTTGGCTTGACAGCGATGTGGCGATGCACGCTCGTCAAAGGGAGACGGCATGGGCTGCGCGTCTCGATTACGCCATCGACGAAGGCCAATTCGTGCTCCATGCCCAGAAGATCATTTCACTTCGGGCGGAGGCGGGCGCCGCACTCCATGCCGAGGTACTCCTGCGGATGGTCGATACCGATGGCAGCCTGATTGCACCAAGCGCGTTTCTTCCGGCGGCTGAACGTTTCCATCTTTCTTCCCGAATCGACAGTTGGGTCTTGCGCAGGGTTGTTGCCACTTTGCTGGCCCGGGCGGACCTGTCGGCCATCGACACGCTGTGCGTCAACTTGTCCGGCCAGTCGATCGGAGACTGCGAGTTCCTCCGTCAAACGGTTGAAACCCTCAGAGCCTCGGGAGTAGAGGTCTGCAAGCGGCTCTGCCTCGAGATCACTGAGACCGCTGCAGTCACCAATCTGGTTGACGCCGCACAGTTCGTCGAAGAGGTCCGGGCGCTCGGTGTTCGCGTCGCTCTGGATGATTTTGGGGCTGGAGCGTCTTCCTTCAGATATCTGAAGTCGCTCGCAGTAGACCTCGTGAAGATTGACGGCCAGTTCGTCCGCAATATCATGGACGACCCACTAGACGATGCAACCGTGCGCTGCTTCGTCGAAGTCGCGCGCGTGGTCGGTGTGAAGACCGTCGCAGAGTTCGTTGACAAGCCTGCTGTCTTGGCACGCATGAAGGAAATTGGAGTCGACTATGGGCAGGGTTTTCTCCTGCATCGCCCCGAACCGATCGAGAATTTGCTGGAAAAATTCGCCGCGGCGCAGCGAGCCGCGTCGGACACCGTTGCCGCTGCCAGCCAAGCGTGACGTTTCTCGGTGGGGTCGGGAGCGTGACGGACTACAGCTCCTGCCCAGTCTGGCGCCCAAGTGCCGCTGGATCGCGGGATCGTTGCATTCAATGGACCAGGCCCGGATCCGCATCCGTGCGATGGGTACGACCGCGAAGGCCCTGGATCCGTCGGTCGGCAGCACGACTCGTCCTGGCGCATCTCGCAGAGCCAGACCCGTCAGGTCGTTGCGAGCCGCCCCGGATCGCCCATGACCTCCTCGCTAAAGGGCCGTGCCATCCGCCTTACATGCGGGGTGGCCGGAGTAAGACTATCTCCTACCTGAGCCGAGTGCCGTGGATTGGGGTTTTCGCGGCACGATACTTCACTCTTCGAGGAGTGAATCGCAGGCTAAAACAGGCTTGCTTGATAGGCCAGAAATCTGTTGAAGTAACTCCCGTAGCCATCGTGCAATCTGCCCATCATCTCTCGCCTTCCCGATACTGGAAAATTCATGACAGATCATTCCTTGACGTTCAACGCAGGCCTCGTGGCCGGTGTGCAGCAGTTGGGCCGTTCGAACTCGTATAAGCTCACCTTGAGTCTGGCTGCGATGGTCGTGTTGCTGCCACTCGTGATTTATTCGAGCTGGCTCCAGCGCGACGCGATGCCGGGCCCTGATCTGCTCGGAGCCACGGTGCTGATTACGCTGGCGAACGCCATTGCAGCCACCTCGATCGCAGCGCTCTTGACCAGCGCCGCTCGGGCGCCCCGAGCAAAGCCCGGCGCCACCGGGTCCGCTGAAAGCTGACTTTATGCCCTCGGGGGGATTTGATTCAGATCGCGCATTCGCCGTTAGGTCACGCCTCGTTTAGCGCGCAGCAACCTCTCACCCCGAAGAAATCAAAGCGGAATGCAGAGCACGGATCGCCCTGAGTGGCCTTGGCGCCCGGGCGGGCTGGCTGAAGCGAGCACGATCAAGCCGCACGGTTCGGGATCTGAGGGCATCCGGAGCCTGAGCCGTCGCAAGCCCTAAACTCGTCCCCTGGCGCGACCCCTAGCGCGACCCGTGGCGCGTCGCTAAGCATGAGCCTTGGCGGGACCCCAAGCGGGGAGTGGTACAAACCTCTTGATGGTCGTGGAGCCTTGGGGGCGGGTCTCTGTCGGCGAGCCCGACGGGCGCGGCAGATCCGTCTCGCGCGCTAGGTGCACGCCGAGAGGCCGGCCTGAGGCCATCGCCTTCCCGGATTCTGGAACGGTCCGGCAATGCCCGGCCGGCCGCCGGGCCGCATGACAGGCCGGCTGGCCGACCCAGATTGACTTCACCCGCGACACCCGGATCACAGTCCGCGTGGGGCGATCAGGACGGCACCGGCGTTGTCGAGCCGGGACACTCGCGTCCGGCATCGGCCACTACAGTCCTCGCACGCCTATTCCAACATTGGAATCTGGTGCGGGGTAGATGGACATCCAGCAGATTGCTCCACCGTACCGCTGGCCCGGGACGATTTACGGAGGCCGGACCGCGCGCCGGAAGTCCCCGAAATTGGCGGCGGTCCCGTTTATCGTCAGGAATTTCAAGGGGTGCAGCTCGAGACATCAGGTCCTTCCCCTTCTGCCCGACCACTGCGAGGCGATGGGCAGTGCGTCGCAGGGCAGCATATGTTTGCCTATATGTGCGCCACAGTACCGAGTACGGGGAAGGGTCAATTCAGAATTCAAAAACTCAAACCCATGCCCAAACAATCATGCCGCAACTTGCTTATCGCTCGGAGCGAGCCCCACCCGGTTCCCTGGGCTCGCCTCGGGACCCAAGGTCGAACCACATCCTTGCCGCATTGCCCACTACGGAGTGGAAGCTATGGGAGGCGTATCTTGAGCCGATCGAGATGCCGTTGGCTAAGGTACTGCACGAATCGGGCGAGGTGTTTCACTACGTCTATTTTCCGACGACCGCCATAATCTCGTTGCTCTATCTGCTCGAAAACGGCGCTTCCGCAGAGATCGCGATCGTCGGAAACGAAGGGATGGCCGGGATTGCGTTGTTCATGGGCGGGAAGTCCACTCCCAGTCAGGCCGTGGTGCAAAGTGCCGGGCATGGCTTTCGACTGCCGGCAGCGCGCCTCATGGAGGACTTCGAACGCGCACCCATCCTGCATCTGTTTCTGCGCTATACCCAGGCGCTCATCACGCAGATGGCCCAGACGGCCGTTTGCAACAGGCACCACTCTCTCGACCAGCAACTGTGCCGCTGGCTGCTTATCAGCATGGACCGCTTGCAAGGTAACGAACTCAAGATGACTCAAGAGTTGATTGCCAACATGCTGGGCGTGCGTCGCGAGGGGGTCACCGAGGCTGCACTGAAATTGCAAAGGGCGGGACTCATCAGCTATGCGCGGGGCCTGATCAAGGTGCTCGATCGCAAGGGAATAGAGGCGCGCTGCTGCGAATGCTATGCAGTTGTGCGCAAGGAATATGACCGGCTCCTGCCGGACAGGGTTGCAACATAGTTTGATGTGGGGGGCCACCGGCCTGCGCGGATTCGGCCTTGGGCGTCGCGTAGCCGGAACGCTGAATCCGTCGCGGTCGCCGCTCCCCCTAAACTCCGCTCGGCATCCACGCGCATGCGATCACTGCGATCACCTCCTCCCCGCCCGCCCGAAGTAGGGCTGCGCTGCGTTGGGTTAATATTGGGGATCCGTCACCACCGGACCAATCGGCACGGGCCCCGCATGGATACCGCGCGACTTCTCGAGGCAGGCGTAGCGACTGGTTTGCTGGCCAACGGCACCGGCTACCTGATTACGGGCAGGGTCTTTCACCGATTCCAGGCGGGCACGCCGGACACCTGGCGCAAAACAGAGTCGTGGGCTCACTACACATCGGCGGCAGTTCTTCGAATCCTCGCTTGCGTCGGCGTGTCGCTGCTATACGGAACTCTCAGCGCTCTGGGGCCCCAATTCTCCCATGCTGGGCTCCTGAACGGGCTCGAATTCGGCGCAGTGCTGTGGTCTGTGACGGTCTTGCCGACCATCCTGGAAACGGCCTTGTTCGTGAACTGGGATCCGCGATTTGTGCTTGGCCTGCTGCTCGACTGGTTGATCGTCATCACCCTGGCGAGTGTGGGTGCCGCAACCATGAACCAGGTGGTATGACGATCTCCACCCGACTTCTGACGCCACGATGACGAGGCAAGGAGCCACGGCACGCAGGCCCGCGCTGCCGTCGGCAAAGTCGAGTTCGCCCCGACGGCGCGCATCAAGCCAAGAGCGAGCGTTTGCCGGGCTTGAGCGGTGAGTGCGGCCAGATCGGACCCGAGCTGCCTGCGACGGACATCGGCCGATGCAGAGTAAGCAATACCGGCGCGTTGGGTGTCCCGGGCTGCGTCACTGCCGCGCGGCAAACGTGTCCCCGTGTAGTGCTCAGGTTCCGGGCCTCGGTTCTCCGAGCCAGTTCCTGTTGCGAAAGGTGTGGGTTGTGCAGCGATTGATGCCGACCTGCGAGATCCCAAGCTTTAATCAGGCGCGCCCTGCGCTGCGGCCGACTGAGATGCCCGCAAGCGCTCGGCAAGCTGGGCAATCGCTGTGCGCCAGTCGCCAGGCGCCGCGGCGCGCAGCAAAGAGACCGTAGGCCACCAGGGATTCGTGTCGTCGGCGATCTGCCACCGCCAATCAAGCATCGTCGAGCCGAGCAGGATAACGGGCTTGCCGAGCGCTGCGGCAAGGTGAGCGACGGAGCAGTCGATCGCCACGACGACATCGAGCTGGGAGATGATCGCTGCCGTATCGGCGAAGGTCCGGATCCCCGGGGTGGGATCGTAGACTGGGAGGAGTTTGACTAACTCGTCGAGTTCCGGCCGGCGATCGATTGAGAGATTGACCCAGCGCACGTCTGAGACCTGAGTCAAGGGGGTGAGCTGATCGATGGGTATCGAGCGCACCCAGTCGTCGCCCCGATTGGGGTTGCCCAGTATCGCCAAGCCGATGCGCCGACCCGGCAATCCACCTAGAGGCGGTTCCCGTTCGTCGATATGTGCCCGAGCGGTAGACAAAACCAGGGGGGTGCGTGCGGCGTCTCGAGAAAGTTGAAGGACGCTCATGAGGCCAAGGAGCGGGACCACGAAGCTGCAGTTTCTGGCCAGTCGATCCGCCTCGGGGCCGGGCACCAGGACCTCCTCGGCGCCTGTGCCTGTTCCGACCAGTTCCACCAACTCGGGCTTTACGCAAAGAACAAAGCGGATTCCGCGTGCCGAGAGTGCGCGCAAGAAGCGCAGTGCGATGAGCGCGTCGCCCGTGCCCTGGTCCTGGTAGACGAACAGCCTCCCGTCTCCCGGGTTCTCTCCAAGCCACTCGGGCCGGTCAAGGCGCACCGCTCTGGGCAGGATGGCCCGCCACGCTTGTTTGAGCAAGAGCCAACCCTCATGCGAACGGTCCGTACCCTCGATGATGAGTGCTTCGCCCAAGGCTTGCCGCGCGGAGGGGCGGCTCGGATCCAGTTGGTGGTAGCGCTCTGCAAAGCGCTTGAAGCTTGCGGCATCTCCCCTGCGGTGGTGGGCGAGCGCGAAGGCACTGACGATGTTGGGCCCGAGTTGCTCGGGGTTGCGTATCGCCGCGACCAGTTCCATGGCGATCGGAAACGTCTCCCGCCGGTTGGTCGTCAGGGCGAGCAGGTGCTCAACCCCGACAGGGTCAAGCGTCTGATTGCGAAATGCAAGAAGCAGCTTACCCAGGTGGCGCTCGCGCGCAGCCGTGACGAGATCTCGATCATCGCCAGACTTGCGGGCGGCCCCATATTGGTTGTTCAGGCTCTCCAGGTTGATGAGCGGAGTGATGAAGTCAGGGTCAGCTTCAATCGACCGATGATAGTGAGCCGCAGCCTCATCGAATTGATCCCGGCCGGCCTGGATGGCGCCCAGAAGATTCTCGAGAAAGGCATCCCCTGGCTTAAGCGCGGAGGTGTCGAAGGCCACCTCGTAGGCGCGCGGGAACTCTTTCATCAGGAACAGCACGCTCGCGAGCATTGCGCCGACTTCGAAGTCACGCGGAAAACGCATCCGGCACGCTTCGAGCGCGAGGCGTGCCTCCTCATATCGGTTCTCGCCAATCGCAACCCGGATCGGGCCCAGATCCGGTGCCTCGCTGGAGGTCCCTGGCGGTGAGTCGCAAGCGACGTGGGGGGCCTGCGCGGGCTTGACTCCGAGCGCGCGTCGAATCAGTGTTCTGATCATTTCTTCGGGGTGTTTGACGGCAACCCAGGTCGGAGGTCGGCAACCGCGCGGAGCAAACGCGGCTGGGTGAGGATGCCCGACCGGCCCTGCGCTCAGCCGGACATCTGTCATCCAGGAGAAGAATGTCGTAGTTCCTCTCCAAAAGCAAAGTGCAGATCAACGCACAGTGAGCGCGCGGCGCGGGCCTTGCTCCTGGAAAACGGCCGCCTTGCCATGACACCCTGCCTGGGCAGACTTCCGATACGGGGCAGGGCGGCCCGCAGTGCCGGTCTTACTGTGCAAACAGCAGGGACCAGTTGGTGAAGGGACGCAGTTCGATCAGTTCCAGCCGGAACATACCGCGCGCGACGAGCGGAAGCTTCATGAGTTCTTCGCGTCCATCTTCCACGTTGCGCGCCTCGAGCAGGAAGATGACCCGGCTTCTCTGCGCCGTCGCGTAAACCTGTCTTAGCACGCCTGCAGCCAGAAGCTTCCAGGATTCCTGGAGTTCACTTGCCAATTCGTCTGCACTCGGCCCCGCTCCCGCCTCCACCGCAAAATCGATGATCGCCAGGATTTGCATGGCTTCCCTCGCCTTGGGGTTTTGCTGGTGGCGTCCGCTGCGCCTCCAGTGTGTCCCTGGTTGCGTCCCGATTGCGCCCTTTGCGCCCCGATTGCGCCCCGATTGCGTCTCTACATCCCCCTACTGCGCCCCTAAGGGGCCGAACTGGCCGCCATTTCATAGAGGATACCGATCGCCTGCCCTCCTTGGGGCTGGGTGAAATCCCCGGCAAGCTGACCGGCTAAGGACGCGATCGACGTCGCCACCACGCCCGCAGCCGCGAGCCGCGCAAGCGCAGCCTGCTCAGTACGGACCGAAAGACCCCCACAGGCATCGATGACCACCTGGGTGGCAAGTCCGTGCGCGGCTGCTGACAATCCGGAATGTTGGACAATGATCTCGGTGGCGACACCGGCAATGAGCAGCGTGTTGCGCCCAGTGGCCACGATGGCTTCCCGGGTCGGTGCATGCGTGAATGCATCGGTCGTTGTCCGCATCGATTGCGGTAGCTCGCCCAGTATGGCGGCGATCTCCGGGGTCACCCTCGGATGCCCGGTCTCGCCGGGAGCCGTGGTGACCACCACCGGAATGGCGAAGAGCTTCGCGAGCTTCGCGAGCGCTGCCACCGCACCGCGGATACGCGCGGGCTCCTGGGTATTGGCGAGGTCCAGGATGCCGTCCTGGAGATCAGCGAACAGGATCACGGCATCGCGTGGATCCAGTGGCGCGTAACTCATTGCTCTTCTCCTTTCAGATGCCCCAGGGCCAGTGCTATTTCCTCACTGATCTGCAAGCCGCTCATGCGGGATTCGGCGACCATCCAGCCGGCGCCGGCGAGCAGCAACAAAGTACCTGCAAAGGCCAGTCCGAAGGGCAAGCCTGGCAGCAGGGCGACGGACCATTGTTCGAGCGCGATCGACAGGCAGCTCGCAACGAATATGACGACAGCCGCGTACAGGGATGCGACCGACCATTCGATGTAGCGGGCTCGTGCCGAGTGACGCAGGAGCCACGAGCGCAGCTCGACGCGTGAAGCCCCCAGCGGCTTGGGTGCTCCCTCATGAGCGGCCGCGCACAGTATCCGGGCGCGGTCGACAACCCGGGCCATGCGCAACAGCGCCGAGGCCACGAGCGAGGCCGATCCCAGGATCAGTAGTGCTGGCGTGACCATGGCCGAGATCATTGCGACCGTTGTCGCGGGGGCTGCGGATGCTCCCATTACTCCCATTACTCCCATTACTGCCTCCCGATGATGCGGGTTCAGTGATTCTCGATTCCTGCTCTGAAGCATGCAGGATCCTCGTGGGCATGACACGCAATCTGCCTGCCCAGACGGTCCGGGAAATCTAGCCAGTGTCGGTGGACCCGTCAACGCACCACTTGGTAAGTCCGACGCCGCGGCTTCTTCCGACTCAGGATCCGATGTCGCCAGGATCACGCCGCACAGGGAGAGCCGTCGAGCTTGTGCAGGGGGTTGCCGACCTCCACCCGGAACGCCGCGGCGTGCTCTTCGCCCCAGGCGTAGAGATTCCGCAGAACCGGTTCAAGAGAACGGCCCCGCGGGGTGAGTTGATAGGTGCGGCGCCGCGAGGTGCCGCGTTGCGTGTGCCGGACGATGAGTCCGCTACGCTCGAGGTCTCGGAGCCTCTCTGAGAGCACCTTGTCACTGAGCTTGGGCACGAGCCGGCGCAGTTCGGCATAACTGCAGGGACGCTCGCTGAGATAAGCAAGCAGGATGGTCTTCCATTTACCACCCAGGACGGAGAGCGCAAACTCCGTCGGACAGTTGAAGGCCTTGGCCAGAGGCTTGGACATCGAGAATCTCCTGATGGGAATCGAGTGGGGTGCTTCCCAGAGAGGTGCGTCCGATTGGGGTGCGGCCCCGCTGGCGCGATTGTGAGGGGTCCGATCCGAGCGCTGCAAGTCCTGCATCGAGCCGCGCAGCGTTTGACGCGTCGAGGGCCGGCCCCGGCTGCCAGGGGATCGCTTCTGCTCAGGTGTTTGCTCGTGCGGGATCAGGACCCGCGATTCTGTCGGGGAGACTACAATTGCGAACGCTCGGACTCGACCAGGGTGCGATGAGGGTTCCTCCGCCGCGCGGCGTTGCGCACACCGACGCCCACAAGGACGCGCCACGGACAGCGCAAAGAGACGCCACATCAGGGAAGCGGGGAAACGGATCGAATGAAGCATTGGCTCATCCGGCGGCTTGCCGTCGCACTCTTTACGCTGGCCCTTGCGGCATGTGTCCACAGACCCGACCTCGAGCAGCGACCACCGATCGTGTTTGTGCACGGCAATGGCGATAGCGCGGACGTTTGGCTTCCCACCATCTGGCGTTTCGAGTCCAACGGCTGGCCGCGCGATCGCCTGTTCGCGTTCGACATCGCCTATCCACAGGCGCGCGATCTGGACGACAAACCCCAGGAGGGACGAACCTCTGCCGCCGAAAACACGGCGGCATTGGCGCGAGAGGTCGATCTGGTGCTGCATCAGACCGGCGCCGGGCGCGTCGTACTCTACGGCAACTCGCGCGGCGGCATTGCCATACGGGACTATGTTCTGAGCCCCGGCGGGCGGGACCGGGTCAGCGCCGCGATTCTTGGCGGAACGCCCAACCACGGCGTTTTTGTGGATCGCGAACATCGGCTCACGAGCGAATTCAACGGGGCAGGTCCGGCGCTCACCCGGCTCAACGAGCAGAACGGACACGGCGGCGATGAGGTGACCCCGGGCGTGCGCTGGATGACGATCCGCTCAGACAACAACGACAAATATGCGCAGCCGGATGGTCAGTGGATCGGCGCTAAAGGCACGCCCACCGGCGTTGACTCGGACGGACCTGCCCTGCGCGGCGCCCAGAACGTGCTGCTCCCCGGGGTCGACCATCGTGAGACCGCCTTCAGTCCCGCGGCGTTCGCAGCAGCGTTCAGCTTCATCACCGGCAGGCCGCCTGCGACGCTTGCGACCACCGCCGAATCGGAGGTTGTCATCGACGGGGTCGCAAGCGGTTCGGGACTGAACAACGGCGGGGGCGATGCACCGAGCAACCTGCCACTTTCAGGGGCCCATGTCGAGGTCTACGAGACCGATCCGGAATCGGGCTTGCGGCGCGGAGCGGCCCTGCGCGAGGTCACCGTCGGTACGGATGGCCACTGGGGTCCCCTCAAGGTTTCGCCCCGGGGACGCTACGAATTTGTCGTCACGATGCCGGGTTATGCCGTCACGCACATCTACCGTGGTGGATTCCTGCGGTCGGCAAGCCATGTGAACCTGCGCGCCGAGCGCCTCGCCGATGCCGATCGCGCAGCGCTCGCCGTGGTCAGTCTCACGCGGCCCCGCGGCTACTTCGGTCTGCCGCGCAACTCGATCAGCTTCGATGGCAAGAGCCCTCCCGATGGACTCGTGCCTGGCGTGGCGGGAGTCTCGAGGCTGAAAGTCAGGATTGACGATACGGTGGGACGCGCGGTGGTCGCTGAATTCGATGGCGAACGCGTGGTCGGGCGCGCCTGGCCCGCCCGCGAGAATCACGTGGTGCTTCTGGAATTGTTAAACTGAGTATCGGCGTCGCGCGGCGTAGCGCGCGTGGCGGTGGCGCATGGCGGGTGGCGAATCGCGGGTGCGTGTTCGAGCGCGGGTCGCCCTGGGGTCGCCCGTATCCGCCCGCCCCATGCCTCTGCCGGAACGATCTGACCGGTTGGGCCTCGCCCTGCTCCCCGCATCTCCCGAACTCGTTGCGCGGTGAGGGCGATCCCCGCGCAGTAAGAAGGGCTCCCGACTTCGATCTGATGTGGCCCCATGCTGAAATTCCCACCGCTTCCCAAGACGGCGACTGCGCCCTTCTGTCCATCCGAGGTCAGGGGTACGGTCGCCCTGGTCCAGGATGTCCCGTTCTGGAAGAAGCTGCGCCGCTTTGCCGGCCCTGGTCTCATGATCGCCGTAGGCTATATGGATCCGGGCAATTGGGCCACTGATATCCAGGCGGGCTCGCAGTACGGGTTTCAACTGCTGTTTGTCGTGCTGTTCTCGGGTCTCGCTGCGATCGTCCTGCAGGAACTGGCGCTGCGGCTTGGAATCGTCACCGGACGCGATCTGGCTCAATTGACGCACGACCATACTACCGGAGTGCTACGCGCGGCCCTGTGGGTCGCTGCCGAAATTTCGATCGTGGCCACTGATCTTGCGGAGGTTCTGGGCTGCGCGCTGGCCCTGAAGCTTCTTTTTGGCCTGCCGCTAGGCTGGGGGGTTGGATTGACGGCCTGTGACACCCTGCTCGTGCTCGGGCTGCAGGGCAGGGGCATCCGCCGGGTCGAGGCGATCATTCTCGCGCTCGTGCTCAGCATAGCGCTGTGTTTCGTCGTGCAACTCAGTCTCGTGACGCTCGACTGGCACGCCATCGCCCTTGGCTTCGTGCCCCGCCCCAGCGCACTGGGCTCACACGATGCGCTGTATGCCGCGCTCGGCATCCTTGGCGCGACCGTGATGCCGCACAATCTCTATCTTCACTCGTCGCTCATCCAGACCCGATCCGTCGGCCGCGAAGTGGCCGCGCTGCGCGACGGCCTGCGCCTCGCGCGGGCCGACACCGTGATTGCCCTCTTGCTCGCCATCGTGGTCAACGCCGCGATCCTGATTCTCGCAGGGGCCGGGTTCCATGAATCAGGTCATCGCAACGTGTCAGGGATCGAGGATGCCTACGAACTGCTGGCCCCGGTGACCGGCGTGGCGCTGGCGCCGATCCTCTTCGGTCTTGGCTTGTTTGCATCCGGACAGAGTTCCACCTTCACTGGAACGATTGCAGGCCAGGTTCTCTTCGAGGGCTTTCTCGAACGCAAGATCCCCTGTTTCCAGCTGCGGCTGATCACCCGGGGGCTTGCCCTCGTGCCGGCGTGGGCGGGCCTTGCCTACTGGGGCGAGCATGCGGTCGGGAACATGCTCGTGTGGAGTCAGGTTGTGCTGAGCCTGCAGCTCCCGTTCGCGATGTATCCCCTGATCCGCTTCACCAGCAATTCCCGGATCATGGGTGTATTCGCCACCCGGCGACCAGCGCGGCTTGTCTCCTGGGGCCTGTTCATCGCGATCACCGCTGCCAACCTCTGGCTCATCGTCGAGCTCTGCATCAGTTGAGCACCCGAGGGGGCGCGACGGGTCCGGACCGCGCGCCGATCAGTGTCCGGTCGGATCGCCGGAGCGGCTGGCTTCGAAGAGGAACCAGGTGCGCCGCTCGGTCTCGTCGATCCAGACCTCGATGAGGCTCGCCGTCGCGATATCGCCGTGCTCATCGCACACGCCGTGTGCTTCCCGCAGACTCGAGACGAGGCCCTTGTTGTCGTCGCGCAGCTCCGCGAGCATGTCGAGGGGTTGCACGTAGTTGGCGTCGTTGTCGAGGACGCGTTGGGTTCTGCTGATGTTGCCGATCGAGCGCAGGGTGGTGCCCCCGAGCTTGCGGACGCGCTCGGCAATCGGATCTGTCATCTCGAAGAGCTGCGTCGCCTGATCATCGAGCATCAGATGGTAGTCGCGAAAGTGCGGTCCGCTCATGTGCCAGTGGAAGTTCTTGGTCTTCAGGTAGAGCGCGAAGACATCGGCGAGGATGCCATTCATCGCCGCACTGATGTCGCGCGTTGCGTCCGCCTTCAGGTCAGTCGGGGTATCCAGCGGTGCGGCCTGCCTGCGCTGCAGCTTGAGGGCATTCTTTGTCGTGGTCTTGGCCATATCGAGTCCTTTCGTGTCACAAATTCGGAGATGTCGCAGGGTCTATGCTGTGCGCGTGCTAAAGCCCGAGGCAAAACTATAGAGGCGAAGGCAGTTCAAGGGTCCAAACTCGCAACTCTTGACAAGTTTTTCTGGGTGGGCCAGTCGCGCTAAGCGTCCCCCGCGCCCGAGTTTGACACGAAGCGTCGATGGGCGTTCGCGGTTCGCGCGAATGACAAGGGCCTGCATCGGCGACCCCGGCGTATGCGGCTGGCGTGTGGCTTGGTCGGGATGGGCTGCAGTTCGTCCCGCACTTTGCCGCAACCGTCGCTTCTCGCTCGATCGGCTTGGCGTTCCAGCCTAGATTGGAGTCAGGCCAACGGGGCCTTCACTGCAACCCTTCGAGAGGAGTCACCATGTATGCCACGCAATCCGAAAAGCTTAGTACCCAGGTCGCAAGTGGTCTGTTTCTCATCGCCCTTCTGGTCTGGTCGGTGGTCCCCTTTCTGTCCGCCCTCGGCTTCTAGGCGCGGGGCCAGCCCCGGGGCCACTAGCCTTTGCGGCCGCTCGCGAAGAGCAGGCCGGCCCCGGCGACGACAGCAGCAATGCCCGCCCATACCGGAATCGTCACGGTCTTCTTGTCGTGCAGGGACAGTTCGAGCGGGCCGACTTTTGCATCGTAGGTCTGCTGTGAGTACGAAAATCCGCCATAGACCAAGGCGAGCAGGCCCGCCACGACGAGTGCCACCGCGACGATCCGCGCAACGACCATATTCATTCTCCTGGTGAGTCCGTTTGGGGAGCGCGCAACGGCGGCGCGACAGGGATACGGGAAGGACGTGCCGCGCCTCTTGTCTTGAGCGCGACAGCTTCGAATAGTTCCAAGGTCACTGTCCGTCGGTGCACCGGTGCGGCAGTATGCCAGTTCGTGGCGCTCCACTCCATCCGATCATGCCGACCCGTCGAGGACGGTCGACGGGTGCTGCAAGCCCCGCCCCTCGTGCGGCCCCCGAAATGCCTCGCGGGCCGCATCGAGCACAGCCTCGCGCAGCCAGGCGTAGCCGGCCCGGTCATCCCGCAGGCGGTGCCAGACCATCTCAACATGGACCTGGTCGATGGTGAGGGGGAGCGGCACGGTCGCGAGCCGTTCAGCGATCCCGGTGGATCCCAGGAAATGGCGCGGCAGGACGGTCAAGAGTTCCGATCCTGAGACGACCAGCGCGGCGGTGAAGAACTGGTTGACCGTGAGCACGATACGACGCTGGCGCTTCAGTCCGGCCAGGGCCTCGTCGACAAAGCCGAAGGGCTTACCCGATAGGCTCACGAGCACATGGTGAGCCGCGCAGTATTCGTCGAGCGTGATGCTGCGGCCAGCGAGAACATGCTCGCGGCGCATGGCACAGACGTACTCGCCGTCATAAAGACGCTGGTGGGCGAGAACGTCTGGTTCCGCATCCTGCATGCCGCGTTGCGCGATGGCGGCGAGAACCGAGGGAAAGTAGCCCACCGCGAGGTCGGCCTCACCGGTCTCGAGCAACTCGCGAGGGTCGCGGGTGGTGAGCGGCATGACGCGCAAGGAAACTCCCGGGGCCTCGGCATCGACGCGTCGAATCAAGGGTGGAACGAGTGCAGCCGAGGTCGCGTCCGCCATGGCGAGCACGAAGGTACTATTGGCCTGAGCTGCGTCAAATGGCTCAGGAATGAGCGCCTGTTGCAACTGGGCCAGGGCGCTGCGCACGGCCGGCCAGAGCGCCTGGGCTTGCGCAGTCGGTTCGACCCCGTAGCCGGCGCGGACCACAAGGTCGTCGCCAAGCGCCTCACGCAGCCTGCGCAGGGCGTTGCTGACAGCAGGCTGGGTCATCGCTAGGCTGCTCGCAGCGCGGGTCAGGTTGCGCTCGGCCATGACGGCGTCGAATACGCGCAGCAGGTTCAGATCGAGGTTCTTGAACTTGGCAATCAAATCATTCGCGATCGAAATAGTACATATACGTAATTATAATTGGAATTCGAGATAGATCGGCTCCATACTGCAATTGGTGCATTGCATCAATTAATGAATGAGGAGCCCTGATCATGGCGACGACGTCAGTACTTGGAGAAGCGCGTGACCCCCGGAATTCCGGCGAGGCGGCTGCCGCTGCCGGCTGGCGGGACGGCTTCGAGCACGTGCTCGGTCTTGCGCTTTCGAGCGCCGTGGTGGCGGCTGTTGTTGCCGCGGCCGCCCTCGGGTTCTCGAGAGGGGGAAGCGAGCAGTTTGGCCTGGAGTGGGCAGCGCTATGGGCGCTGGCCTTCGTGACGCTCCTGTTCACCGCCCGGGTAGCACTGGCGCTTGCAAAGGCTGTGGCACCGAGCGTGGGCCGTGCGCTCGAAAGGCGCCGTCTGCAGATCGACGATCAGCGCTTTCTGGACTGTGCCCGGCGCGATCCACGGCTCATGGCCGATATCGACGGCGCGATGCGCCGCTGCGAGTGGCATTGAGGCAGTGCGACTTCTGAGTAAGTACTTGCAATCGTGCGGGTATCTGTCCATCCAATCGTGAAGGCACGATCCGATGTCAGCCCAGTTTGATTTTCTGAATACCCTGCGCCGTGAGCGGCGCCTCGTGGTGGTGTACCTGATTGGCGGGACCCGCCTGCAGGGCAGAATTGCCTCGTTCGATCAGCAGGGGCTGCTGCTTGAGACCAAGAGCGGGATGGTGCTGTGCGCGCAGGACCAGGTCAGCACGGTCGGGCGCGATGTCCCCCGGGCACTCCTGCGCGGCCTGGGTCGCAGCCCAGGCGAGACGCGCCAGCCCGACAGGCCGAGCGAGGCGCGGCCGCAGCGACCGATGGCGCAGCTTGAACCCGCTGTCGACGGCTATGAACGTGCGATTGCCAGCAACGAGCCCGACCATCACGACGCGCGGGCGGGGCGGAGCAGCGGCGTTGCACCGGTGGTCACGCAGAAACTGCGTCGCAAGATCACGGTTCCAGAGTTGCAGGCCAAGACCGTTCCCTAGCCCGCTCGTGCGCCGCGCCGTCGCGCAGACGCTCAGTTTCCCGTGACGATGCCGGTCATCAAGACCACTTCGAAATCCGACCCGGTTACCTGGCTTAGGGCACTCAAAGCGTTGTCATCCCAGCGCGAGTCGGGTGCGCCGCTG
Organism: Burkholderiales bacterium; assembly: GCA_003136595.1. Lineage (GTDB taxonomy): Bacteria > Pseudomonadota > Gammaproteobacteria > Burkholderiales > Burkholderiaceae_D > BOG-994. The sequence continues at coordinate 52,685 of PLEY01000135.1, forward strand.
ACATACCAGCTGCTGCCATTGTCTGCGACGATCATTCCATAGGTCTTCATGGCCTGCAGGATCGCCTTGACCTCGGGGCTGAAGCTTGACGGAATCACATAGCTTGCCTTCAGGCGCACCCGCATGCCCATCGGCGGCACGTTCGTCGACGTGTCGCTCGATGCATAGTGGTCAGCCGGTGGCAGATACGCGGCGCGAGTTTTGTTGACTGTAAAGCGCAGCGCATGCGGGATGACTCCATTGTGTGCCTCCTCGTAACGCACGAGTCCCGGGAAGATCGGCAGGCCTGCCGCGTCCGCACTGGTCCAGTCGGCTCCGGCCGTGGGCCGCACATTGTCCGAGTCGAGGTGGAAGAGCGCCGCCGAGCTCGCACTCCACGCCGTTCCAGAGGTCAAGTAGCTGGCCGGGCTCGACTGCCACATCTCGTAGAGACGGTTGGTATCGCGGTCGATGACGAGCACGTGCATGTCTCCACCCGGGCCGCCCGAGGCCGCGCCGACGGGTTCACCCTCGACCGGCGCATTGTCGGGCACGGGAAATGGGCCCGGATCGCTTTGGGAAGCGTAGGCCGTGATCGTGACTGGAACCGGGGTCTGGGAGCTGCTCACCACGACGTAGGGAATGCCGATCACGCCACCGCTGTAGGTTCCAGATCCGAAGTCAGGATGCAGACCCGTGTTCAACCCGATGCTACTGATGAGGTTACTCGAATTGGGATCGACCGCCGCCTGGGAGATGTCGGTGTTCCAGGCGTTGTCTGCCGGAAAGGGGATCGCACCATTCAGATTCGCACCGATGCCAAGGTCGGCCCCCGCCATGGCGGCGTAGTGCGTCGCGACAGCGCCGATCGTGACGGTCGCAGTCGCCTTGGTCTGACCCCCGGTTCCGGCAGCCGTCAGGGTGTAGGTGGTGGTTGCGGTGGGCGTCACGGTGACCGAAGTACCGGTGACGCTGCCGATTGCAGGGCTGATCGTGAGACTGCTCGAATTGCTCACCGCCCAGGTCAGCATCGTGGATTGACCGGCGCCGATCACTGTAGGCGTTGCCGCGAAGCTTGTGATCGAGGGCGCACCCGAACCGGTGGGGCTGGTCGGGGCCGGTGTGCCGGACCCGCTGCCAGACGTCCCGGCGCCCGAAGTTCCCGAGCCCGACGTGCTTGACCCCGACCCGGCGGTGCTCCCGGTGCTGCCCGAGCCGCCCCCGCCGCCGCACGCGGCGAGAAGTACAGACATCGTGCTGATCAGGAGGGCACGCTCGAGATAAATGAGCGCGCGACGCGGGGTTTTCACGGTGCAGGCGGGCATGACGTTCCTTCTCCAAAATGACTGCCGAGCGCGGTGGTCAATTCACCGGGTCGACCGAATAGCCCTGGCTCGCAAGCCAGGCGACTTCAAGAAACCCGCTGGGCACGACGTCCGCATCGCTCACATGGAAGAGGCCATGAAAGTCGATGTTCGCCTCGCGCAGCGTGTTGTTGCAAACCAGCAGACTCACACCGCGCGCGCGCAGTTCGGTGAGCGCTTGGGCAACCTCTGGTGCAGGATCCATCAGCAGGCGCACCCCCCGCCCATACAGGACCACCCTGATCGTGACCTGTCCATCCCACTTACCGGCGGCTTCAAGCGCATTGCCCATGTTGCGCAACTTCTGCTGCCAGATCTTCGGATCATCGCTCGTGATCGGCACGACGATCCTCACCTCACCGTAGTGAGCATGAGTGATGCGTGGCTCCACGTAGCTCGCCACGTCGGCCGCGCACGCCACCCGAGGTGCCAGGAGCGCGAGCAGCAACACCGCAATTGAGAGGTTCTTGTACATGGTAAGTTCCCGTCGTCTGTGCGCGTTCCGGAATGGCCCGCACGAGACGCAGGAGCTTGCCATACAAATTCTTTTAAAACGTCAATCAGCGCATCCTGCCGCTTCGCACGCCGAGGAATTCTTGCCATCACCGCGCTTGGACTGGTCCCCTGCAGCGGCGCTTTGCGATGCTTTCGCGCTGCTTCCTTCTCGATTGACAGTCTAGTCGAATGCGGGTCCCACATCTCTCCGACGATCACCTAGGAAGGGCTAAGGCTTTCCCCGAAAATCACAGATCGACTTGCCCGCGCGCGACACACAGGCTATACAGAGGGTGTTTGGCCCCCGGGGACAGCGGGCTGCCCGTATCGCTGAGTGTGAATGTCAGGGATGGCGCCGCGCTGCTCACTGATGCGAGCGCCGAGATCGGCGCGATGCTGGCCATCGAATCAGAGGCGCGCACCGGGTTCCTTTGGCGGGTGTCAGATTGCGGCTCGACCATGTGGGTGTCGCCCTCATCGGCCAGCTCGGAGAGATCAATAGGCATGAATTCGAAGGAGTCAGCAACCTTGGTCTGTGGGGTGTCCCACATATGAGGAAGACATTTCTGTCCGTGCTGCAGCGGACCTTCGTTGGGACGACTGTCAATCTTCCAGGATTTCTCGGTCGGTTACGCCGGGTTGATCGCGCCGCGCGCAGCGCCGGGGGTCGCGGGCGGCGTTGCGCGGCTTGCGGCAGGCCCGCAGCGACTCTCGCCGGTTGCTCATTGCTGTGAATCCCGACCGCCTCACCGAAGGACTGGCGGTTGGCCTCGGACTTGCGGTGGCGAAACGAGCAAGCGGGTCGCCCTCGCTGACAATTTTAACGGCCACACCCACCGGGGTGCTGCAGGAAGGCTCTGGAAAGGAGAGTTGACGATGGCTCGCAATATCGTGCGTTTGGCAGGATCGCTGGCCTTGGCCGCGGTTCTCGCCGTGGCCGTGGGGTCGTGCGGCGGCGGAGGCTCATCGGGTGGCTCAGGTACCGGTACCGCGGGCTCGGGGACAGCTGGCGCCGGGACAGCGGGCTCGAGCGGCACGTCGTCCAGCGCTCCGGTGATCTCGACCCAGCCGCATAGCCAGAACGTGCCCATCGGATTTGCCGCGAATTTTTCAGTGGCGGCGAGCGGCGCGGCCACCTTGACCTACCAGTGGGCAAAGAACGGCGTTGCGATCAGCGGCGCCACCGCGAGCACCTACTCGACCCCACCCGTGGCAGCGGCCGATTCCGGCAGCCAGTTCAATGTGGTCATCACGAATTCCAAGGGCACCACGGCAAGCTCGGCAGCGAGCTTGACGGTGGTTGGACCCGACGTGACCACCTATCACAACGACACGTTCCGCACCGGCACCAACCCGTATGAAACAAGCCTCACGCCGGCCACGGTCACGGCCGCGAAGTTTGGACTCCTGCGCAACCTTCCCGTCGATGGCTTGGTCGATGCGCAGCCCCTCTACCTGCATCAGTTTACGATCGCCGGGACCGCGCACAATGTCGCCTATGCGGTCACCGAGAACGACAGCATCTACGCCTTTGATGCCGACACCGGCGTGCAGCTCTGGAAGAAGACAGCCCTGCTCGCCAATGAGACCGCCAGTGATGATCGCGGCTGCTCGCAGGTGACCCCGAAGATCGGGATCACCTCGACGCCCGTGATCGACCGCTCGGCCGGCCCGAACGGCGCGATCTACCTGGTCGCGATGTCGAAGGATGCGAGCAACCAGTACCACCATCGCCTGCATGCGCTCGATCTCGCGAGCGGCGCCGAGCTGTTCGGCGGTCCGACCGAGATCAAGGCGACCTACCCGGCCAGCAACGGGACCAACACCTTCGCCCCCGCCCAGTACAAGGAGCGCGCGGCGCTGCTGCTCCAGAACGGCACGATCTACACCGCCTTCACTTCGCATTGCGACGACGGTCCCTATCAGGGCTGGCTCATGGCCTACTCGGAGTCGACCCTGCTGCAGACCGCGGTACTCGACGTGACGCCAAACGGCAGCGAAGGGTCGATCTGGCAGTCGGGCGGCGGGCTCACGGCGGACAATCAGGGCAATATCTACTTTCTCGATGCCAACGGGACGTTCGACACAACGTTCACCGCGGCCGGGATGCCGGCCAACGGCGATTTTGGGAATGCCTTCATCAAGGTCTCCACCGCCAATGGCCTGAAGGTCGCCGATTACTTCGCCGACTACAACACGGGATCTGAATCGGCCAAGGACGAGGATCTGGGATCGGGAGGCGCCCTGCTCCTGCCCGATCTCGTCGATTCCACGGGGACCACCCGGCAGCTCGCCGTCGGGGCGGGCAAGGATGGCCACATCTATGTCGTCGATCGCAACGCGATGGGCAAATTCAATGCGGCCGCGGGAGCCACCTCGAACCCCAACGTCTACCAGGATCTGGCCGGAACCCTCGGCGGCAATTCCGTCTACTCGGTCCCTGCCTACTTCAACGGAACGCTCTACTACGGCGCCGTCGGCGACCTGCTGAAGGCGCTGCCGGTCAGCCAGGCCAAAGTGGCCGCGACACCGAGCTCCAAGACGGCCATAAGCTTTACCTACCCGGGGACCTTCCCCAGCATTTCGGCCAATGGTACCCAGGGTGCGATCGTCTGGGCCGTGCAGAACACCACGCCTGCCGTGCTCCATGCCTACGATGCAACCAATCTGGCGACTGAGTTCTACAACAGCAGCCAGCAGGGTACCCGTGACCAGTTCGGTGCGGGTAACAAGTTCATCGCGCCCTCGATCGTCGACGGCAAGGTCTTGGTCGGCACGCCCAATTCGCTTGCTATCTTCGGGCTCTTGCCCTAGGACGCGTCCTCCAGGAGGCAGGCGAGGGGGATCCCTGCCCGGCGCTCGCGTACGGCCAGCATCATGAACGCACCGAACAGCGGGCCTGCAGCAAGCGTCACGAACGCGGCATAGAACGAGTGGGTGGCCTGGAAGACCGTGCCGACGACCACGGGAACGGTGACGTTGCCAAGCTGCCAGAGCGCATTGGTGAGCCCCGTGGCCGAGCCCGCCGCGCGCGGGCCGGCCAGTTCAACCACGAGGGCCGCGGTCAGAGGGCTATAGACGAATGCGGCGATCCCGAGAAATGGGGCCGCGATCCGAAAGCTCCTTTCATTGTCGAGCGTGCCGAAGACGAGCAGCATCGCGACGATCGCCGCCGCGGCGAGCACGGCGNNCGATGATCAGGATCTTGCGCCGGCCGCCCAGCCAATCGGAAGCGATGCCGACAAGCGGCTTGGCGACGACGGCGCCCGCGCCAAACAGCGAGACGATGACGCCGGCGCTGACCTGCGTTAGCCCATGCCCCTTCACCATCAGTGCGCGAGCCCAGAACGCGAAGCCCCACGTACCCCAGAGAGCCCCAAAACCGGCGAGCGCCATGAACATCAGGTCGCGATTGCGCATCAATTCGGCAAGCGCAGTGCGTCCGAACGCGCCCGCCACTCGGTCGGGGTTGTCGCGCAGGCTCACGAGGCTCACCAATCCCAGGGTGAGCGTGATCGTGCCCATGAGCCGGTAGACGTTGCCCCAACCCATCTGCTCAGAGAGCCTCGGCACCACTGCGCCGGCCACGACGACGCCCAGCGAGGAGGCGGTCATGAGCAGTCCCATCGCCCGGCCTCTGACCAGGAATGGGAACCAGTTTGCCGTCAGTTTCACGCAGGCAGAGTAGTCGGCACCTGCTGCAAGTCCCATCATTGCCTGGAGGGCGAGGCCCATTGCCACCGACTCGATGGAACCAAACAGGAATGTCGAGATACCCAGTGGAAGGAGCGCGAGACCCAATGTGCGCCGGGGTCCGAGCCAGTCGGTTGCCATGCCCCCGAGAATGTTGGAGATGAAATAGCCCAAATAGAAGGCCGTCACGAACAGATTGAGTTCGGCATCCTTCAGGCCCAGGGCGGCACCCACCTGGATGTTGACGTTCGACCAGACCAGCCGGTCGACGAAGGTCGCCAGCAGCGCGCTCCAGGCCAGCAGCAGAAACAGCCAGCGCAGGCCGGCGCGCGCGGCGGGTATGGCAGTTGCGTCGGCAACGGAGCCGGCGGGGCGGGCGGCACGCTCGTGCATCGGGGCACTTTCCATGAGAAGGATTTGCGGCATCCTAGGACGCCGCGCGGCCTTTGTCCAAGGGACCGGTACAATTGCAACCCGGTGCGAGCATCCAAGCCGGTCGCGAGCGCCCGCTGATCTGCCCATAGAAGCTGTACACGGAAGCTGTCCTTAGAGGCAGCCAACACCAAGAGGAGGAGACCCGCATGACGCTTGACCGCAGGAACTTCTTACGAACCGTCGCTGCCCTCTCGACAGGTGCCGCACTGGGACACACGCCACCGGCGCGCGCCGCGGAGTTTTCGCTCAAGTTCGCGAGCAACCTTCCCGCTGATCATCCGCTGAACGTGCGCATGAAGGCGGCGGCCGAGGCGATTGCAGACGAATCCAAGGGGCGCGTCGAGTTGCTGCTCTTTCCGAACAGCCAGCTCGGAGGCGACACCGACATGCTCTCGCAGGTCCGCTCGGGCGCGATCGACTTCTTCACCCTCTCCGGACTGATCCTGGCCACGCTGGTGCCGGTCGCCTCGATCAATGGCATCGGCTTTGCGTTCAGGGACTACGGCCAGGTCTGGGCCGCGATGGATGGCGAACTGGGCGCGTTCGTGCGTGCCAGCATCGAGAAGGTCGGCCTGCATCCCTTCGAGAAGATCTGGGACAATGGCTACCGGCAGATCACGACCAGCAGCCATCCGGTCGCGTCCCCCGACGACCTGCGGGGCATGAAGATCCGCGTGCCGGTCAGTCCGCTGTGGACATCGATGTTCAAGGCGCTCGAGGCGGCCCCGACCAGTATCAATTTCAGCGAGGTCTATTCGGCGCTGCAGACCCATATCGTCGAGGCCGAGGAGAATCCGCTCGCCGTGATCCAGACCGCGAAACTCTACGAGGTCCAGAAGTACTGCTCAGTGTCGAATCACATGTGGGATGGGTTCTGGTTTCTCGCCAATCGGCGTTCCTGGGAGCGCCTGCCTGCAGACATTCGTCAGGTGATCGAAACCCAGATCAACCGTGCAGCGCTCCTGCAGCGCGAGGATGTGGCGCGGCTTAACAGCTCCTTACAGACCGAGCTCCAGGCGCGCGGCATGGCTTTTAACAGCGTCGATCCGCAACCGTTTCGCCAAAGCCTGCGCAAGGCCGGGTTCTACGCCGACTGGCATACGAAGTACGGGGACGAAGCCTGGAAGCATCTGGAGCGGTATGTCGGGAGCCTTGCCTAAATGACCGAGCGCGCCGCCGTGTTCGCGACCGGCGAGGACGCAGGTCTGTCCGGGCGCATCCAGCGTTGGCTCATGACCTGCGACCAGGTTCTCGGCCGCGTCGTGGGAGTCGTGGCGGCAGCCCTCGTGGTCGCAGAAATTCTCGTGCTTGGCTTGGGCGTGATTGCCCGCTACGGATTCTCGCGCCCGCTTAGCTGGTCTGATGAGCTGGCGTCTGCACTGTTCCTGTGGCTCGCGCTGCTGGGCGCGGTGCTCGCGCTGCGGCGTGGTGAACATATGCGACTCGCAGCGCTTGTCGAGCGCCTTGGCGCCGCTGGAAGACGGCGCGCCGAGCTTGTCGCAAGCGGCGTGGTGGTCCTGGTGGTCGCGACGTTGCTCTTTCCTGCGTGCCAGTACGTCTGGGACCAGATCCCGATCACATCCCCTGCGCTCGATATTTCCGACGCCTGGCGGGGTGCTGCGCTGCCGGTGGCGCTCCTGCTCCTCTTATGGACGACCGCAACACGCCTCGTCCTTCTCCTTGATGTGTCCGAAGTGGTCGGCGCCACGCTCGGACTTGTGGTTCTGGGGGGCGCGCTCTGGATGCTACGACCCTTCATCCTGGGCCTGGGGAACTGGAACCTCCTGGTCTTCTTCGTCGCGTTGCTGGGCTCTGCGGTTGCGCTGGGTGTGCCGATTGCATTTGGTTTTGCGGCCGCTACGCTCGCCTATCTGGTGCTGGCGACCGACGCACCCCTGTCGATCGTGGTCAGTCGCATCGACGAAGGCGCCTCGAGCCTTATCCTCCTTTCCGTGCCGCTGTTCATCTTTCTGGGTGCGCTCATCGAGATCACCGGACTTGCGCGTGCCCTGGTCACGTTTTTGTCGGATCTGATCGGTCCGCTGCGCGGTGGGCTGTCCTATGCGCTGCTCGCGGCGATGTACCTGGTTTCAGGGATTTCGGGCTCGAAGGCGGCCGATATGGCAGCGGTTGCTCCGGCGCTGTTCCCGGCGATGCGCGAGCGCGGTGCGCGATCCGGCGACCTGGTGGCCCTTCTCGCGGCCTCGGGCGCGATGTCCGAGACGATTGCACCAAGCCTCGTGCTCATCACCATCGGTTCGGTCTGCGGGGTCTCGATCGCGGCGCTCTTCACGGCAGGACTGGTTCCTGCGCTGGTGTGCGCCTTGGCCCTGACGGGTGTTGCGGCCTGGCATGCGCGCTCGCTGCCGCGACCCGGAGTGGCACGCGTGGCGCTGCGCGAGCTTGCCGCAAGCGCGCTCTGGGCGCTCCCGGCGCTGGCACTACCCGTGCTGATCCGCACGGCTGTGGTGCGCGGCGTCGCCACGGCCACCGAGGTCTCGACCATCGGCATCCTCTACACCTTGATCGCGGGTCTCGCGATCTATCGTTGCCTGCCGGTGCGGCGCCTGCCCGCTATTCTGGTCGAGACCGCCGCCCTGTCGGGGGCGATCCTGCTGATCGTGGGGGCGGCGACCGCCATGGCGTGGGCGCTTACACAGTCGGGCTTCTCGCGTGCATTGGCCCACTTTCTGGCGACGGCCCCAGGCGGCACGCGGGGCTTTCTGCTGGTCTCGGCACTGGCCTTCGCCGTGCTCGGAAGCGTCCTCGAAGGGATCCCGGCCATTGTCCTGTTCGGGCCGCTGCTTTTCCCGGTTGCGCGTCAACTGGGCATACCGGACGTTCACTATGCGATGACTGTGGTCGTTGCCATGGGGCTTGGGCTCTTTGCGCCACCTCTGGGTGTCGGGTTCTACGCCGCCTGCGCGATCGGCAAGAGCCCACCCGAAGACGCGATGCGCGCCGTCTGGCCCTATCTGGCGGCGCTCGCACTGGCGCTTCTTTCGATCGTCCTCGTGCCTTGGCTGTCTACCGGGCTACTCTAGGCCCAGCGGCCAGGAACATCGATCGGACTGCGGGCGGTGAAGGACTGAAACAGGACTCGAGTAAGGGACCCACAAGTAGTCCTGCAAGAAGAGGCCTCCAAAGGGCTCTCCAACCGGGTCTCCAACGGGGCCTCGAAAACGCCTTGACGCGCGTGCCGCTTTACCCTATTGTTTCGTGAACAAACGTTCACAAGTGATCTGATCATGGTACGACCCCGCACCAACCTGAGCGAATACATCGGCTCTCTTCAGGACTATTTCGCAGAGCACCAAGTGGTGCCTTCGATCACTGAGCTGTCCACGCTGTGGCAGATCGCCGGCCGATCGTGGACGCATCGGCTCGTGCAGCGCATGAAGGAGGCCGGATATCTTGAGGAGTCGCCGGGGCGCAGGCTACGGCCGGGGCCGCGTTTCTTCGAGCGCGCCGTGGCCGATACCGTGCGCGCGGGCGTGCCGCAGGCGGCCAATGAAGCTCCGGCCGAAACGCTCTCGATCGACCGGTTCCTGATTGCCAGGCCATCAGAGACCGAACTCTTCCAGGTGCGCGGCGATTCGATGATTGACGCCCAGATTGCCGAGGGCGACTATGTCGTGATCGAGCGGCGTTCGTTCGCGAATCCGGGGGATATCGTGCTGGCCCGGGTCGATGGCGAATTCACGCTGAAGTATCTGGCCCGTGACAAGGAGGGATTCTTCCTTGAGCCGGCCAATCCGGCCTATGACCCGATCCGACCCGCACATGGCATGGCCATCCACGGGATCATGGTGGGCCTGTTCAGGCGGGCGGCGGCGGCACGCCGCCCGTTTGCCGAGCCCGCTGCAACCGAACTTTGATGGACCTAAGCGGAGACAGGCGTGGGCTTTGGGGACCGGCCGGTGCCATTCGGGCAGCTTCTAAGATGCGTCCTCTGGACCACGGGCTGCTGCGCGCTGCTCGCCTGTCCGCCAACGAGCTTGGCGACACGTCCCGCGGCCGCGCCAGGCGCCGAGGCGCGCGCCATCGAGAAGACCATCAGAGCGCAGATCGATGCCTTCGCCCGGGACGATGCGAACGCGGCGTTCGCCTTCGCCACCCCAAAAATCAAGCAGATTTTCGGGCAAGACCCGGCGCGTTTTCTGCGCACGGTGCGCGAGAGCTACCCTGCCGTCTACCGACCCCGCTCAATGTTTTTCCTGCCGCCCAAGCACCAGGGTGAGACCTGGCTGCAGGTTGTCAACGTTGCCGACGCAGAGGGCAAGCTGTGGCTGGCCTACTATGACATGCGCCGGCAGCCCGACAGATCCTGGAAGATCAACGGCTGCCAGCTGGTCGAAACCGACGCGATGGCAATCTGATGGAGCGGCTCGTCGAACCCGTGGACGATGTCAGCGGCACCTGGGTGGCACGACCGGTGGTGCTACAGCGCGGGCGCGGCGCGGTGGAGAACGTGCCGCAGCGCTTTGCCACCGAGCAGCGCGATGCCGCCGATGACGGCTGGCATCAGGAACCGGCTGAGGCCCTGGAGCGGCTGCACACGACCGTGACGCGCGAGTTCGCCAAGACGATCCTAACGCGCAACGACTCGCCGGACATTCCCTTCGACGTGTCCCTCAATCCCTACCGGGGCTGCGAGCACGGCTGCGTCTATTGCTATGCGCGGCCCACGCACAGCTTTCTGGGACTCTCCCCGGGACTTGATTTTGAATCACGCCTCATCGCCAAGGTCAATGCGCCCCAACTGCTGCGCCGGGAGCTGGGCAAGGCCAGCTATGTCCCCTTGCCGATCGCCATCGGCGTGAACACCGATGCCTATCAGCCGATCGAGCGAGAGCTGCGCATCACCCGGGAGGTCATCGAAATTCTGGCCGATTGCCGGCATCCCTTTGCGCTCATCACCAAGTCATCGCTCATCGAGCGCGACCTCGACCTGCTCGCCGACCTCGGGCGCACCGGACTTGTGCGGGTGGCAGTGTCGATCACGACGCTTGATCACGAACTCAGCCGCAAGCTAGAACCCCGTGCTGCCAGCCCCACGCGTCGTTTGCGCACGGTCCGGACCCTGGCCGATGCCGGCATCCCGGTCTCGGTGAGCGTCTCTCCCATGATCCCGTTTGTCAACGATCACGAGATGGAATCCATCCTCGAGGCGAGCGCGAAGGCGGGGGCGACCAATGCCCACTTCATCGTGCTGCGCCTGCCCTGGGAACTCAATGCCGTGTTCCAGAGCTGGCTCCAGGCTCATTTTCCCGATCGCGCGGCGCGCGTCATGAACCGGATCCGCGACATGCGCGGCGGACGCGACTATGACAGCCAGTTTGGCAAGCGCATGCGCGGCGAAGGCATCTGGTCAGAACTTTACCAGCAGCGCTTTGCGCGCGTCGCGCGTCGGCTGGCCCTGAATCGGGATCGCCGGCCTCTTGACGTCACCCAGTTCCGTGCGCCTGCTGCGCCTGTGGCGGCAAGCCCCCAATTAGACCTGTTCTGTCCGGGGTAGGTCGGCCGAAGCGCTCGACCCGCCGCGACCTGGCCTACCTCGCGTGCGCTGCGCTTAACCGCCAAGTGAGCGACGCCGGGCTGCGTACACATCGGCGCGTGCCCCATCGCCGCGCTGCCGGTAGAGGATCTCAAGCTCCTCGAGGACGTCGGCGTCGGGCGAACCGGCTGCCTCGCATTCGGTCTCGAGTTCCAGCTGGATGGCAAGCGCTTCATCCGGGCGGTTTAAGGCGCGCAGGGTCCAGGCGACCATCCAGCGCGCCGCGCGAATCGCCTCGGGATCGCCCCGTTTCTGGTAGAGAGCGAGCGCCTGTTCGAACTCGGCGAGCGCCTCATCGTACCGCCCGAGTTCGTGCAGCGCGTAGCCGATGTTGTTGCGCAGTGCTCCCTCCCAGCGTCGCGCATCGGCTTGCCGGGAACTTAAGGCGAGCCGAAGAGCCGTCTCGTCCCAGCCAAGCTGCTCCGCGGGTTTCGTGTCGACAAAGGCCATCATGTGCAGCGCATCGATTGCGAGCGCATCGAGCCCGTTCGCGCGCGCCATGTCGTAGGCGTGCAGGTACTGGGCCCGCGCCTGAAGCAGATTGTCTGCCGTCTCGGATTGCGCATCGTGCGCGGCCGACGCGAGTGTGCGCCCCCATTCGAGAGCCCAGCGCACGCGTACCTCCGGGCTCCCGTGCTCAGCACCCGACTCGATTTCCGCGAGGATCCTCCGCGCCTCCCCGAACTGGCCGCGCAGGCCATAGGTGCGCGCAATCTGGGTTGTAAGGATGAGCCGATCGTCTGGGCCGGCCTGTGCCAGCGCCTCACGAAAACGTGCCTCGCTCAGAGCCGGGTGATGAAAGTCCCAGAGCGAAGAGACGTCGACCGCGAGCGCCGGATGCAGAGCGACTCCGAGCACAAGCGCGGGGATTGCGAGCAGAAGGCGCGGGCCTGGGCGAGCGCGCATCGGGGTGTGGGCTCGGACGCGCAGGGGCCCAGGCACGGACCCTAGAGCGTACCTTCAAAGTAGGCCTGAACCGAAATCGCGAGAATGCTGAGGATCCCGGTCGCTCCGATGGCGAGGCTTAAGATCGCGACAATGATGACAAGCGCTCCGGAGTCATTGGCGCGGCCCGTCCCGCCATTCCAGTACGCATCCCACTTGGCATCCGGGGTGAGCGCAAAGCGCAGCGCCTCGAGCAGCCCGATCGCTGTTGGCAGGAAGGCGGCGAGCAGCGCCGGATGGAGGAAGGTGATGAAGTCTGTTCCGAGGTCGTCATGCCGACTGGCGAGATAGCGCAGGGACAGCGCGAGCACCGCAAAGAAGTAGGCTGGATAGGCCCACGGCAACCAGCCCGAGGCGCCATTGAGGTAAAAGCGGTGTGCACCGAAAGTGCCGGCTAGCGCCGCGAGCAGGGTGGCGAGGGTCTTGTTCTTGAAGCGGTTCATGGGCGGGACTCGTAGGTCATGGGGCGCCGCACGCCGTGCGGCCATCCCCTTTGATGGGTCCAGTGGCTGGGCTTGCGCCGGCCTAGCGCTCATAGGTGATTCGATACAGCGCGCCCGCCTCATCGTCCGAGACGAGCAGCGAGCCATCGGGCATGACCAGCACATCGGCCGGCCGACCCCAGACGTGCTCGCGGCCATCGGGGTCGACGCGCAGCCAGCCCGCGGCGAAGACGCCGCTGTCCCCGGCGCGGCCATCGTCGCCCATGCGCACCCAGACGATGCGATAGCCGACCTTCTTGCTGCGGTTCCAGGAGCCATGCTCGGCGATGAAGATTGCATTGTGATAGGCCGCTGGAAACTGGGTGCCCGTGTAGAACCGCATCCCCAGCGCGGCCACGTGCGCACCCAGCTTCACGGCGGGTGGCGTGAATTCGGCGCAACTGTGCTTCGCGCCGAGGTCTGGATCGGGCGTATCACCCTGATGACAGTACGGAAACCCGAAGTTCATGCCCAGGCGCGGCGCATGGTTCAGTTCGTCCGAAGGCATGTCGTCGCCCATCATGTCGCGGCCGTTGTCGGTGAGCCAGAGCGAGCCGTCGATCGGGCTCCAGTCAAAGCCCACGCTGTTGCGAATGCCGCGTGCGACGATCTCGCGGGCACTGCCGTCGGCGTGCATTCGAAGCAGCAGCGCATAGCGTTCGGCATCGGCTTCGCACACGTTGCAGGGTGCGCCGATCGGCACGTAGAGCCAACCGTCAGGCCCGAACGCGAGAAAGCGGCCGCCATGATGGGTCTCGGGGGGCAGACGGTCGGTGACCAGCTGCGGCGCCAGCGGGGCGGCGAGATGTTGGTCGACGTCGTCAAAGCGCAGGATGCGGGAGACTGCCGAGACGTAGAGTGCGCCCTTGTGGTAAGCCACCCCGAGAGGGATCTCAAGGCCGCTCGCGATGGTATAGACCTTCACGGCGCGGCCCGCTTCGAGTGCGATGGCGTAGACCTTGCCGGCGCCGGTGCTCGCCACGTAGACGATCTGCCGGCCTTCGAGGACGCCGCCCAGAGCCATTTCCCGGGCATCGGGAACGGCGTCGGTCACAAGACTTGCGTGAAACCCCGGCGGCAGTTCAAGCGAGGCCACCGGCAATGCCGAGCGGCACGGCCCGGCCGCCCAACCCAGGATGAGCGCGACAAAGGCCGGAACGAGGCGCCTTGTGTACTCCCCAATGTGCGACATATTGGCTTGATTTCTATGCAAAAAAGGCGATTTCACGAGCTTGGATCATTGCACAAACGAGGCCTTGGCGCTATACTCGTGGGCTTTTCGCAGAACAAGCATCTGTAACGAATTTCGAAGGACTCCCATGGTAATTCTCCGACTCGCCCGCGGCGGTGCAAAAAACCGGCCGTTTTATAATCTCGTTGCCACCGACTCGCGCAATCGCCGCGACGGTCGCTTCATCGAGCGCGTTGGATTCTATAATCCGGTCGCTTCTGGAGCGGAGGAAGCGCTGCGTATCCAGCTCGATCGGGTCAAGCACTGGCAGGATGCCGGCGCGCAGCTGTCACCCGCGGTCGCGCGTCTGGTCAAGGAGTATGCCAAGAAGCAGGCTGCCCAGCCGCAGGTGGCCGAGGCCTGATCCCGGGGTGGGCTCCGGCTGATGGAGCACGTTCCCACCGATCTCGTCGCAGTCGGACGGATCCTCGGCGCCTGGGGGATCCGGGGCGGGGTCAAGGTCAGGCCCTATGCAGCGGATGGGGATGCACTCATCAAGGTGGGCCAGTGGTGGATCGAGAGGGCTGGCCGCTGGGAGAGTCAGGATGTGTTGAGCGCCAAGCTCCATGGCGACACCGTGACAGCGGAATTGATGGGATGTGCAGTGCGGGAGACCGCCCTGCAGTTGAAGGGGCTCGAAGTCTGGATCGCACGCAGCCGCTTTCCGCCGCTTGCGGACGACGAATATTACTGGGTCGATCTGATCGGTCTCGATGTGGTGAATGGGGATGGTGCCGCGCTGGGCGTGGTGCGCGGCATGATGGACAACCCGGCGCATGCGATTCTCGAGGTCAGGCAGCCTCGGTCCGGTGAGGTGGTGCCGGGCTTGGAGGAGACCGTGCTGATTCCGTTTGTCGAGCGTTATATCAAGGCGGTGGAGCGGGACCGCGGGCGGATCGTGGTCGATTGGGATACGCAAGCCGGGGACTGAGCATGCGCTTTGACGTGGTCACGCTCTTTCCCGAGATGTTCGGGGCCGTAACCGACTCCGGCGTGACGCGCCGGGCGCATGAAGCGGGCCTTTGGCAGTTGCGTTGCTGGAATCCGCGGGACTTCACGACGGACGCCTACCGCACCGTCGACGATCGTCCTTACGGGGGTGGTCCGGGTATGGTGATGCTGGCCGAGCCGCTCGAGCGAGCGGTGGGTGCGGCGCGTGACGAGCAGGTCGCAGCGCTCGGTCCTGGTGCGGGGCGCGTCATCTTCCTGTCGCCTCAGGGGCCGCGTGTTGATCACGAACGGATCGTGGAGTTGTCGAGGTGGCCGGGCATGGTGCTCCTGTGCGGACGCTACGAGGCGGTCGACGAGAGGCTGATTGAACGCTGCGTCGATGCCGAGTTGAGCCTTGGTGATTTCGTCTTGACCGGTGGTGAAATTGCCGCCCTCGCCGTCATCGACGCGGTGGTGCGACAGTTGCCCGGTGTGCTGGGCGATGAAAATTCGGCTCTCGAGGATTCGTTTGTGGCGGGACTGCTCGACTGCCCGCACTATACGCGGCCCGAAAGCTATGCGGGACTTGAGGTGCCGCCTGTGCTCCTGTCCGGGCACCATGCCAACATCGTGCGCTGGCGTCGTGACCGGGCGCTCGAGGCGACGGCGCGCAAGCGTCCGGACCTCCTTGAGCGCGCGCGGGTGGCGGGGAGGCTGTCGCTGCGTGATGAAGAATTTCTGAAGACTTTGTAGTCGCAAGGGTCGCAAGACCATTTGATCAACCCCATCCTCTGCACGGCGCACAACCATATGCTAAGCCGGGGCACGATGGTTATCGGAGCTCACCATGGACCTCATCGAAGTCCTCGAAAAAGAAGAAATCGCCCGCCTGGGCAAGACCATCCCCGAGTTCGCACCGGGCGACACGGTGGTCGTCAACGTGAATGTCGTCGAAGGCAATCGCAAACGGGTCCAGGCCTACGAAGGTGTGGTCATATCGAAGCGCAACCGTGGCCTGAACTCGAACTTCATCGTGCGCAAGATCTCCAATGGCGAGGGAGTGGAACGGACCTTCCAGACCTATTCCCCGGCAATCGCCAGTATCGAGGTCAAGCGCCGCGGCGATGTGCGCCGCGCCAAGCTCTACTTCCTGCGCGAACGGTCCGGCAAGTCGGCGCGGATCAAGGAAAAGCTCAAGCTCAAGACCAAGCCCCAGCCGAGCGCTGAGTAGGCCAGGGTCGATTTCATCGCGGGGCGCACCGGTGGCCGGGCGCCTCAATTTCTCGCTGCCTACCCGGGGAAGTGCGCCGTGGTCCGTCCTGCATTCGATCCCGCGACGTTGCCCGTGTACTCCGTGTCGGGCGACCCTGCGATCCGGGCCTGCGCGCTAAGCCCGGACCGGCTGCGCGAATACTTCCGTAACCCCCGCACCTGGCAGACCGAGGCCGGTTATGAGCAACGCCTGCCGCCTGGCAAGGATGGGCCAGTGCCCGCCGCCGTCCTGATCCCGGTTGTCGTGCGCCCGGACCGGCTCGCGGTGCTCTTCACGCAGCGCACCGAGCACTTGAATGACCACGCCGGCCAGGTGAGCTTTCCCGGAGGACGCGCCGAGCCCGGTGACGGCTCGCCCGTCGAGACCGCCCTGCGTGAGACCGAGGAGGAGATCGGACTTGACCGGGAGCACATCGAGATCATCGGCACCCTGCCCGATTACCAGACGGGCACGGGCTACCGGATCACACCCGTGGTCGCGCTGGTCGCGCCGCCTTTCTCCCTGCTGGCCGATCCTTTCGAGGTCGCCGAAGTGTTCGAAGTACCGCTCGAATTCCTCATGGACCCGGCCAATCATCAGACCCGCCGCGCTGTCCTCGAGACTGGTGAGCGGCTCTTCTACGCCATGCCCTTCGGACGCCATTTCATCTGGGGCGCGACGGCCTCGATGTTGCGCAACCTCTATCACTTTCTCGCCGCCCAGACCGCCTACTCGTGAGGGGGGATGGCGCGTGTGCGGGGCCATATCCCCGGGCGCGCTACAATCGGGAAACCTCTAACGGGCGCCAGCGGCCCTTCTCGCAGAAATGGGATTTCTCTCACTGATCATCGCCCTGCTCATCGAACAGGTCCGTCCCCTGCAGAACAACAACCTGGCCTACAGCACCGTGCGCGCCGCCGCCCGCGCGCTTGATCGTAACTTCAATGCAGGCGAGAGTCAGCTCGGCATCCTGGCGTGGCTCCTGATCGTGGTCCCGCTGACTCTGGGTACCTGGGCCGTGTTCTTCCTCCTGGTACGGCTGCACGTGTTCCTGGGCCTTGGCTGGGATGTGCTGGTGCTCTACCTGACGCTCGGATTCCGGCAGTTCAGTCACTACTACACCGACATTCAGCTGGCCGTGGCGAACAATGACCTCGCCGAGGCGCGACGTCTGCTCACGCAGTGGCGCGGCCGGGGCAACCCGGGTTTTTCGGCAGCCGATCTGAACCTTTCGGAGATCTCGCGCCTCGCGATCGAGGAAGCGCTCCTCGCCTCGCACCGGCACGTCTTTGGTGTTTTCTTCTGGTTCGTACTCTTGCCCGGACCCTCGGGGGCCGTGCTCTACCGGCTTGCCGACTATCTCGCCCGCGCCTGGAACGACACCGCCGATGCGCGCCCTGACGGACCCGATGAAGCGAGTGCAGCGGAGCCCTTCGGGCGCTTCGCGAGGCGCGCGTTCTGGATTATCGATTGGCTGCCGGTCCGGTTGACAGCGGTGGGATTTGCGGTGGTTGGCAACTTCGAGGACGCCGTGTTCGCCTGGCGCAACCACGCCACCCAGTGGCGCGACGCGTCGCGCGGCATCATTCTCGCGAGCGGCTCGGGCGCGCTCGGTGTGCGACTGGGCGACGCCCACAGCTTCCAGGGTGGGCAGACCGCCGGCGCCGATACACCGGCCGAGTCGATCCAGGGCATCGAAGCCAGTCCGGCGGCCATGCGCAGCGCAGTCGGCCTGGTCTGGCGTTCACTCGTCCTCTGGCTGGTCCTGCTCTTCCTCCTGTCGGCGGCCGGCCTGCTCGGCTAGCCTCGCTGGTGCTGGGTCGTGGCGCAATTCCAGCACTGATAGAACTGTCCTTCGAGCTCCTCGGCACAGCGTGGACAGCGCCAGGCGGCCAGACCCCTGGGTGTGCGCAGTTCGTCCAGCAGGAGCGTCGCGGCATTCAGGTCGCGCTCGTTCAAGATCCAGATCTCCGGTGACACGCAGTCGGCGGGCAACTCGCCCAGGGCCGCGCCGATGAACCGATTGCGGATCTCGCAGCGCACGCCTGCGTCTTCCAGGACGCGCGCCCAGAGGGTCGCGATCAGGAGATTGTCAGCCGAGACCAGGCGGCGCATGGCGCGGCGCGCTGCTCTCGCGGGTCAGGCGCGCGAACAGGGCGTAACGGTTGGTATCGATGTCCGCCCCGATCCGGGCCCTAAGGGCGCAGCCGGGCTCGATCAGGTGGGTGCAATTGGTGTACTTGCACTGCCCAAGCAGGGGCCTGAATTCGGGAAAGGCACGCTCGATGGTGCCGGGCGACAGATGGGCGAGCCCGAACTCCTGGAAGCCTGGCGTGTCGATGACGGTGCCGACGTCGCGAGGCAGGGCATACAGACGCGCGTCGGTGGTGGTGTGCTTGCCGCTGTGCAGTGCTTGTGAAATCTCGCGGGTCGCAGCCAGCGCGTCGGGCACGATGCAGTTCAGAAGCGAGGACTTGCCCATTCCCGACTGACCGACCAGAACCGTGCGCTGACCGAGCAACTCGCCCTCGAGCACGCGGCGCGCAGCCTCGGGGGCGGTCCGGATCGAGACCTCGATGATCCGGTAGCCCAGTCGGGCATAGAGGCCAAGGCGGGCGCGGGCCGACGTGGCGGCAGGCTCGAGGTCGGTCTTGTTCAGGACGATGAGGGCGCGGATGTCGCTGGCCTCAGCAGCAACCAGGGAGCGGCCGAGCAGGTCTTCGGAGAAGGAGGGCTCTGCTGCCACCACCATACAGAGCTGGGTCAGGTTGGCTGCCAGGAGCTTGGTTCGAAACGCGTCGGAGCGATAGAACAGGTTGGTGCGCGGCAGGACCGCGTCGATCACCCCCTGACCCGCAGCGGTTCGCGCGTACTCAACGCGGTCGCCGCAGGCCGGTCCGGCCTTCTTGCCGCGCGTGACGCACACGAGGCGTTCATCGTCCTCCGCACGCACCATGAAGTGGCGGCCATGGGTTGCAACCACCAGCCCGGTCGGACCGACGCTCAAGAGCCAGGGGCCGCAGCAAAGAGGGCATCACATTTTGCCGCGCAGATGAAGTCGTTCCCCGATATGCCGCCCACTGAATGGGTGTTAAAGCGCACCACACAGCGGTTATAGCCGACCGCGAGATCCGGATGATGATCCTCGGCGTGGATCATCCACGCGATCGCATTGACGAAGGCGAG
This sequence comes from Burkholderiales bacterium, assembly GCA_003136595.1. GTDB lineage: Bacteria > Pseudomonadota > Gammaproteobacteria > Burkholderiales > Burkholderiaceae_D > BOG-994. The sequence goes on from PLEY01000135.1 coordinate 72,234, forward strand.
CGTGCCATAGTAATTCGCAAAGCCGAAGCTGCGCTCGAGCGCCCCGTCGCGGCAGGTCCACTCCGGCAGGACCTCAAGTTGCGCGCTGATCGCAGCCGGCGGGAGCGCGCTGCCGTGCTCCTGGCCACGGCAATGACCTTGTTCCAGTTGCGTGCGGGTGAGCGGAGGACTCATGATAAAGGCACCTCAGGTAGGGCGCATGTCGAGGTGGGCGATGCGCAGGGTGGCGGGAGGATGGGAGTCGTAGAAGGCCGAGTGTACCGGGTCGGGGGTCAGCGTCGAGGCGTTGTCCTCGTAGAGCTTCACGAGAGCCTTGATGAGCTCGCCCGGTCCCGTCTGCGAAGCCGCGAAGGCATCCGCCTCGTACTCGTGGCGGCGCGAGGCGAGACTCACCAGCGGCGAGAGCAGAAAGGTGAACACCGGCAGCACATAGAAGAACAGGATCAGGGCAACCGCGTTGCGGCTGGCCAAGGTCGGTGAGGTGCCCAGATCCTGGTAGAACCAGCTCTGCCCGGCGAGCCAGCCCAGCAGCGCAAGGCCCGCGAGGCTGGTCGCGAACGACCAGGCCAGCCGCTTGCCGACGTGATGGCGCTTGAAGTGTCCGAGTTCGTGGGCAAGCACAGCCTCGATCTCCGAGGCCGACAGGCGCGCCAGGAGCGTGTCAAAGAAGACGATGCGCTTGGCAGCGCCAATCCCCCAGAAGTAGGCGTTGCCGTGGGCCGAGCGCCGGCTGCCATCCATCACGAACACGCCCTTGGCTGCGAATCCGCAGCGACCGAGAAGGGCATCGATGCGCGCGCGTAACGACTGGTCGGCCAGAGGCTCGAACTTGTTGAACAGGGGCGCGATGAAGATCGGGTAGCACAGCAGCATGAGCGCCTGAAAGCCGACCCACACGAACCAGGCATAAAGCCACCACAAGCGGCCCGCCCAGTCCATGAGCCCGAGCACCACGACAAGGAGCGGCGCGCCGAGCACGACGCCGAGCAATGCGCCCTTGGCCAGATCGGCAAGGAACAGCGCCGGTGTCATCTTGTTGAATCCGAAACGGGCCTCGAGCCGGAACTGGCGGTACCACGCGAACGGCAGATCGACGAGTGCCGAGGCCAGGATCACGGCGATGAGCAAAGCAAGCTGGCGCAGCACGAGCGGCACGTCCATCTGGCCGAAGAGCCCCTGGAGCGCGTCGTCGATCCACTGGATGCCCCCGACCAGGGTGAGAACCACCAGGAACATCGCCTCGACGCCGTTCTCAAGACTTGCGAACCGGACCCGGTCGACCGTGTAGTCCGCAGCCTTCTGGTGGGCGGCCAGCGGCATGACCTCGGCAAAGCGCGACGGTACCGCCGAGCGGTGGGCAAGGACGTGGCGGATCTGCCGATGGGCGAGCCACATGCGGGTTGCGACCGAAAGGGCCAAGGCAACCAGGAAGACCTGAGTGAACATGTGAGAAAATCCCTGAAATTGCCGCGGCGTCTGCCACGGCGGCGATCTCGAACTTGCGCCTATCCGCTGCTCAATCGACACCTTCGGTCCCGGACCCTTCACCAGGACGCGATCAGGAAGACACCAAAATTATGTCACAAGACGCTCCAGCGCCCCTCGCGCGAACCGAAACGAAAGCAGCGCCTGTCGTCACCGACGAGAGCCGCCTGGNNGGAGATGACCGGCCTCGACCCGGATCGCGACCGCATCATCGAGGTGGCCGTGGTGGTCACGGATGCCCAGCTGGCCACGGTTGCCGAGGCGCCGGTGCTGGTCGTGCATCAGTCCGATGCGGTCCTCGAGGGCATGGATTCGTGGAACAAGGGAACCCATGGTCGTTCGGGACTGATCGCCAAGGTCAAGGCCTCGGTGCTCTCGGAGGCACTGGCCGAGGAGCAGCTCGTCGATTTCCTGAAGGTCTATGTGCCCAAGGGCAAGGCGCCCATGTGCGGCAACTCGATCTGCCAGGACCGGCGNNAGGACCGGCGTTTCATGGCGCGCTACATGCCGCTCCTCGAGGGCTTTTTTCACTACCGCAATGTCGACGTGAGCACGATCAAGGAACTGTGCAAGCGCTGGCGGCCTGAACTGGTGTCGGGCTTTAAGAAGCAGCAGCGCCATGAGGCTCTCGCTGACATCTACGAGTCGATCGACGAGTTGCGCTACTACCGCGAACACTTTCTGAAGGCCTAGGCCGATGCGAAGCCGCCAGCCCAGCTCGCTAGGGCTCGGAGGGCGCAGCGCGTGGCGTGATGCCGGCCGGCTCCGGGGAGGACCTGGCGCGCCGGAACAGGCGGTAGCGTTCATCGCGGTCCGAAGCCCGGCGTCCCTCCCAGATGGACTGCCACTGACCCGGTGGCTGCAGGATGCGCGGATCGCGGGTCAGGTCCTGTCTTAACAGGTAGGGACAGCTTTCGCTCTCGTGCACCCCGTCGAAGTCGAGCCGCGCGAACCGGATCCCCGCGAAGTAGGCGAACGAGGCCCGCTGCGCAAGGCCGAGCCCATCCACGGAGACGCAGGCCCGTTCTCCCTGCGCGGCGACAGGCAGCGCCTGCGCAAGTTTGAGCGCGACGTCCCGGTAGCTGCGGCTGTAGTCGAGTTCGGGCAACATGATCGTCATGGCCAGCCCCCAGCACAGTGTCACCCCACCGCTGGCCAGCACGACGCTGCGCCACAGCACCTTGGGGTGGGTCGTGATGCGCCAGTGGACGATCCATATCCAAGCTGCGGACATCCCCACGCCGATCAAGAAAGGCAGGATGTGCAACTCGCCGGGCAACCCCGGCACGAGGCGGGCGAGGGTTCGCGCGTAGGACGCCGGAATGCCCGTCACGCGCGTTAGCCAACTCAGCCAGATGCCAAGCGCGGTCAGCGAATACACGCACAGGCTGAACCAGTCGATGGCATTGGCGGCGCCGCGCTTTAAGGTCGGCAGTCCAAACGCAGCCAGCATCACCACACCGGGCAGGAGCATGAGCAACAGGCCGTCGCCGCTGTCGGAGGTTGACAGGAGGACAGCCGTGACCGCCGCGAGGTAGGCGAGAGGCAGCACGACATGGGGGGTGCTGCGCTGGCCGCGCCAGACCCACCATGCCCAGGCCGCGATTGGCCAGCCGGGCAGCGCGAACCAGGGGATGTTGCGGCCGTACTTGCGCAGCGCCTCCAGATCGACGCCGTCAAGGTAGGCGAGCCAGTAGGCCCTGCGCGCGGCGAAATAGGCGCTGGACTCGGTGGCATCGAAGTGCGCGACCAGGGCGGGCCACACGTAAAGACCGACGGCGACCAGGGGCAAGGTGATGACGAGCCCGGGCAGACGCGTCGCGCGCCACTCGGGGTGCAGCAGCACCAGGCAGAGCATCGCCACAAACAGCGCGAGGGCCGGGTAGGGGCCGCGCGTGAGCACCAGTCCGACCACGCCAAGCGCGATCCAGGCCGCGCCCACATAGGGGCGATCCAGGCTGCGCGCGGCCCCATAGAGGACCACACAGAGCATGGTCAGCATGCCGACATCGGAGGAACTCTCGTGGACCCGCGCCGCAAGCCCCAAGCTGCCGAGAAGGATCAGCAGCGATCCGTCGGCAAGGGTGCGCCCGTAGTCGCGGGGCTCGGGATGGCCACCGAAGGCGAGCGCGAGCGGCTGCGCCGCCGGCCGCCGGCCGAGCAGATAGGTCGCATACCACAGTGCCGTGGCGGCGATGAGAAAGAGAATCACCGTGGCGAGCCGGGCCGCGAGGGGGGCATCGATGGCGCCGCCAAGGCCGCCCGCGGCGAGCTTGATGCAGGCTGCCCCCAGCCAGTAGGCGAGGGGGCCGCTGTCGAAGACCGGCGCCCCCGAGACGTTGGGGATGAGCCAGTCGCGCAGGTTGCCATGGGCCATGGTCCACATCACGCCAAAGCCGCTCGCATCCTCCGATTTCCACGGATCGCGTCCGAGCAGTCCCGGCAGGATATAGAGCAGGCAGAGAAAGAACAGGCCGCCCCGTGGCAGCTTCAGGGTGGCCAGGGCCGTCAGGCGGGCAGGGGAGGAACGGGGTAGATCCATTGCGGTGAAACCGGGCGAACCCTTCGGTCCAAGAAAAAAAGGCAGCCGAAGCTGCCCTTATTCTCCTGTCGTGGCAGAAGCGCTGCGCACGCGCATCCGCTAGGCAGACGCTTTGCCGGAACGGTTACCGAATTTCTGGCGGAATTTCTCGACGCGCCCCGCGGTGTCGACGATCTTGTGCTTGCCGGTGTAAAACGGGTGCGATTCTGACGTCACCTCGAGTTTGACGAGCGGATACTGCTTGCCGTCGATCTCGATGGATTCCCGCGAGTGCATCGTCGAGCGGGTGATGAACTTGAAGTCGTTCGACAGGTCGAGGAAGACGACCTCGCGATACTCGGGATGAATGCCTTCTTTCATGAGAATTCCTTTTGGATTCCTTTGGGACGTTTCGTAGCCAATCCGAGGGGGGTGCGTCTTGCATGGCGTGCTATCTGAGTGCCAAGCCTGCGGCCTGCAGTTGCGTCGTACACTTGCGTCATACAGTTGCGCCCTAGTGCGCCCGTCGGACCACTTGCGTAAATTTTTATAAGCCCTTGATTATGCCAGATGTTTGCGTCTTGCGCCACCACCCTGTGGCCGGCGGGCCGCAGTGCCTTGCGCTGCCTGTCGCCGGGCCGCCGGCTAGCCGCCCCGGCGCATCATGTCGAAGAATTCGGCGTTGTTCTTGGTCTGTTTCATCTTGTCGAGGATGAACTCCATCGCCTCGATCTCGTCCATCGCGTAGATCAGCTTGCGCAGGATCCAGACTTTCTGCAGCAGTTCGGGTTTGATGAGGAGTTCCTCCCGACGCGTTCCGGACTTGTTCAGGTTGATGGAAGGATACACGCGCTTTTCCGCAAGGCGCCTCTCGAGATGCACCTCCATGTTGCCGGTGCCCTTGAATTCCTCGTAGATGACGTCGTCCATGCGCGAACCGGTCTCGATGAGCGCGGTTGCAATGATCGTCAGGGACCCACCTTCCTCGATGTTTCGGGCCGCGCCGAAAAACCGCTTGGGGCGCTGCAACGCGTTGGCGTCGACGCCACCGGTCAGTACCTTGCCGGAGGCCGGCACGACCGTGTTGTAGGCGCGGCCAAGGCGCGTGATCGAGTCGAGCAGGATCACGACGTCCTTTTTCATCTCCACCAGCCGCTTGGCCTTCTCGATGACCATCTCTGCGACCTGAACGTGCCGGGTCGCCGGTTCGTCGAAGGTCGAGGCGACGACCTCGCCTTTGACCGATCGCTGCATCTCGGTCACCTCCTCGGGGCGCTCGTCGATCAGCAGGACGATCAGCACGACCTCGGGATGGTTGGTCGCGATGGCATGGGCGATATGCTGCATCATCACGGTCTTGCCGCTCTTTGGCGACGCCACCAGAAGGCCCCGTTGCCCTTTGCCGATCGGGGCGATCATGTCGATGATCCGTCCGGTGATGTTCTCGTCGCCCCGCATTTCGCGCTCGAGCGACAAGGCGACATTCGGGAACAGGGGCGTCAGGTTCTCGAAC